>NZ_CP024160.1:1568783-1937566 GCF_002736145.1 Collinsella aerofaciens
CGGAAGAGCTCGGGCGATTAGTGCGGCTCGGCTGAGGCTGTCGCCAGCCTTGCACCTGCCGTCTATCGACCAGGTAGTCTACCTGGGCCCTTACCGGAAGGAGAACTAATCCCTGGAACGGCTTCCCGCTTAGATGCCTTCAGCGGTTATCCGCGCCGCACGCGGCTACCCGGCCGTGCCGTTGGTCGACAACCGGTTCACCGGAGGTGCGTCCACCCCGGTCCTCTCGTACTGGGGGCAGCCTCCATCGATTCTCCTGCGCCCACGGAGGATAGGGACCGAACTGTCTCACGACGTTCTGAACCCAGCTCGCGTACCGCTTTAAACGGCGAACAGCCGTACCCTTGGGACCTGCTCCAGCCCCAGGATGCGATGAGCCGACATCGAGGTGCCAAACCTTGCCGTCGATGTGGACTCTTGGGCAAGATCAGCCTGTTATCCCCGGAGTACCTTTTATCCGTTGAGCGACGGCCCACCCACTCGGGGCCGCCGGATCACTAGAGCCTGCTTTCGCACCTGCTCGGCTTGTGGGCCTCGCAGTCAAGCCCGCTTGTACTCTTGCATTCAAAAGGACGGTTGCCGACCGTCCCGAGCGGACCTTCGCGCGCCTCCGTTACCCTTTAGGAGGCGACCGCCCCAGTCAAACTGCCCGCCTGGCACGGTCCCCGAGCCGGTTGACGGCCTCGGGTTAGGACGCCGGTCGCGCGAGGGCAGTATTCCAAGGGCGGCTCCCCGGGGGCTGGCGCCTCCGGATCTGTGCCTCCTGCCTATCCTCTACACGCGGGACCAGCGGCCAATGCCAAGCTGCAGTGAAGGTTCACGGGGTCTTTCCGTCCTTCCGCGGGTAAGTCGCATCTTCACGACCAGTGCAATTTCACCGGGTCCATGGTCGAGACAGCGCCCAAGTCGTTGCGCCTTTCGTGCAGGTCGGAACTTACCCGACAAGGAATTTCGCTACCTTAGGACCGTTATAGTTACGGCCGCCGTTTACCGGGGCTTGGCTTCGGGGCTTCGCCTTGCGGCTAACCCCTCCGCGTGACCTTCCGGCACCGGGCAGGCGTCAGACCCTATACGTCGCCTTGCGGCTTCTGCAGAGTCCTGTGTTTTTGGTAAACAGTCGCTTGGGCCTCTCCACTGCGGCCCGCCTCCGCTCCCCGGGCAAGCCGGTTCACGTACGCGCGGGCACCCCTTCTCCCGAAGTTACGGGGCCATTGTGCCGAGTTCCTTGACCATGGTTGACCCGATCGCCTCGGTATGTTCTACCCACCCACCTGTGTCGGTTTGCGGTACGGGCGCGCACGCGCCTGCCTAGGGGTTTTTCTAGGGACCTCGGGCTCACTCGCTTCGCTCAATCGCTTCGTCCGGAGCCTCGCCCTCGTGCGGACCGGATTTCCCTGGTCCGCGGGCCGCGCTCCATCACGGGGACGTCCAGAACCCCGCCGAGCCACCCCCATCCGTCGCCCCGTCGGTCGTAGCGCCGCGTGCGCGGTGCAGGAATGTCTGCCTGCTGCGCGTCGGCTACGCCTACCGGCCTCGCCTTAGCCCCCGACTGACCCTGGGAGGATTAGCCTTGCCCAGGAAACCTCGGGTTCACGGCGGACGAGTTACTCTCTCGTCTCTCGCTACTCATGCCAGCATTCTCACTCCCATGCGCTCCACCGTCGGTCGCCCTCCGGCTTCTCCGCCCATGGGAAGCTCCCCTACCGATTCTACTTAGGTAAAATCCCGCCGCTTCGGTGTCCAGCTTAGCCCCGTGTATTGTCGGCGCATGTCCACTCGACCAGTGAGCTGTTACGCACTCTTTGAATGCATGGCTGCTTCTAAGCCAACATCCTGGTTGTCTGGGCGGACGCACATCCTTTGCCACTCGGCTGGAACTTGGGGACCTTAGCGGGCGGTCCGGGCTGTTTCCCTCTCGAGCACACAGCTTAGCCCACATGCTCTGACTGCCGCGCTCTGGGCCGCCGGCATTCGGAGTTCGGTTGGATTCGGTAGGCGGCGAAGCCCCCTCGTCCATCCGGTGCTCTACCTCCGGCGGTGAACGCGCGACGCTAGCCCTAAAGCTATTTCGGGGAGAACGAGATATCTCCGGGTTTGATTGGCCTTTCACCCCTATCCGCAGGTCATCGCCGCCGTTTTCAACCGACGTGCGTTCGGCCCTCCACGGGGTCTTACCCCCGCTTCAGCCTGCCCACGGATAGCTCACCCGGCTTCGCGTCCGCGGCGCGGGACTCAAGTCGCCCTGTTAAGGCTCGCTTTCGCTCCGGCTCCCTTTCGGTTAACCTCGCCCCGCGCCAGCGACTCGCTGGCTCATTCTACAAAAGGCACGCCGTCACACCACAAGGGTGCTCCGACTGCTCGTGGGCGCACGGTTTCAGGTACTGTTTCACTCCCCTCCCGGGGTGCTTTTCACCTTTCCCTCACGGTACTGGTGCGCTATCGGTCACAGGGTAGTACTCAGGCTTGGATGGTGGTCCACCCAGGTTCGGACCGGGTTTCACGTGCCCGGCCCTACTCAGGGACCGCGTCGCGCCGTCCGGTCTGGGTTCGCGTACGGGGCTGTCACCCGCTGCGGCCGGCCCTCCCATGCCGTTCCGCTCCCCAGCCGGACCTGCGCCCGGGGGCGGCAGCCCCCGGATGCGCGGCCCTGCAACCCCGTCGGCGGAACCCCTGCCGGGTATGCCCGCTCGACGGTTTGGCCATCGGTCCCCTTTCGCTCGCCGCTACTCGGGGAGTCTCGAGATTGATTTCCTCTCCTCCGGGTACTTAGATGTTTCAGTTCCCCGGGTTGTCCTCCCCCCGCCTATGTGTTCAGCGGGGGGATATGCACACTGCTGTGCATGGGTTCGCCCATTCGGAGACCCCCGGGTCGAAGGATGTGTGCTCCTCGCCGGGGATTATCGCAGCTTGCCGCGTCCTTCATCGGCTCCCTGTGCCAAGGCATCCGCCGTGCGCCCGTGGTATCTTGCGGGACCGCATCGGGCCCGCGGGATATCCACGTGTCGCTAATTAAGTCAATTAATCGATATCATGAATAGCGCTCGTATGTCGCAATTCGGGTATCTCATACCGCGGCACAGTCTTGACTGTGCTCGCGATCAGATGCTCCTCACTCATAATTAAGTGAATTCTTCTTGTTTGGATCGGATGAATGATTGCTATCATTCTGTCTTTAAATCGCAGAAAAGAATCGAGTCTGGAAGATTCGGATCTTCCATCTCTCTCCTATCGCTATGCGGCTCTCAAGGTACGCGGGTGCGACCCCGGGGACCGGGTGCTGCGGGGAATCATCCGTGGCGGGACATCTACCGGACGGGCTCCTGCCCTCTATTCGAGTTAAAGTGTTTCTCTCTAAGAATGTATCTCCCTAGAAAGGAGGTGATCCAGCCGCACCTTCCGGTACGGCTACCTTGTTACGACTTCACCCCCCTCACCCTCCACACCTTCGGCGCCTCCCCCCTTGCGGTTGGGCCGGCGACTTCGGGTGCAGACGACTCGGGTGGTGTGACGGGCGGTGTGTACAAGGCCCGGGAACGCATTCACCGCGGCATGCTGATCCGCGATTACTAGCAACTCCGACTTCATGGGGGCGGGTTGCAGCCCCCAATCCGAACTGGGGCCGGCTTTCCGGGATCCGCTCCCCCTCGCGGGGTGGCATCCCTCTGTACCGGCCATTGTAGCACGTGTGCAGCCCAGGGCATAAGGGGCATGATGACTTGACGTCGTCCCCGCCCTCCTCCGCCTTGACGGCGGCGGTCCCGCGTGGGTTCCCGGCATCACCCGATGGCAACACGCGGCGGGGGTTGCGCTCGTTGCGGGACTTAACCCAACATCTCACGACACGAGCTGACGACAGCCATGCACCACCTGTATGGGCTCCTCTCGGCCACGGGGTCTCCCCCGCTTCACCCATATGTCAAGCCCTGGTAAGGTTCTTCGCGTTGCTTCGAATTAAGCCACATGCTCCGCTGCTTGTGCGGGCCCCCGTCAATTCCTTTGAGTTTTAGCCTTGCGGCCGTACTCCCCAGGCGGGACGCTTAATGCGTTGGCTGCGGCACGGGGGGATCGTCCCCCCACACCTAGCGTCCATCGTTTACGGCTGGGACTACCAGGGTATCTAATCCTGTTCGCTCCCCCAGCTTTCGCGCCTCAGCGTCGGTCTCGGCCCAGAGGGCCGCCTTCGCCACCGGTGTTCCACCCGATATCTGCGCATTCCACCGCTACACCGGGTGTTCCACCCTCCCCTACCGGACCCAAGCCGCGGAGGTTCCGGGGGCTTCGGGGGGTTGAGCCCCCCGCTTCGACCCCCGGCCTGCCGGGCCGCCTACGCGCGCTTTACGCCCAATGAATCCGGATAACGCTCGCCCCCTACGTATTACCGCGGCTGCTGGCACGTAGTTAGCCGGGGCTTCTTCTGCAGGTACAGTCTTGACTCTTCCCTGCTGAAAGCGGTTTACGACCCGAAGGCCTCCGTCCCGCACGCGGCGTCGCTGCGTCAGGGTTCCCCCCATTGCGCAAGATTCCCCACTGCTGCCTCCCGTAGGAGTCTGGGCCGTGTCTCAGTCCCAATCTGGCCGGTCGGTCTCTCAACCCGGCTACCCGTTGTCGGCACGGTGGGCCGTCACCCCGCCGTCTACCTGATGGGCCGCGGAGCCATCCCCTCCCGTCGGGGCTTTAGCCGGGGTGCCATGCGGCACCCCGGGGTATCCGGTATTACCCGTCCTTTCGGGCGGCTATCCCGGGGGAGGGGGCAGGTTCTCCACGTGTTACTCAGCCGTTCGCCACTCGCTTCCATCCGAAGATGGGTGCCGTTCGACTTGCATGTGTTAGGCGCGCCGCCAGCGTTCATCCTGAGCCAGGATCGAACTCTCCGTCCAAAATGTATGGGCTTCGAGCCCGTCCGGTCCTCTCAGTTCATCGCTGATCGGTTCCGTTCGATTCATATGGTTTTAGTATAGGAAAAGGAATTTCTCGGGGCCGCCTCTCGGCGGCCTTGCGAAAAACAAATCCAAGTTAGACCATTTCAAATGGTTCGATGTCTGCCCGGATGCGACACTGAAGTAAGTGTCCATCCTCGCAGTATCCGGTTCTCAAGGTGCACGCCTGGCGGCTGGTCCGGTCCGACCGGGCCGCGCGGCAAGGAGATATATTGCCAGACCGGAGGGGCCCCGGGGGCGGGAATCTGGGCGTACACATTTCCTACACAGTTTGGGATCCGACTAACGTTTGCCAGCCGTTAACTACCGCTCGCCGAGCATCTCTTTATATAAGGCAGTCTCATGGTTAAAGCGGATACGTTCCCCTAGCTAAAGCACAGCCAGCATCGAGCAACTCATCACGTTCTTCCACCGAGAACCCCTCGGCGTAGACGCGCACCACTGGTTCGGTCCCGCTAGGACGGACCAGCAGCCACGTGTCATCCTCGAATGCTAAACGCAAGCCATCCATATGACTAACGTTTTGCGGCACCTTGCCACAAATCGACTTGGGGTTTACGCCCGGCAGCAGGGTTCGTAACGTTTCGGCATCTTCGGCCTCAAGGCGCAAATCGCGTCGACCGTAACTCGTCTTACCAAAACTGTCCTCGAGTTGGTCGACCAGAACGCCCAAAGGCGCGTCCGTCTTTGCCATAAGCTCACACAGAATCAGACAGGCGAGGATTCCATCGCGCTCGGGCATATGCGCGGCGATGCCGATACCACCGGCTTCTTCGCCGCCCATGAGGACGCCGCCCTTCTTCATCTCCGCCGCTATATATTTGAAACCGACTGGTTTGACGGTCACGCGGCAGCCAAGCGCCTCGGCAATGCGACGCACGAGCGTCGAGCATGAAAGATTGACGACGACGCGCCCCTCCAAATTACGAAATTGAACCAAGTCGCCTAAAACGAGCGCCATGATCTGATGCGGATGTATATATCTGCCGCGCTCGTCAACCGCGCCGATACGGTCGGCGTCGCCGTCGGTCACCAGGCCAGCGCAAGCTCCGTCCTCGATAACCGTGCGCTCGCAAGTGTCCACCCAAGGCTCAACGGGGTCGGGGCAGATATCTTCTTGATCAGACGCCTGCCCGGCGTGAATCTCGTGCACCTCAACGCCAAGCTCGCGCAGCAAGTCGGCTAGATAGCCCTGGGCTGCGCCGCCCATGGGGTCGACAACCACGCGCAAGTGCGCGGCGCGGATGGCTTCGGCATCGACAAACGATGCCACCGCTTGCATATAGTCAGGAATGATATCCGCGGTGCGATATTGCCCCTCGATCCCCATTGGCTCGGGAGCCATGGTCTCTTCGAGCTCTTCGATGACATCCTGGTTGGCGGTCGAGCCGTCACCCATGCGAATCTTGAGGCACAGATAACCCTGCGGATGATGGGACCCCGTCACCATGAGCGCGCCGCACGCCTCACCGTCATAAGCCGCCGCCCACGTAAGGGCAGGGGTCGGAACAGGTCGCGAAGCGAGCACGGTGTCCAGCCCGTGCGCTGCTAGCACGCCCGCCGCAAGCTCAGCGAACTCGCGCGCCAGGGGCCGGGTGTCGAACCCTATATATACCGTTTTGCCCGGATTGGTCTTTTGCCACAACTCGCCGACGGCATCGGCGATACGGGCAACGTTATCGGCAGTGAAGTCCTTATCGACGCGAGCGCGCCAACCGTCAGTTCCAAAATGAATTATCGCGCACACGCGCAGACACCTCACAGTGTTTGGATCATGGTACGCATGGGGTATACCCGCAACATGCACTCGGCAACCTGCCGGCACCAGCATTCACCATTTGGGCAAATGCTGCCGAGGACATGCAAGCAATAAAAAACCGCCCCGTATGGAGCGGTTTTGCCCTTTATATATCGAGCGCCTCGGCCATCGCTGCCGTAGTGATTGCCGTGGTTCCACAGCAACTGCCCACCATTGCGGCACCGGCATGTCTCCATTCGATGCATGCGCGCGCGAAAGCTTCGGGGTTCTCGTGCCATACGGGGCCATCCTGAGTCTGGACCGGATCGCCCACGTTGGGACGCACCGTGACGGGAGTAGTCGCCGATGCAACCATCCTGGGCACCGCCGCGTTCGCGGCCGCAAGCGAACAGCAATTAACACCAACCGAGTTTGCGCCGTGTTTTTCGGCGTACAAAACGGCTGCCTCGATGTTGAGGCCATCGCCCAACAGGTCGCCCTTATCGTCAACGACAAAACTCACCAGAACAGGCATGCCGTCGGCGGCATCTCGGGCGCCGGCAAGCATGGGCTGCAAATTACGGATAGACGTCACCGTCTCGATCAGCAGACCGTCAACACCAGCATTGAGCAAGGCGTGCGCCTGTTCGCGCGCAATGCCTCGGATCTCACGAAACTCGGCCGAGTCCTCGGCAAACCACTCAATACCGATCGGACCCATCGAGCCTAGCAGCAGCTGAGGGTGCGCCTGGCGGGCATCGTCGACGGCCCCGCGATTGACCTCCGCCACGGACGGCGCAATCTGGTCGTGCTTGAGGGCATAGCTTGATGCCTGAAAGGTATTGGTAATGAGTACCTGCGCGCCGGCGGCGACATACAAGCGATGGATACGAGAAACGGTCTGCGGCTCTGCCAGATTCCAAAACGCCGGTGGAATATCGGCGGCATCGTACTCACTCAACAGAACACTGCCCATGGGGCCCTGCGCCAACAAGGTCTCGCTCGACAAGCGGCGCGTAAGTTCCTCGGCACCAAAGCGATTGTAATAACTCGTATCCATATATATCCCGCTATTCCTCGACGCTGATTCCCTGCTTTTCGAGATAGGCGAGCCAGCGGTTCATCGTGTCCTCGGATAGCGCATGCTCCATCATGCAGGCCTCGGAATCGGCTCGCTCAAATTCGACACCGAGCTCCTGAACCAAAAACGTGCGGATGAGGCGATGACGGTACCAGATAGCCGTGCCAACCTCGCGGCCGCGATCGGTCAGGATTACCTTGCCGTAGTGCGATTGCTCGACAAGCTCGGATGCCTTGAGCGCCGAAACCGCTTTATTGACCGATGCCTTGGAGACGCCAAGGCGCTGCGCGATGTCGACCGATCGCACGCCGTTGGTTTCCCCCTCTTCGTTTTCAATGCGAACCATGCACTCCAAGTAGTCTTCGTTCGCCACCGTCAGATGTAGTTCGCGCGAGCTATTTGTCGTATCCATGATCTTCCGTCCCTTCTGCATTCAATGGCTGATTCTACCCCATCCAAGCGTCGCGGTATGCCGTGGCATACCGTGCTAGAGTTCTTGTTGCACACGACGACCAAGATTGGAGCGGTCTTTATGGAAAACACCACCACGAACCCCGATGTCCTCGAGCGCTTTTTGCGCTACGTCCAGATCAACACGCAGTCCGAGGATGCAAACTGCGACCAGGTACCCTCGAGCGCCGTTCAGTTTGACCTTGCCAACGTGCTGGCTGAAGAGCTGCGCGAGCTTGGTGCGGAAGATGCCCACGTGACCGAGCACGCCTATGTCTGCGCGCATATCCCCGCAAGTGCGGGCGCTGAGAACAAGCCCGCCCTGGGCCTGATCGCCCATCTCGACACCACCGAAGTTGCACCGGGCGCCGGCGTGAAGCCGCACATCGTACACTACGAAGGCGGCGACCTGGTCTGCGGCACGGTTGACGGTAAGCCCGTTGCCATGAGTACCGCCAAGCTTCCCGCCCTGAACGACCTCGCGGGTGAGGACCTGGTCTGCAGCGATGGCACCACGCTGCTGGGCGCGGACGACAAGGCAGGCGTCGCCGAGATCATGTCGCTTGTCGCGCGTATCGCTCAGGACCCCTCTCTGCCCCATCCCGCACTCGGCATTTGCTTCTGCCCTGACGAGGAGATCGGCCACGGAGCCGAGCTGTTGGATATCGATACCTTTGGCTGCAAGTACGCCTACACGGTCGACGGCGGCCCCATCGGCGAGCTGGAGTGGGAGTGCTTTAACGCCGCCGAGGCGACCATCCGCTTTGAGGGCCAGTCCATCCACCCGGGCGACGCCAAGGGCCGTATGGTCAACGCAGGCAATCTGTTCTGCGACTTCAACGCGTTGCTCCCCTACGTGCAGCGCCCGGAGTATACGGAGGGCTACGAGGGCTTTTATCACCTTGAGGGTGTATCTGCGACCGTCGATCACGCCACGGCGCGCTATATCGTCCGCGACCATGACGCCGCCAAGTTCCAGCAGAAACTCGACCTTATTGATGCCGCCGCCTCGATGCTCAACCAGCGTCTGGGTGAGGAGCGCGTGACGGTCGAGATTAAGCAGCAGTATCGAAATATGGCCGAGATCGTTCGTGACTATCCCGAGCTTATTGATGTTGCCAAGGAAGCCTACCTTGCCTGCGGCGTTGAGCCCCAAGTGCTGCCGATTCGCGGCGGCACCGACGGCGCCCAGCTGTCGTTCCGCGGTCTGCCCTGCCCCAACCTTTCCACCGGCGGCTATTGCTACCACGGCGTCAACGAGTTCGTCCCGGTCAGTTCGCTCGTCAAGATGACCGACGTGCTCCAGGAGCTCGTCGCCCGCTTTGCATAAGGAACTCGAACAATCTAGGTAAGCAAAACCGCCCCGTCCTCAAAACCGAGAACGGGGCGGTTTTTGGCGCAAAGGGAGTAGTCAGCACCGCAGGTTGAGCCAACGTCAGCGAGCGACGTCCAAGGCGAACAAGTTGGCATGAAAAAGGCAGGGCATTGACCTTCTGGTCATGCCCTGCCTTTTGAATGACAAATTGTCGCCTTGGGCGGCGCGCAGCGTCGAGCCGTTACGGCGTTTGGTAAAACGCCGTAACTTTTTGATCATGCCGCCGAAGTTGAAAGGCAGATTGCCGCTCTGGCGGGTTTGCAGCGTCAAGCGGTTACGCGGTTTGGTAAAACCGCGTAACTTAGTAGTTGGCTTCGTAGCCGTTGCCGTCGCCGGTGGGCTCTTCGTAGTAGTCCGAATCGCTCGAATCGCTTGAGTCATCAGAATCGTCAGAGCTGACCGATGAGGTTGCGGTACCGTTTGCGTAATCGTCAGACGTGTTGTTGTTCAGGTCGCCGATCGTAGAGCTGGAACCGTCGGAAAGACCCATGGTGTTGGGACCCTTGGGATCCTTGCCAGCATCGACGCGCTCCATCATTTCCTTAAGCTCGTCTTCGTAGACAAAGACATAGCTCACGCCGTCGATCATGGTGCTGTCGTCGGCGTACGAGGGCAGGTTGGCCGAGTAGATACCGTCGACATCCATACCGCGCATGGCATTGACCGTAGCCACGATATCCTGAACGCTCATATCGGTTACGAGCATATCGGACAGCGAATTAACCAGGCCAAAAATCTTCGTGGCATCGAAGTTATTGAGAATCTGGTTGGCAAGGGCGCCAAGCACCTGACGCTGGTGGCGCATGCGCGTGTAATCGCCGTCGGCATAGGTGTAGCGGCAGCGGGCATAGGTAAGGGCGGTGGCACCGTCCATATGCTGCTGACCAGCGGTAATCTTAATATCCAGGTGCTCGGGGTCGTCAACATCATCGGTTGCGTTAATGTCGATACCGCCAACCGAATCAATCAGCGCCTGCATACCGTCGAAGCTGACCTCGGCATAGTGGGAAATCTGAACACCGCACAGCTCGTTGACCGCCTCGACCATGGCCTCGGCGCCGCCAACGGTATGGCAGGCGTTGATCTTCATGGTCTCGCCCTTGTACTCGACCTTGGTGTCGCGCGGAACGGAAATGAGCGTCGCCTGCTTTTGCGTGGGGTCGATGCGTGCCAGGATAATCGAGTCGGCACGATACGTATCTTCGCCCGGACGGCCGTCGGTGCCAAGAAGCAGCACGTAGAACGGATCCTTTGCCTCATCGGTGTCAACCAGAACCCGACGCAGATTGTCGGTAATGACATTAGAATCGCCGAGCTTGCCCATAATGGTGGCAAACCACAGGCCGGCAGCGGTAGTGGCACTCAGCAGCACGCCAAGCACGACAATGAGCGCGACGTGACGAATCGTGTGGCTACGACGACGTTGACGAGCGCGCTCGGAATAGCGAGCCACGTTATCGCGACTATAGATCTTGGCCTGCGCACCAGTTGAGGGTCTTCGGGTGGTGGTATCCGCGAGGGGCTTTTTATTAAACATAGGCAACCTGTATTAGTAGATGACGGGATCGGGGACGGTAGCATGCTCGACATGCGCGCCGAGCGCCTGCAGCTTTTCGACAAACTGCTCGTAGCCGCGCTTGATATGATGGATGGCCGAAACCTCGGTCGTCCCGTCGGCGATCAAGCCCGCTACGACGAGGGCCGCTCCGCCACGCAGATCGGGCGAGGTAACCTGTGCACCCGAGAAGCCCTTGACGCCATGAATCATGGCATGATGGCTCTCGATACGAATGTTGGCACCCATGCGCACCAGCTCAGAGGCAAACATAAAGCGATTCTCGAAGATGTTTTCGGTAATAACGGAACTGCCGTCGGCAAGGGCGGAGAGCACCATAATCTGCGCCTGCATGTCGGTCGGGAAACCGGGGAACGGAAGCGTCTGGATGTCGACCGGCTTGATACGCCCGGCACGGTTCACATGGACGCCATCCTCGACGCGCTCGCAGTCGATACCCATGAGCTCCATCTTCTTGAGCACCATGCCCAAATGAATGGGGCAAAAGCCCGTGACATCGACACCGCGATCGTCGGCCATCAACGCACCGGCAACGATAAAGGTACCGGCCTCGATGCGGTCGCCCACCACGCGATGGATAACGGGATGGAGCTCTTCCACGCCTTCGATAGTCACGACGGGCGTACCGGCGCCAACAATCTTGGCGCCCATCTCGTTGAGCATGTTAGCGAGATCGACGATCTCGGGCTCGCGGGCGGCATTGTCGATAACCGTGGTGCCCTGTGCGCGCACAGAGGCCATGATGAGGTTCTCGGTCGCACCGACGCTGGCGAACTCGAGCGTGACGGTGGTACCGCGCAGACCTTGGGGCGCATTAGCGTTGATGTAACCGTGGGCGGTATCGAACTCAACGCCCAGGGCCTCGAGACCCAGAATATGCATGTCGATCTTGCGAGCACCTAGGTTGCAGCCACCCGGCATGGCGATCTTGGCGCGATGGAAGCGACCCAGCAGGGGCCCCATGACGGCGGTGGAAGCACGCATCTTGGCAACGAGCTCGTAGGGGGCCTCCCAAGAATCGACCTGAGAGGTATCGATCTCGAGCGTGTGCTCGTCGAGGACATCGATCGTGGCGCCCATGCCCTTGAGCACCTTGCCCATCACGTGGACATCGGAAATATCGGGCACGTTCTGCAGCGTCGTCTTGCCCGGCGCCAGAAGCGTTGCCGCCATGAGTTTGAGCGCGGAGTTCTTGGCACCCGAGACGGGCACGGAGCCTCCGATGGCGTGGCCACCCTCAACGCGGATAATATCCAAGGTCTACCCTTTCAAAAAGCATGCCCGGGGTGGCTGGGCCATCCCGGGCATGATGTGTTCGCAAATGGTCGAACGCTAAATCGTTTGACTATTGGGCAAGCTTGAGCTTACACCATGCGATTTCATTATAGAGGTAGGCGCGGCGTGCATCATCCTCCGACAAATTACCCAGCTTCTCTTCAAAACCTTGAATATCAGCTTTAAGCTTGTCGGCATCGACGGTCGCCAAATCGCAAGCGCGCTCGGCGAGAACGGTCACGACATCGTCCGCAACCTGGGCATAGCCGCCGGCCACGGCAAACGTGTGGTCAACAGTGCCCATGGCCTTATCGGAAACGCGAACGTAACCGCGGTCGATCGTGCAGATCTCGCTGGAGTGAGCAGGCAGAACGCCAAACTCGCCATCCGTGGACGGAATCGACACAAACGCAGCGTCGCCCTCATAGGCGCAGCTCACGGGGCACACGATGCGGATACGCATAACCTACTTCTCCCCCATCTTGCGGGCGCGCTCGCGCACGTCCTCAATCGTGGAAGCATAGCGGAAAGCCTGCTCGGGCAGGTCATCGGCCTTGCCGTCGACAATCTCGGCGAAAGAGCGGACGGTATCCTCGACGCGGACGTAGACACCGGGGTTGCCGGTGAACTTCTCGGCGACGTGGAAGGACTGGGAGAGGAACTGCTGGATCTTACGGGCACGGTTGACCGTAAGGCGCTGCTCCTCGGACAGCTCGTCCATACCCAGAATGGCGATGATGTCCTGAAGGTCGGAGTACTCCTGCAGGAGCTCCTGGACCTTGACGGCGACACGGTAGTGCTCCTCGCCGACGATCGAGGGATCGAGAGCGTCGGAGGAAGACGCGAGCGGGTCGATAGCCGGGAACAGGCCGAGCGACGAAATGCTACGCGAAAGAACCGTAGTGGCGTCGAGGTGCGTAAACGTCGTGGCAGGCGCCGGGTCGGTCAGGTCGTCTGCGGGGACGTAGACAGCCTGGACGGAGGTAATGGAGCCCGTCTTGGTCGAGGTAATGCGCTCCTGGAGGTCGCCCATCTCGGTTGCCAGCGTGGGCTGGTAACCAACGGCGGACGGCATACGGCCCAGCAGTGCGGAAACCTCGGAACCTGCCTGGGAGAAGCGGAAGATGTTGTCGATGAACAGCAGAACGTCCTGGCCGCGATCACGGAAATACTCAGCGGTGGTAAGGCCGGCCAGACCGATGCGCAGACGCGCTCCGGGCGGCTCGTTCATCTGACCATAGACCAAGCAGGTCTTGTCGATAACGCCAGACTCGCTCATCTCGAGGAACAGGTCGGTGCCCTCGCGGGTACGCTCGCCGACGCCGGTGAACACCGAGGTGCCGCCGTGCTCCTGGGCGAGGTTGTTGATGAGCTCCTGAATCAGAACGGTCTTGCCAACGCCGGCGCCGCCGAACAGGCCCGTCTTGCCGCCACGGATGTAGGGCTCGAGCAGGTCGACGGCCTTGATGCCGGTCTCGAAGATCTCGGTCTTGGTGGTGAGCTCGTCGAAACGGGGCGCTGCATGGTGGATGGGATAGAACTCCTCCACCTCGGGCATGGGCTTGCCGTCGACGGGCTTGCCCATGACGTTCCAAATGCGGCCGAGCGTCTTAGGACCAACGGGCATCTTCATGGGCTCACCGGTATCGGTGGCGATGAGGCCGCGCTGCAGGCCGTCGGTCGAGGACATGGCGACCGTGCGGACCACACCGCCCGGAAGCTGGCTCTCGACCTCGAGGATCGTGCTCAGATGACCGATCGGGGTCTCGGCCTCGACCGTGAGCGCGTTGTAGATCGGGGGCACCGCACCGTCAAACTTGACGTCGACGACAGGGCCGATGATACGCACGATGCGACCATCACCGGCAGTCGTCTTCTTGGTGGCTTCCTCGACCGCAAGCTTTACGGTGTTATTAGCCATTACTGTTCCTCCAATGCTGAGGCTCCACCGACGATCTCGTTAATCTCGGTCGTGATCGAAGCCTGACGCACGCGACTATACGTGCGGGTAAGGGTCGAGATGATCGCGGTGGCGTTTTCCGTCGCGGAGTGCATGGCCTTGCGGCGTGCACCCTGCTCGGCAGCCGCCGAATCGATCAGGGCCTGGTAGATGACCGTCAGGATATAAGACGGCACAAGCTTGCCGAGAACATGCTCGGGAGAGGGCACGAACTCGAACGTGGACGAGATGCGCTTAGGGGCGTCGGTCTCGTTCTTACGCGGACCGTGGGCCATAGCGATCATCTCGGGGTCGAGCGGCAACAGATGCTCGACGCGAAGCTCCTGATCCACGCGGTTCTTGGCGTGGTGGTAGACAAGCTCGACACGGTCAAGCTCACCGGCACGATACGCATCGCAGATATGAGAGGAGATCATGCGGGCCTGATTGAAATCGGGCTCAGAGGAGTTGCCCTCAAAGTGCATGACGACGTTTGCGCGGTCACGGAAATACGTGGCCGGCTTACGCCCGCACGCGATGATCTCGCACTCGATGCCGTCGTTCGCCCAAGAAGCGGCGAGCTTTTCGGCCGTGCGCTCCACCGTCGTATTGAAACCGCCGGCAAGGCCGCGGTCCGAGGCAATAACGACAATCAGGCCATGCTTGACGCTCTCATGCTTCTGCAGCATGGGATCGGTGCCCGAACAGGAGGCGTCGCCGGCGACCGTCAACATGACGTCGGTCAGCGCCTCCTTATAGGGCTCGGCCTGCTTGGAGCGATCGAGGGCACGACGGATCTTGGCCGTAGAGACCATCTCCATCGTGCGCGTGATCTGCTTGGTCGTGGTAACCGAGGAGATTCGCTTCTTAATGTCGCGAAGGTTGGCCATGGGGCTTAGTTCTCCTCTGATCCAGTCGTATCGGCATGGTGCTTGGCCATGAACTGCTGCTTGAAGTCGCCGATGACGCGCAGGAGCTCAGCCTTGGTGTCATCGTCGATCTTCTTGGCGCGAACCTTGTCGAGCAGCGAGCCAAAGCCATTGTCCATGTACTCGACGAGCTCGGCACGGAACGGCAGCACGTCGGCGATCTCCAGATCGTCCAGGAAGCCCTCGTTGCCGGCAAACAGCGTAACGATCTGCTCGCCAACCTCGAACGGTTTGTAGCGCGGCTGCTTAAGGAGCTCGGTCATGCGAGCACCGTGGGTAAGCTGCTTCTGCGTAGCCTCGTCAAGGTCGGAGCCGAACTGCGTGAAGCCGGCGAGCTCCTGGTACGAAGCGAGGTCCAGACGGAGGTTGCCGGCGACCTGCTTCATGGCCTTGGTCTGTGCGTCGCCACCGACGCGGGACACGGAAATGCCCACGTCGACTGCCGGGCGCTGGCCCTGGAAGAAGAGCTCGGACTGCAGGTAGATCTGACCATCGGTAATGGAAATGACGTTGGTCGGAATGTAGGCCGAGACGTCGCCGTCCTGGGTCTCGATGATCGGAAGAGCCGTCATGGAGCCATAACCGTTCTTCTTGGACATCTTGACTGCACGCTCGAGCAGACGAGAGTGCAGGTAGAAGATGTCGCCAGGATAGGCCTCGCGTCCGGGCGGACGATGCAGCGTCAGCGACATCTGACGGTAAGCCACAGCCTGCTTGGACAGGTCGTCGTAGATGACGAGCACGTGGCCGCCGGGGTTGGTCTCGCTGGCGGGCTTGCCGTCCTCACCGTTGTACATGAAGAACTCGCCGATAGCGGCACCGGCCATAGGCGCGATGTACTGCATAGGGGCGGAATCGGCAGCGGTGGCCGAAACGATAATGGTGTAGTCGAGCGCACCGTGCTGAGCGAGGGTCTCGCGGATGTTGGCAACCGTAGAGGCCTTCTGGCCGATGGCGACATAGATGCAGACCATGCCCTTGCCGCGCTGATTGAGGATAGCGTCGATGGCAATGGCGGTCTTACCGGTCTTACGGTCGCCGATGATGAGCTCACGCTGACCGCGGCCAATAGGCACCATGGAGTCGATAGCGAGCAGACCGGTCTGAACCGGCTCACACACCGGGGTACGGTCGATGACGCCGGGGGCCTTGAACTCGATGGGGCGACGGTGCGTGGCGACGATGTCGCCCAGGCCGTCGATGGGCTGGCCGAGCGGATTGACGACGCGGCCGAGCATGGCGCGGCTCACAGGGATATCCATAATGCGGCCAGTGGTGCGGCACTCGTCGCCTTCCTTGATGGAGTCGACGGCACCGAACAGAACGGCACCGACCTCGTCACGGTCAAGGTTCTGGGCAAGGCCAAAGACGGTCTCACCGGTATCGGAGCTCTTGAACTCCAGAAGCTCGCCTGCCATGGCGCTCTTGAGGCCGGAGACGCGCGCGATGCCGTCGCCTACCTCGTCGACCGTTGAAACCTCATGCGTATCGACCGTCGCGGAGAGGCTCGTGAGCTGCTCCTGCAGTTTCTTGGCGATATCCTGGGCATTGAGGGTTTCGGACATTAGGCTTCACCTCCGTACGAATTAGCAGAGTTTGCGAGGGTCTCCTGCGCGACGCGCAGCTGCGTCTTGACGGAAATGTCACGACGCTCGCCGCGTGCCTCGAGCACCAAGCCGCCCACGATAGACGGGTCGACCTGCTCGATAAGGAATACCTTGCGGCCGAAGTCCTGCTCGCATTTCTTAGTGATGGTTTGACGCAGCTCGTCGTCGAGCGGGATCGCCGTGGTGACGGTCACGCCCACTACATCCTCGTCTTCCTCGGCAACATACTTAAAGGCAGCTGCCACCTTGGGAAGAAGGTCGAGCTGGTCGCGCTTGGACATGGTGTCGAGCACGGCGATGATCTCGGGGCTGGCAGAAGCCAGGCGCTCGATCATCTCGAGGTCCTCGAACACATGGTTCTCGGCCTTAGCGGCTTCCAGAAGGGAGCGCGCGTAGGTCTCGAGCACCTTGTCCTGATAGCGGCTAGTCGGCATTCAGGCTACCTGCTTCCTGGATGTAGCGCTCGATGAGCTTCTTCTGCTCGGCCTCGTCCTCGAGTGCCTCGCCCACGATCTTGGTGGCGACGGCAACGGACAGGTCGGCGATGGAGCTCGCGGCACCGGCGTAGATGGACTTGCGCTCGTCCTCGACGGTCGTATGGGCCTTGGCGATGATCTCCTCGGCCTCCTTGTGAGCAGCCTCGATGATACGGGCGCGCTCGGACTCGGCGTCCTTACGGGCCTCGAGAACGATGTCGGCAGCCTGACGACGGGCGTCGGTGACGATCGAGTCGGACTCAGCGCGCTTGGCGATAGCCTCCTGCTTGGTCTTCTCGGCCTCGTCGAGGCTCTCCTCGATCTTCTTGCCGCGCTCCTCCATGGTTTTGATGATGCCCGGCAGGGCGACCTTGGCCAGCACGATCCAGATAATCAGGAAGGCGATAAGCGCCGGGATGAACTCCGCCATCTTAGGGATGAGGATGTCCGCACCGGCAGCGCCGTCCTCGGCGAACGCGGAAACCGGCATGAGCAGCGCGGCCGCGGACGCGGAGAGTGCGATCGCGCTCTTCTGGGATGAAAGATTCATACTTGACGCTCCGTGCTATTTAACGATCAGCGCGACAACGAAGCCGATCAGAGCCAGAGCCTCGCCGAAGGCGGAGCCCATGATGAAGACGGTGAACACGCGGCCCTGGACCTCAGGCTGACGGGCCATAGCACCCGTAGCACCCAGAGCAGACAGGCCGATAGCAAGACCAGCGCCGATAACACCGAGACCGTAACCGATAACTCCCACGATTCCTCCTTTGTCGTGCGTGTCTTATTTCACGCAGGATAACCTTTTTATAACTGCCGGGCTCCATGGGTACGGGCACCGGCGGTTTAACGAATTGCCTTACCTTTAAGGCGCGAACGGAAGGCTACTCCTCCTCCGCGACCTCCTCTGCCTCGGAGACATACACGGCGGTAAGGACCGTGAAGACGTAAGCCTGGATGGCGCCGACCACAAGCTCGATCGCATAGATCAGGATGAGGATGGCAAGCCAGGCCAGCGAAGGCAGGGCGCCGACGGCGTGGGCCGCGGAAACCTGCTGAAGCAGCGGCTGCATGAACATGCTCGCCATGATGGCGAACGAGCCCATGACCACGTGTCCTGCGAACATGTTGCAGAACAGACGGACGGCGAGCGTGATGAGGCGCAGGAAGGTCGAGAAAAGCTCGACGACCCACACGAGCACGTTCATCGGGAAGCTCACGCCCTGCGGGGCGAGGCTCTTGATGTAGCCGATCACGCCGTGAGCCTTGCATCCGTAGTAGATGAAGTACACGAAGGCGAAGATGGCGAGCGCGGCGGTGGAGCCGATTGCGCCGGTGCCGGGCTTCATTCCCGGGATCAGGCCGATCATGTTATTGATCAGGATGAACAGGAAAAGCGAGCACAGGAACGGGAAGTGCTTCTTCCAGTTCTCACCCACGACGCCCTTGCCGATATCGTTCTCGACGTACTCGATGATGTACTCGAAACCGTTGACGAAGAAGCCCTTGGGAACCAGGGTCTGCTTCTTCTTGAACACGGCCAGGACGATCAGGAGCACGATCGTGGAGACGATCAGCCAAAACGAGTACTGCGTGATGCCGCAGCTCAGATCGCCCACGACAGGGGTGGAGCTGAACTCGCTGACCAGATGATTAATCTCATCAGGCAGCTTTTCAAAAATTTCCACGACTTACCTTTCGACCTCATGAGGATCTCGCAGCGCCTTGGCGACGCGAACCGTGCAGGCGGCCATAAAGGCCACGAAGCCGATCGCCTCGCCCAGGAGGAACATGCGAAATGCCTCTCCGAACAACACAAACACAACCAAGGTAAAGACGAGCAGGGCGATTGCCGAGACCGCCAGACTCACCATACCCTTGAGCATGTCCGCATTCTGTTTATCGTCAAGAACCGGCTTGAGCGTAAAGACAAAGGGAAGGAAGGCAATTGCGCCCGCGATGGCGCCTGCAACGATAGCGAGCAGATCGGCTATCTGAAACACTGGCGTCCTCACTTTCCTTTTTAACGCTTCACAGAACAGTTCCCGCCAAACATTGGTGACTATTGTACGAGCCAATCGCTAAAGTACAACCGAAAAAGCATCGGTTAATACGCACCTGTTCGTTTTCTTAAGACCTTCTTTATGCCGCAGGTACGGTAATACGTTTTTCTCGAACCCTGCAGGGCAAAACGTCCGTTAACAGGAGTGCGCGCGGTCGCCTTTTGTTCGTCCGCGCGCACCGTTTCTTCGTATTTGCAGCCGCGGCCGTCTTAGCCCAGCGACTAGAGCGTGCCGTAGATGCGGTCGCCGACGTCGCCGAGGCCGGGAACGATGTAGGCAGCCTCGTTGAGATGGTCGTCGATGGCGCAGGTATAGATATGCACATCTGGGTCCTTCTCGGTCAGCGACTTGAGACCCTCGGGGGCCGCGACGATGCACAGCATGCGGATGTCCTTGACACCGCGCTCGCGCAGGTAGCTGATGGCCATCTCGGCCGAACCGCCCGTGGCGAGCATGGGGTCGACGACCAGGCAGATACGCTGGTCGATATCCTTGGGCATCTTGCAGTAATACTCGTGCGGCTCGTGGGTGACCTCGTCGCGCTCCATGCCGATGTGGCCCACGCGAGCGGAGGGCACCAGGTCGAGGATGCCGTCGACCATGCCAAGGCCCGCACGCAGGATGGGCACGATGGCGAGTTTCTTGCCGGCAAGCTGTTTGAACGTGGCGGTAGTGATGGGGGTCTCGACCTCGACGTCTTCCATAGGCAGGTCGCGCATGGCCTCGTAGCCGTCAAAAAGCGCGAGTTCGCGCACGAGCTGGCGGAACTGGTTGGTGCCGGTGTTTTTATCGCGCAGGATCGACAGCTTGTGCTGAACGAGCGGGTGATCGACAAGCGTCACACGGGACGCATCGTAGGTGACGGTCATGGGTTGATTGCCCCTTTCGTTGCGGCCGCAAAACGGCCTTGCTGACAAGGGCGCGCAGCAATGTCGCTACCGCACGCCATGCATTAGTTTAGCGGTTTGTTGTATCGAGCAGCTCATCGCGGCCCTACTGTGCGGTACTGAGCGAGCGCTTGACTGCATCACGCCAGCCCGCAAGGTTTTGCTCGCGGCGCTCGGCGGACATGTGGGGAAGGAAGGTCCTAACGATCTGGGCATTTTGCTCCAGCTCTTCCAGGTCTTCCCAATAGCCGACGGCAAGACCCGCCAAGTACGCGGCACCGATTGCCGTGGTCTCCACCGTCTCGCATTGCAGCACGGGGATATCCAGCAGGTCGGCCTGGAATTGCATGATGAACTCGTTGCGCGAGGCACCGCCATCGACAGACAGGCGCTCGATCGAAAGCCCCACGTCCTGCTCCATGGCGCGCAGCACGTCGTAGCTCTGATATGCCATGGATTCGCAGGCGGCACGTACGATGGTCGCACGGCTCGAGGCGCCGGTCAGACCGCACACGATACCGCGAGCATGCGGGTCCCACCAGGGAGCACCCAAACCCGCAAAGGCGGGAACGAAGTAGCAGCCCTCGTTGTCGCTAATCGAAGCGGCGAGTTGTGCCGACTCGCTCACGCTCGAGATGATGCCCATGTTGTTGCGAAGCCAGTTCATCGTTGAGCCGGCGGCAAAAATAGAGCCCTCGAGCGCATAGCTGACTTTGCCGTCCGCAGCGATACCGATGGTGGAGACCAGGCCATTCTTGGATTCGACGATCTCGTCGCCGGTGTTCATGAGCATAAAGCAGCCAGTGCCATAGGTGTTTTTGGTCTGGCCGGGACGGAAACAGCAGTGGCCGAACAGCGACGCCTGCTGGTCACCCGCCACGCCCATGATGGGCGGCATGTTGGTCATGATGTCGCTCGCGACGCGGCCGTAGTCGCCCGAGCTCCAGCGAACCTCGGGCATCATGGAACGTGGAACGTCAAAGAGTGCCAGCAGGTCGTCGTCCCAATCGAGCGTATGGATATTAAAGAGTGCCGTGCGGCTGGCATTGGTGTAGTCGGTGGCAAAGACCTGGCCGCCGGTGAGGTTGTAGATGAGCCAGGTGTCGATGGTGCCAAACATGAGGTCGCCCGCCGCCGCGCTTTCGCGTGCGCCGTCGACGTTGTCGAGAATCCACTGCACCTTGGAGGCCGAGAAATACGGGTCGAGCGTGAGTCCCGTGCGGGAGCGCACCAGCCCTTCTGCGCCCTGCTCGACCAGCTCGTCGATCAGAGGTGCGGTACGGCGGCACTGCCATACGATGGCGTTATAGATCGGCTGACCGCTCACACGGTCCCAGACCACCGTGGTCTCGCGCTGGTTGGAGATGCCGATGGCGGCAATGCGGTCGGAGTGGATACCGCTCTTAAACTGGACTTCCATCATGACCGCGATCTGGCTGGCAAGGACCGCCATGGGGTCTTGCTCTACCCAACCGGGACGCGGGAAGCTGGTTTTGACGCTGCGACGTGCCTGCGCGACGATGCAGCCGTACTCGTCGACGATGGTCGCAAGTACCGAGGTGGTGCCGCAGTCGAGCGCCATGATGTAGGAACCGCCAAAGTCAAACGAGGCATCTTCCATGCCCAGGCTGCCCAGATTCAACGACATCGCTTAAACCTTTCTATTGCATCGGGTCGGACAGGACCCGTTCGATCTCTGATGCGGGAAGTGCGCCTTGGCGCAGGATCTGGAGCTCGCCGTGCTGAAACGACACGATGGTCGAGGCGTCGCGACACGGGGTCTCACCGGCGTCGACGGCAACATCGACCCCCTCCAGGATGCGACCCTCGACGGCGGCAAAGCTTGCCGGCGAGGGTGCGCCGTGCGTATTGGCGCTCGTGCAGGCAAGTGGACTGCCGCAGGAGCGGATGAGCGCTTGGACCACGGGAGAGGCCGAAGCGCGCAGGGCCACGGTGTCGTCGGCAGCACGCATAAAGGTCGGCACGCAGGGGGCTGCCTTGACCACGATGGTCAGGGCTCCCGGCCAGCATCGTCGCGCGAGTACGCGGGCATCTTCCGGGATATCCACGCCATAGCGGTCGAGTGCTTCGACACCATCGACCAGCCAAGCCACAGTTTGCGTGAGTTCACGTTGCTTGAGAGTGAAGATACGGCGATAGCCGGTACCGAGCGCAGGGACTGCGGCGCCATTGACGGCAGTCTGCGGATCGCGCGACCACGATGGGAATTCGCTTGTATCTTGGGGGACAGCATCGGAGAAGACGTTGACCGCCACGGCGACACCGTAGACTGTCTCGGTCGGGATCAGGGCCAGGCCGCCGCGGCCGAGCACCTCGGCCGTGCGCTCGACGGCAAGCCGATGCGGCTCGCGCGTTCCCTCGTATACCCGATAGACCGTCTGCATGCGTATGCCAGCCCCTTACGCTCTAGTAAATGTTTGTTTGCTGAGGGGCATTTTCGCACGAAACGTTTAACCCATTTGCCCAGAGCGCATGTTGGTTTGGTGAGCGGCCGTAGTAGTCGGTGAAAGTGAGGGGGTTATTGGACGGCTACGAACTTCTTTGGTCTTCCGGCGTGACGTTCTTGGGCGGCGTAGCGCTCGATGCTGTTTATCGTTATCATCCGACGGCCGTCGACAAGCTCAACATCGAGTTTGCCGGCTTTGACCAGCGCGGTGATCCGCGGTGCGGAGACTTTGAGGTCCAGCGCTGCGTCTTTAAATGTTCGGCACGCCGCTTCCCGAGCGTCCTCGTGGTCGATTTCGACTGAAAGGGCCACGACCTCGGCCGAGCGTTCGTACCCCGCCGGAGTCAAACCGTTGTTGAGGTCATCGGCCAAAAACGCCATCAGTGCCTCGGTGGCATGGGCAATCGCTTCTTCGCGCGTATCGCCATCGGCAAAGGCGCCGGGAATCTGCGGGAAGCTGGCGCAGTAACCGTCGTCTTCTTTTATGAGAACGCAGTCATAGGTAAATCGCTGCCTCATTTTGCCTCCAACTACCATCCAGCTTGGCGACGAATACTTGCCCATGTGCCCTTCTTTGGTCGATCGCCACCAGAGCCGTTCACGGTGACAACACGGTCACCAGAAACATACTTAGCATGACTACCGACTTGCGCGACCTTCACGAATCCATCGTGCTTGAGTAGGGCAATGATTTCCCGAAAGGTAGGGGGTTGCATGGGCCGACCTCTTTCAGCCGTCCTAATTATAAACTACTTTATAATTTTTGCTAACCAGTTAATAAATATTACTGGCGCTGTTTGGGCTCGGTGACGATGGCTCGGACGATGCGGGGGCGATCGGTGAGGTCGTGGACGATGCGCACGTCCGAAAGGCCCGCCTGGCGGCAGAGCTCGGCCGCAGCGTCGAGCGCGCCCTCGTAGAGCTCGCAGGCAAAGAGGCCGCCGGCGCGCAACATGTAGGGCGCCGCGTTGAGCAGGCGGCGGAAGATATCGAGGCCGTCGGCGCCACCCTCGAGCGCCAGATCGGGCTCAAAGTCCTTGACCTCGTGCGGCAGTGAGCGCATGACATCGGTGGGGATGTAGGGCGGGTTGGAGACGAGTACGTCAAAGGTGCCCCACTCTTCACGGGGAATGGAGCTCACCAGGTTCGTGAGGCTGAAGGCAACCTCGTCGGACGTGAGGCCAAGCGCATCGCGGTTTTTGGTAGCAAGGTCGATGGCGCGCGGCTCGACATCGGTAGCAGTGCAGGTGACGTGGCCGCGACGCTCCCAGGCGATCGAGAGCGAGATACAGCCCGTGCCGCAGCCGACCTCGAGAACGCGGGCAGTGCGGGGCTCGGCTGGGGCAGGCGCAGCGGCATCCTGAGCTGAAGCCGTCTTCTGGTCGGCACCCTCGATGGCGATGCCGTATTCGTCGAGCTCGGGCTCGGCGGCTTCCGCGGCTTCGGCTTCTGCTGCTTGCGCGGCGGCTTCCTCGGCCTCGCGGTCGGCCAGCTCCTCGGCATAGGCACGGCTACCGAGCACGTCGCTACCCAGCGCAGCCTCATCGGCGGCCGTCAGGTTGGCAGCACGACGCTCGGCGGTCGCGCGTTCGTCGGCCAGCGCCGCCTCGGCTTTGCGGGCCTGCTCGACCTCATCGTTCCAAGGCAGCTCAACACGCTGACGGGCAGCGACCTCGGGGCTCAGCACCTCGGTATCCAGATAGTTCAAGACTTCTTCGACGAGCATCTCGGTCTCGGGGCGCGGGATGAGCACGCCGGGGGCGCACGCGACATCGATCATGCGAAACTGCGTGCTGCCGGTGATATACTGCAGCGGCTCGCCTTTGGCGCGACGAACGACGGCCGCGTGCATGGTCTCGAGCTGGGCCGCGTTAAGCGTCTCGTCCATGCGCATATACAAGTCGATACGCGCCAGGCCCGTGGCCGCGCACAGCAGCCACTCGGCAGAAAGACGGGGATGCTCCTCGCCGCGCTCGGCCAGGTACTCCTTGGTCCACTCGAGACAACGCTTGATGGTCCAGATCTCGTTTGCCATGGGGCCCTCCCCTCTTAAGCGCCGGGCGGCGCGCGAATGTCGGAGCAGATTGTACGCGAGGCCAGCGCTTGGCAAGGGACGATTAAAGGCAATTATCGAGAATCAGCCCAGATTTTTGTACCGGGCTTGCTCAAAGTGTTCATTCGCTGACGTCTAAATTTGCATTCGTCAAGCTTTTGGCAAGGTTGACCCAAAACTGACCAATATCTAACCAAGAACTTGCCAAATCACTTGACGCACGACGCATCAAAAAATGCACTGCGACTTCTTGAACGATATTTTGAGCAATATTTTCGATAGCGGACTTATGCCGTCAATTGCCTTAAGCAGGTAAGCAGCTCAAATGACATCACAGCCGGCTGAATAAAATATCAAGGCAATGTCACCAATGACTCCCTACGGATCATTTGACAACCAAGGAAACGCCGATGTTTTGGCAATGCCAGCGAGCGACGTCCAGAGCGAACAAGTTGGCATGAAAAAGGCAAGGCATAGACCTTCTGGTCATGCCTTGCCTTTTGAATGACAAATTGTCGCTCTGGACGGCGCGCAGCGTCGGCTGGTCCGCCGTTCGGTTGAACGGCGGAACTTAGACTGCCTGTGCCAGCTTCTCGGCACGCTCGGCGGCGGCGAGCGCCTCGATGACGGTGCCGAGCTGGTCGCCCAGAAGGACGCCGTTGTAGGTGGAGTTGAAGCCGATGCGGTGATCGGTCACGCGGTCCTGGGGCTGGTTGTAGGTACGGATCTTCTCGGAACGGTTGCCGTGGCCGATCTGGCTCTGGCGCTCGGCACCGAGCTCCGCCTGCTGCTTCTCGAGCTCCATCTCGTACAGACGGGCGCGCAGCATCTGCATGCAGACTTCGCGGTTCTGGATCTGGGAGCGCTGTTCCTGCGACTGCACCACGGTGTTGGTGGGCAGGTGGGTGATGCGCACGGCGGAATAAGTGGTGTTAACGCACTGACCGCCAGGGCCGGAGGCGCAGTAGGTGTCGATGCGCAGGTCGGACTGGTTGATCTGGACGTCGATTTCCTCGGCCTCGGGAAGTACGGCGACGGTCGCCGTGGAGGTCTGGATACGGCCCTGGGACTCGGTCTTGGGAACGCGCTGGACGCGGTGCACGCCGGACTCGAACTTCATGACGGAGTAGACGCGGTCGCCCTCGACCTTGAACTCGATAGACTTAAAGCCGCCGGCCTCGCTGGGGCTGGAGTCGAGCACGGTGGTCTTCCAGCCGCGCGACTCACAGAAGCGCTGGTACATCTTGTACAGATCGCCGGCAAAGATGGCCGCCTCGTCGCCACCGGCGGCGGAGCGAATCTCGACGATGGTGTTCTTGTCGTCGTTGGGGTCGCTCGGAATGAGCATGTACTTAATGTCTTCCTCGAGCTGGGGAAGCTTGGCCTCGTTTTCGGAGATGTCCATCTGGAGCATCTCCTTCTCATCGGCATCGGTAGTATCGTGGAGCATTTCCTTGGCAGCCTCGATGTCATCGAGCGCGCCGATGTACTCGCGCGAGGCGGCGATGAGGTCGGACTGGTGCGCGTACTCCTTGTTGAGACGCGTGAACTCCTTGATATCGGAGGCGACGGCCGGGTCGGAAAGCTTCTTCTCGAGCTCCTCGTAGGCCTTGATGATCTTTTCGAGCTTGTCGCGCATGACGGGACTCCTTTATATGCGTGAAGGTGAAAATCGGCAGAATTGATGGGGCGCACGGCGCCACTGCGGGGGTAAGTCCAGCTAGAACATGTCGATCTTCAGATACATGCGCATCCCTTCGCGTACGGGGTACATAGTTGCGGTCTAACCCATACATGATAGCGTGCGCAGGCAAACCTGCATATAACCCGCACGGAATGAGTGGACGTAGCCGTTGGGGACGTTCCTTAACGGCTAGTCGTTTAAGAACGTCCCCAACGGCTAACAAAGGGAGCGTCGCTTTGTCACATTCTAGAGCGTTTGAAGCAGGGCGATGAGGAAGCGAACACCCTGGAGGTAGGCGCGACGGGTGATGCGCTCGTTGGTGCCGTGGACGCCGCGGTCGCATTCGTCATCGTCGACCACAAAGGCGGAGAAGCGGATGCACTCGTGGCAAATGCGCTGGTAGTTGGCGGCATCGGTTGCACCAATCACGGTCGAGGGCACGATGCTCATCGGCTCTTGGCCCACCGCAGACGATCCGTTTTCCTCCGTCGGCTTGGGATCACGGAAATAGCGGGCGGCGATGGCGCGGACGGCCTCGAGCCCCGGACCGCCCACGCGCGGGGACGGCGAGGGCTCGGAGCTGCCGGGGCCCAGCTCGACCTCGACTCGGCCGGCGAGCCCAGCGGTGGCAACGGCCTCGCGGCAGCAGGCCACGACATCGGCCACGCTCGTACCCTCGAGCATGCGGAAGTTGATATTGACCCACATATCTTGCGGCATTACGTTGGCACCGGTACTGCCGCCCTCGATTTGCGTGGGCGCACAGGTGGTGGTCACAAGCGGGTACAGCTTTTTGCTGGCAAGGCAGTCGCGCACGATGGCATCCTTGCTGGCAGCAATCTCGTCTGCGGTATAAAGCCCCAGCTCGACGAGCTGCGCGGCAAGCAGATCGGTCACACGCGCCGGCCACTCGATATCGCAAATCGCGGCAATAGCGCGGCTGAGCACTTCGAGCGACGTGCCACCGTAAGGGTTGGAAGAATGCCCGCCCTCGCTCTTCGTCCTGAGCACGATATCGGCATAGCCCTTCTCGGCAAGATCGGCATGCATAAGCCAACCCTCGCCTGCGCCGTACTCGGCAGCCTCAACGATACGATAGTCACCCTCGTCGATCAGGTACTCAAGCTCAACGCCGCGCTCCTCGAGCACGCGGCCAATGGCACCCGCGCCGCACTGCGTGGTCTCCTCATCCTGGCCAAAGGCCAGCAGCAGGGTTCGTTCGTGTTGCCAGCCGTGCGCCAGCGCATACTCAACGGCCTCCAGGATGCCTGCGACCTGGTCTTTCATATCGATGGCGCCGCGACCCCAAATATAGGTGTCGTCCACGTGCCCGCTAAAGGGATTGTGCGTCCAGTCTGTCTCGGTGCCCGGCACCACGGGAACCACGTCCATGTGGCCCATGAGCATGACCGGCTTGAGGGCGGGGTCGATGCCGGCAAGCGTCACGAGCAGCGAATGGTCGATGAGCTCGACCTCGCCCGCCGCAAACACGCGCGGCCAGGCCTGCTGCATATAGGCGCGCAGGTCGGCAAACGCCTGCCAGTCCACCGTCTGGGCATCCATGCTCGAAATCGTCGGAAACGACAGCACGCGGCCCAGGCGCTCGCACGCGCCGACCTCGTCGATATCGGCAAAATCATCCTCGTGCGCAAAGAAGCGCCAAACCTCGGCCATGCCTTCCTCCAAAAACAACGTGGCAAAGAGGCGGTCCCTTTGCCACGTTCGCTTGCATTATTTGTCGTTGAGATAACGCGAGAGGAACTCGCGGGTGCGCTGGTGCTTAGGATTGCCAAAGAGCTCAGCCGGCGCGGCGTCCTCGAGCACCACGCCCTGGTCCATAAAGACCACGCGGTCGGACACGGTACGCGCGAAGGCCATCTCGTGGGTAACGACGACCATGGTCATGCCGTCGGCGGCGAGCTTGCGCATAACGTCGAGCACCTCGCCCACGATCTCGGGATCGAGCGCAGAGGTAGGCTCGTCAAACAGCATGATCTGCGGGTTCATGCACAGGGCGCGGGCGATGGCCACGCGCTGTTTTTGACCACCGGACAGACGACCCACGGCGGCGTGCGCGAACTTTTCGAGTCCCACGCTCGTCAGATGCTCCATCGCAATTTTTTCAGCCTCGGCCTTGCTCATCTTTTTGAGCGTGACGGGCGCGAGCGTGCAGTTGTCGAGCACATCCATGTTGTTGAACAGGTTAAAGCCCTGGAACACCATGCCGATGTCCTCGCGCAGCTTGTTGATGTTGCAGCGCTCGGCCGTGAGGTCCTGGCCGTGGAACCAGATGTGGCCCGCGTCCGGGGTCTCGAGCAGGTTGAGGCAGCGCAGGAAGGTCGACTTGCCCGAACCCGAGGCGCCGATAATGGTGACGACCTCGCCGGGGTTAACGGACAGGTCGATGCCCTTGAGCACCTCGAGCGAGCCGAAGCTCTTGCGCAGGCCCTCGACGCGGATGAGCGGCTCATTGGTCTGTGCGGCGGCCGCAACGCCGGTAGTGGCGGTATCTGCCATGATGATTCTCCTCGTCTTGCGCCTAGTTGGAGCTGGGCAGCGTGGCAGGGGCCTCGGCGCCCAGCTTTTTGCCAAAGGCTTCGAGCAGGCGGCTCGCCACGAGTGTCAGGATCAGGTAGACCACGAGCGCCACGCAGTAGACCTCCATCTGGCGGTAGTACACGCCGGCGACCGTGGTAGTAGCGTACATAAGGTCGAACACGCCGATGACCGAGAGCACCGACGAGTCCTTGATGTTGATGATGAGCTCGTTGGTGAGCGCCGGAATCGCGTTTTTAATGCCTTGGGGGAACACGACCTTGCGCATAGCCTGCCACTGCGACAGGCCCAGCGAGCGTGCTGCCTCGGCCTGGCCGGGATCGATGGACTCGATGCCGCCGCGCAGGACCTCCATCATGTAGGCGGTGGAGTTGAGCGAGATGGTGACGAGGCCAGCGGTAAAGGTGCTCCAGATCTGGTTGGCCTGGGCGGTCTCGAAGCCCATGCCGCGCAAAACGGTGAAGCCCGCGTAATAGATGAGCAGGCCCTGGACCATCATGGGCGTACCGCGCACGATGGTGGAGTAGACGGTCGCAAAGCCGCGGCCGATACTCTTAAAGAAGCGCACCAGGTCGTTATCCACGCGGTCGAACGTCTGAATACGCAGGAACACAAAGAGCAGTGCCAGGAAGAATGCGATGACCGTGCCGAAGGTGGCGAGCGCGATGGTGATCTCGATACCGCGAATGAAGAAGTCGCCGCTCTTGTAGGTCATGTAGACCAGGCTCGACAAAAAGTCGCTGGGGTTGGAGTCCGAGACAATGCTCACCTGCACCAAATCGATAAACGACATGACGCAGCGGTCCGCGAAAAAGATCGCCGCGATGGCGACCACGACATAGCTGCCCAGGCGCGCGCCGCGACGGAAGCGCTCGGATGCGAACGGCGACGTTTCGCGATAGTCGCTCCAGTGCATAAGCTTGGTGACCAGCGCCGCCGCCGACACGACGAGCCAGGCCCAAAGGATCGCCCAGAGGCAGTCTTGGAACACGCCCGTAGGCGCCAAGAAGCTCAGCGGCGTGGGGTTGCGTTGGCTAAATGCCAGGCCGAGCGCCGCGATAACGCTCGTGCCCAGGTATACATAACGGTGGTCGGCCTTGATAAAGGAGGCCAGGCGATTGATGGTTTTCATGCTGCCTCCCTATGCCGGCTGACGGTCGAGGCACGCGTCCCACATTTGGTCGCGCTCCTCTTGGCTAATGCCCTTGAGTGTCTTGTCGATGAGCTTAAGCAGCTTGTCCGAGCCCTTGCGGCAGCCGACATTTGCCGTGACCTCCTGCTTAAAGCCCTCGCCCTCGGCAAAATGGATGGGGACGATACCGGGATTTTGGGCCATATAGCCCTTCTCATTCTCGGTGTTGTAGGTCACGGCGTCGCACGTGCCCTGCAGCAGATTCGAGAACACCGTGGGGACGGAGTCGACCGGGTTTTTGTGCACAACACCCGGGATCTCGTCGATGACAGTGTCGAGCATGGTGTCCTTTTGGCCGAGCACCGTAGCGCCGCTAAAGTCGCTGAGCTTGGTGGCGTTTTGGTAGGGCGAGCCCTCTTTTACGAACAGGCCAAAGTAGCCGATGAAGTACGGGTCGGAAAAGCCGACGGACTCCTCGCGCTCGGGCGTGGCGCTCATGCCGGCGATGATGAGATCGATCTGGCCGTTGTTGAGCGAATCGATAAGACCCGAGAAGCTCTGCTTGACGGCAACGGGCTCGCCACCGAGAGCCTTGCAGACAATCTTGGCGATCTGCACGTCGTAACCATCGGCATAGGCGCCCTGCACGTTGTCGATGGGGATGGTGTACTCGCTGGCTTCGGAAACTTGCCAGTTGTACGGGGCGTAGGCTGCCTCCATACCGATGCGGATCTTGTCCTTGCCGATAACGGAATCGGACAGGTCGTCGCGACCGCCGCCCGTCGTGGGCTGAACTACTTCCAGCGTGGAGGGGCGCTGGCAACCGGCAAGTGCGCCGGCGACGACAGAAGCGCTCGCAGCGAGAGCGCTACCCAAAAAGATGCGACGGCTGCATACCGGCTGTGGATGCGCGTCGCGTTGATGGGGAGAATGCATAATCTGCCTTCCCTGTTGAATCGTATGCTGACGACTTTACAGGATATACGCCAGCGACCAGCAGCGCAGCACAAGCTCGAAAAATTAATAGACACACGGTAGTCATTGGGAGCGTCGATGTTTTGGCAATGCCAGCGAGCGCCGCCCAGAGCGAACAAGTTGGCATGAAAAAGGCAAGGCATAGACCTTCTGGTCATGCCATGCCTTTTGAATGACAAATTGTCGCTCTGGGTAGCGCGCAGCGTCGACCGGCCCGCCGTTCGTCAGAACGGCGGAACCTCTAGAGCAAGGTGACGCTAAAGCTGCGGACGTCCGTCTCGCCCGGCGCCAGCGTAATGGTGTTGACCTTGTGCTCAAAGACGTCGTCCTCGGTGTCCATGGTGGTATGACCGGTCCAGGGCTCGAGCGCCACAAACGGAGCATCGTTGGCGGCAGACCACACGCCGATGTACTTAAAGCCCTCAAAGTCGATCTTGACGCCGTGGCCCGACTTGCGACCGCGCAGCGTGAGCGTGGAGCCCGGGGTATCGGTGAACATGATGGCGTCGTTATCGAAGCTACGGTGCGTGATGGGCAGCACGTCCGAGTTATCGGGGGCCTTGTAGCTGCCCTCGAACGTCATGAGGCCATCGGGCGTGATGATGGGGGCCTCGTTGGTCCAAGCCTCGGTAAATGCCAGCTCGTAATCCTCGAACGTCTCGTCCTCGGCACCGGAGACGGGCACGTTAAACGCGGGGTGGCCGCCCACCGAGAACGGCAGGTCCACGTCGCCGGTGTTGGTGACGGCAAAGGTCTGGGTAAGCGTGGCGTCACCAGTCAGGGCATAGGTCATGTTGAGCTTAAAGTGGAACGGGAAAGCCTTGAGCGACTCGGGCGTGTCGGTGATCTCGTAGGTGACGGACGAGCCGTCCTCGGAGACCTCGACCAGCTTGTGCTCGACGATGCGCGCGAGGCCGTGGCGCGGCATCTCGCAGGTGCCGGCCGCAGACGTCGCCGTGTTGTTGCGCAGCGATCCCACGATGGGGAACAGAATGGGCGCGTGCTTGCCCCAAAAGGCCGGGTCGCCCTGCCACAGATACTCGTTGCCGTTGAGGGCGAGGCTCGTGAGCTGGGCACCCATGGAATCGATGGCCGCGGTGAGGCCGCCGCGCTTGATGGTGGTGACGGTGGACATGCTACTTCCTCCAAAAGTAAACAACAGTGTCGAGGGCTATTGTCCCACTCTTGGCGGCAAGGAGAAGCGGCAGGCGCAGTTATTGAGCGATTGCGTAAAGGTCAAACCCGCCCTGCGGTGTGGTGTCGACCGTGTCGGGCGCCTGTGAGTTAAAGCTCGCGGGGACCATGCGCTTTGAGGCGCGGAAGCGCGTGCCGTCGGTGGCGACGGGCGGTTCATCGACCGTGAGCTCGTAGTCGCCAGGCTTGAGCTCGATGCCGTCACCAGCGGAGTTGACATATTGATACTCGTCAATCGTCTGCCCTTTGAGCGTGCGCCCCACGATGTGGATGAGCATTTGGCTGTCGCCGCGCGCGGTGTCCCACGTCGCGCCGTCCTTGACCTCGACCGACACATGTACCGAGCGCGTACGACCGAGCGATTGCTCGACGGACATCTCGACCTTGGCGGCGTCTTTTCGCTGTTGCTCGACATGGCTCCAGACGTTTCCAATTGCTGAGCAGGCGATAACGCCGGCCATGAAGGCGATAAGGATGGGGCCAAGCGGAGAACGACGTCCTGCATCTTCCTCGCGAGACAGATTGGGGCGATGCGTGGGCGCGGGCGCCTGGGCACCCTGCGAGGGCACGTCGAGAATGCTGAAGGACGCCGTGCTGCCGGGATCGATGGTGTGACGCGGCTGCGGGGTCTTTGCCGGCGAGATGGACATGTCGGCTGGCTCGCCGAGCGTGGCCGTAGCGTCGGCCTTGGCCTCGTCTGCCTCGGCCTGGGCCCAGGCCTGTTCAAAGGTTAGGGGCTCGACGGGGTCGAGGGCGGCGTCCGAGTCGGCGGCGACGACGTTGCCGGTCTCGTCCTCGTCGCTCGACACGTCACGCGGCGCGGGCTCGTCCCACTCTTCGTCCGGAGCCTCGCCCTCGCTATACCACCATTCAAAGTTATCAATATCCATACGGGGCGCCCCCTTGGCCTCGCAAATAAACACTTGCCAGCCTTATACCCCCAGATGGCACGGCGGCTCGCATGGAATGTAACAAAGGGACTATCCCTTTGTCACATTTTGCGTTTAGCCGTGGGCGATCTTGTTTCTCAGCAAGAAGTCGACCGCCCCTACGATTCTGATGCCGTCGATGTCTGTTGGATGCTCACCATCCCTGACGATCAGGATCTTCTCGTACGAATCAGGGATTTTTCCCAGCGTGTTTAGTTTGAGCGGTCGCAGCTCGCGCTCTCTGGTCGCCTCGGCATCGATCCGTTCGGTAACCTGGATATATTTACGGTCCGATCCCTCGCCGATTGCGACAAAGTCGATTTCCCCCGCGCGCAGATGGCCGCAAAACACTTCGTATCCTTCAAAGACAAGCTGGTTGTAGATAACGTTCTCGAGCATCCTTCCGCTATCGCTGCCTCTATATCCGTCAAGATAGCTGCGGATTCCCGTATCGGCTATGTAATATTTACCGCCTGTCTTGAGAAGCTCCCGCCCCTTGACGTCATACCTTTTTACCTTGGTAAACAGGTACGTCTCTTCCAGAGCGTAAATATACGCCGACACCGTCGATGCGTTGGTCTTACCGCCCGATGATTCGTTGAGCGTCCCTACGATTTTGTTGACCGAGGTTTGATTGGAGATGTTGTCTGCCAGATACGCACAGAGCCGCTCGAGAACGTCGCGCTTGGTGATAGCTCCGCGACCTCTACGCGTCGCGCGCAATAGGATATCGCGCGCGACAATCGTCTGATAGAGGCTGCGGATGTAATCGCGGCACGGTTCGCGTCTCGGCTCGTCATGAGCCAGAAACGGCATGCCGCCATAGGTTATGTACTGCTCGAGCACGGTGTTTGAATTAAGGCGATCGCCCGTCTTGGAAACGAGCTCAACCCTCTCGCCAAGCCCTTCGGCGACGACCGCATCAATCGAGCGAAAATCAAGATACTCGCCAAACGTGAGCGGCTGCATCTTGACCTCGATATACCGGCCCGAGATAAGCGTTGCAAGCTCGCTCGATAGCAAAAAGGCATTGGAGCCCGTGACATAGATATCGCACGGCAAATCGATTCGGAGCGAGTTAACCGCCTTTTCCCAGCCCTCGACATTCTGGAGCTCGTCAAAGAACAGATAGGGGCGATCGACACCGTCAACGCGCTCCCGAACCATGCGATAAAACGTCAGGTAATCTGTAACTCCTGCATACTCTAGAGATTCCATCTTAAAGGTCAGCAAACGCTCGGCCGGCACCCCCTGTTGCGCCAGGTGCTCCCTCATCATGTCCAATAACGTGGATTTGCCGCAACGGCGTATACCCGTCACGATTTTGATGAGGTCGGTATCCTGAAAAGCAATGAGTCGATCAAGATAGCGGCTTCGGCGAACGATGTTCATAGAGTCTCCCTAGCGCCCGTCCAGACGTAACATCTTATAAACTTGCAGATTTTACAAGTTTATAAGATGTTACCTTACAAACTTGCAAATAATGCGAGTTTATAAGAAATGAGCCGCCTCCTCCGCTTTAAAACAAACTCGCGGTGCCGCTCGTCAATGTGACAAAGGGACTATCTCTTTGTCACATCTGGAGGGTGACGGGGATTTGGATGCAGCAGAAGTCTTCTTGGTGGGACTCGTCGTAGCTCGTGGTATCGAGGTAGCAAAAGTCGAAGGCGTTGCCGATGGGCTGGAGTGCGTGCTCGTCCATGCATGCCACGATGGCACGAATGCCCTCGGGTTCGTACGGCATGCCCCAGCGGCTCATGCACAGGTATGTGCCCTCGGGCAGCACTTCGATGCCGATTTCTGCCAGCTCGGCGGGATCGCTCGGCAGTAGCCCCTCGGCACCGCGCGGCAGCACGGCAAAGGAGCCGGCGCCGGCGATGGGGTCGTCGGAATGCAGTGCCTCGCGACGTAGCATGGCGCCCCAGCCGCGCATGGGGCGCGTGCCCGTCAACGTACGCATGCGCAGAATCGCCCGCATGAGCGTGGGGTGAAGCATCGAGCGGCCACGCTCGATATCGCCTGGAAACTCCTCAAAGACCACGTAGCGGCGCTCAAACTGCTTGAGCTCCGGCCTGCCCTCGCGCTCGCGCCAGTAAACCGCCTCGTCGTAAAAGCTCAGGCGCTCCTGCACGCTCGCGCGCTCGGCTTTGAGCTCGGCGATCTGCTCATCGAGCGCCTGCACCCGTGAGCGCAGGTGATCGGTCATCTCGCCAATGTCGAACGTCGAGGTCAGACGGTCGATCTCGTCGAGTTCGAGCCCCAGGTCGCGCAGCATGCAGATCAGACGCATGAGCGGGATCTGCGTGGGCGAATAGAAACGGTAGCCCTTTTCGTTAACCACGGCGGGCTTAAACAGACCGATCTTGTCGTAATAGATGAGCGTTTGGCGCGAAACGTTAAACAAGCTCGCCATCTCGCTAATCGCATACATGCCCGTCTGCATAGATCCTCCCGACACACCAAAGCCCGCCGCCCACAGGGGCAGCGGGCTCAAACACTACTCGTATCCTACCCTAAAGACGCCTATGACCAGCGCTTATAGTTTGCGCATGACACGCCAACGGCCTCGAGTGCCTTGGCGGCGATGTGATGCACCGCGTCGTCGAGCGTGGCGGGGCCGTTGTAAAACGTGAGCATGGGCGGCATGAGCATGACGCCCGGTACGCGCGCCAGGCGCGCCATGTTGTCGACGTGAATGGCGCTGAAGGGCGTCTCGCGCACCATGAGCACCAGGCGGCGCTGCTCTTTCATCTGCACGTCGGCCGCACGCAGCAACAGATTGTCGCTGTAGCCGCTCGCGATGCCGGCGAGCGTCTTCATGGAGCAGGGAGCCACGATCATACCGTCGACCGGATAGGTGCCGCTTGCGATGGCGGCGCCGATATTCTTGTTGTCGTAGACCACATCGGCATGCGTGGCATACTCGTCGAGCGTCATGCCGAGCTCCTGCTCGATGGTGATCTCTCCCCCGCGCGTGACGACAAGCGCCGACTCGTCACCGGCCTGACGCAGGCATTTGAGGCACTCAAGGCCCAGCGTGGCACCGCTAGCGCCAGACACGCCAACGACAATGCGACGGGGACGGCCAGAAGACTCAGGCATGACAACTCCTTAACTACTTGGTAGGGCTACGTACTAGAAAGAAAGCTCTGCTGCCCACTTATCTGTATCGATCTCCATGAACTGCGAGCGGATGAAGTTCTTCTTGAGGTTGAACGGGACCGTGCAGTCGAAGATGGCCTTGCAGGCGATGCCGTGCTCGCGGATCGAAGAATCGAACGCGGGGTCGTTGGACGGGTCGAGCACGTGGCAGTGGCAGCCGGGGATGGTGATGAGGTCGACGTCGGCCTGGAAGCGCGTGGTCATGGCCCACATCACGTCGCTCATGTCGAAGATGTCGACGTCTTCGTCAACCAGGATCACGTGCTTGAGCTCGGAGAATGCCGAGAAAGCGAGCATGGCGGCGTTGCGCTGACGGCCCTCGTCATTTTTGCTCGACTTCTTGAACTGCATGATGGCAACGAACTTGCCGCCGCCGCAGGGGGCAGCGTGAACGTTGAGCAGGCGGCCCGGGATAGCAGTCTCGACCATCTTGTAAATAGAGGCCTCGGTGGGGATGCCGGCCATGGACACGTGCTCGTGCGAAGGGCCGATGCAGCTCTCCATGATGGGATTGACGCGCGTGGTGACGGCGGTGATCTTGATCACCGGACAGACCTTGGCGCCGCCGGTGTAGCCGGGGAACTCGGGCATGGCGTAGCCGTGGCCGTTAACGTCCTCGTTGATGGTCTCGTCGTGCATGAGGTAGCCCTCGAGCACGTACTCGGCATTGGCGATGCACTTCTGCGGAACGGTGACGCAGTCGGCAAGCTCGACGGCGTGGCCACGCAGGGCGCCGGCAATCTGCAGCTCGTTAAAGCCGAGCGGCGTGGTGGGAGCCTCGAAACCGCAGCACATGTACACGGCGGGGTCCAGGCCGATGGAGATGGAGATGGGCATGTCCTCGCCGCGCTGGCAGTACTCGTCAAAGAACGCGCCAAGGTGACGGCTGCCGGGGGTGATCCACATGGCGAGCTTGTCCTTGTCGACGCAGGAGAAGCGGTGGATGGTCACGTCGGACTGGGAGCCGTCGGGGCTCGTGCCATAGGCGAGGCCCATGGTGATGTAGGGGCCGCCGTCGACGGGCGTGTTGGTGGGAGCGGGGACGATCTTGCGCAGGTCAAAGCCCTCGTCGGTCGCCTTGTACACGACCTCCTGGCAGTCGACGTGCGCACCCTCGGCGATCTGCTCAGGCGCGATCAGGTTCTCGAAGCGCTTGCCGATCTCGAGGCCCAGGTGCTCCTCGTCCAGGTCGAGCAGGGCGGCAACGCGCTTGCGGCTGGCAAGCATGCCGATGCAGACCTTGGCATCGTCAAAGCCCTTGACGTTGTTGAAGACCATCGCCGGGCCCTCTTTGGTCGGGCGCATAACGGTGCCGCCGGCACCGACGTGGCGATAGACGCCCGAGACCTCGGCATCGGGATCGACCTGGGTGTCGGTCTCGAGCAGCTGGCCCGGCATCTCGCGCAAAAAGTCGAGCGCGGAGCGCAGGTCGTGGATCTGGGAAGCATCGGTAGTGGACATAGCATGCTCCTTTCGGGAGAGTGCCCGGCGGCGAGGATGCCGCCGGGCTGGGTAACGTAGTGGGGCCGCGGCGCTCATAGATGGGACGCTCGGCCACTCGCAGTTCGAGCACTCGGCTGCTTACAGCCCAAGCGCTCGACCGCTTACATCAGGCCAAAGAGGTGGAACCAGGCGGCCTCGACCAGCACGACGATAAAGACGACCGCGGTGAGGGGAATACCCATGCGCATGGCCTCTTTGGAGGTGTAGCCGCCGGCGTCCTTGCCCTCGCCGATAAGGATCGGCAGGTTGTGGAACGGCAGGATGTAGTGGATGTTGATGGACGTGAAGACGATGAGCGCCACGGCGAGCGGGCTTACGCTGGAGCCGGCCGCGAAGCTGATGAACGCCGGCACGCACACACCGAGCACGGCCATGACCGAGCCCATGAACATGTGGATGATCATGGAGAGCGCGGCGACGAGCAGGGCGAACAGGAAGATGTTCTCGGGCACGGAGCTGGGAAGCACGACATCGGCGATCCAAGCGTTCATGCCGGTGGCACCGCCCACGGAACCCACGGCCATGGCAGCCGTCAGGAACATGAGGGACTTGATGTCGACGGCGTTCCAGCTGGCGGGCGTGAGGACCTCGCCGATGATGGGCATGGCGAGTGCGACGCCAATGGCCAGGGTGACCCAGCCGATATAGTCGCCCGAGACGGTGAGCCACAGCGCAATGGCGATGACAAGCCACACGATGGTGCGGATCTCCTTGACGGAGAGCTTGCCGAGCGCGGCCTGCTTGGCCACGATCTGCTCGCGATCGTAGACGAGCTCCTTGCTGGGCTTAAAGAGGAAGAGACCCAAGAACAGGGTGCACAGCAGCGCGACCAGCATAGGCACGCTCATGTACAGGAACCAGTCGACAAAGGACGGGCTCATGCCGCCGGCCTCGGCGCTGTACTGCGCAACGAGCGGGTTGAGCGTGGAGTCGCCCGTCAGGAAGAACATGGAGCCCGGGGCGGCAGCGGCAAACACGAGGAAGCCGAGCTTGCCGCGGTCGTCGTCACCGTAGCCGGCGGACTCGGCGATGACCGAGACGACGGCGAGGATGAGGAAGGCGCGGGGGAACGGATGCGGAATCAGCAGCGACAGCACAAAGGTGAGCGCGAAGATCGAGATGATGAGCGACTTGGCATCGCGCACGAACTTGAGCATAAAAGCATAGGCGATGCGCTCGCCCAGGCCCGACTCCTTGACCGCGCTGGCGATGAGATAAGCGCCGATGACGAGCCACATGGTGGCTTTGGTCCACGAGCTAAACGTGGAGGCGACCGTCGCCGAGATGCTCGCGGCGCCCGTGTCGTCCACGCACACCTTAAACAGAACGAGCAGCGCGCAATAGAGCAGGCCCACAAAGCCCGGCTGTGCCACGCCACACGCCCAGAACACCACCGTGGCGAGTGTCAACGCCAGACAGGTCTGACCGCCGACCGTGAGCTCGACCGTCGAGCTCAGCTCCGCCAAAGGAAGAAACTTCACCAGCAAAAAGACAACGATACCCAGCACAAAGCCAATTTCGCGCTTGGTAATCTTAAACGCCTTCTTTTCCGCTTCCATCTCCCCACCTTTCTTGTTGGGGGCGCTCCGGATTCGCAGCCACGTTGCCACTTAAAAAGGGGCGCCCGTTATCGGACACCCCTTACGTTGCGCTGTGTTGCGGCAATACAGTCAAGCGGATTTTTTTGGATGAGAAGCGATCCTCTGGGCAAAAACCGTCACAACATTCGACGCTTTTCCTCGTTTTCGAGATTTTCGTCGAATGTTGCGACGGTTTGGATATGGCAAAGGAACTGTACCCTTGTTACATAGCGAGGGCCGTACGGATGGATGGGTCGCTGAGTGCCTCGCGGAGCCAGGGGGCCAACTGCTCGGGGTGACCCTGCAGGTAGCCGCCGAGCTCGGACGGGGCCACGCGGCGCACCTCCGAGATCTCCTCTTGGTTGATATGCAGCTCGCCCGGCTCAACATGGGCTGCGAACACCTCGCACCATTCGCACTCGCAGCGGCCGTCGCCGTGGTCCTCGCGGTACACCACGTGTCCGAGGTGCTTGAGCTGATCGGGCTCGCGCGTGATGCCAAGCTCTTCGTTGATGCGGCGCGCCGTCGCGGCGGTAACGTCCTCCCCGGGGAGCGGATGGCCGGCACAGCTATCGGCCAGCACCCCGCCCCACAGTCGTTTGAGAGGACTGCGGCGACAGAGCAGCAGGCACGCGTCTTCGCCCCGGCCCTCGACCAGAAGCGTCAGAAATGCCTGATGCAGAATGCCCTCATCGGCATGGGCATCGATGCGGTCGACGGGGCCAAGCGTCTCGCCGGTCGCGGCATCGACCGCCACGACCTCGACGCCCGCGCCGCCCTCATCCCAGCCGGCACGCAGAATGCGCGTGGCGGCTTCCTCGAGCGCGGCGATGAGCTCCTTGGTGGTGTCGAGCACGCGCTGCAGGTCGTCCTTGCTCGCCTGCTCGACATGAAAACCTGTGCTCGCCGTAACGGGCACGCCAAAGCGCGTGGCCAGCGCCGCCGCGATATCGTGCGCCGGAATCTCGTCTCGATGGCACGGAACGGCCAGGATGCTCACCGTCGCCGTGCGGCCGGGCTCGGGACGCGGAATGGCCTGCGCCGTGGCGCCCAGATGCGCGTACTCCGGCGAGCAAGCGTACACCGCCATGCCCCGCGGCGTCACCATCAGCTGGGCCTCGAGCGCAAACTCGCCCTCGCCCACCGCAATCTTTATCGTGTGCATACCCATGGGATCTCCTGTCGCCCGCGATGTACCTGAGACCATCTTCGCCTGTATTGCGACTATACAGGCAAGCGCAGCCTGCGACAAAGGGGGCGGGCACCTGACACATTCTGTTAGAGTTGCAGGGATTGAATCCCGCTTATTCATGCGACATTGGAGTGACAACCTTGACCGCCGCAACCACGTCTAAAAGTAAATCAACCGCCACCGCGCTCTCCCCCGCGCGCACCAAGCTCTGCCTGGCGCTGCTCGTGCTGTTGGGATTCTCGCTCGGCTGCTCCGAGTTCGTGGTCATCGGTATCGAAAGTGACTTGGCGACGGAACTCGGCATATCGCTTGCCACTGCGGGCCAGCTCATCAGCGTTTTTGCACTGGTCTACGCCATCGCGACGCCGGTGCTTGCGCTCAGCACGGGGCGCTTCCGTCGTTACCAGCTGCTCGTGTGCTACAGCATTATCTTTGTGCTCGGCAATCTGGTCATGGCGTTGGCGCCCAACTTCCAGGTACTGTTTATCTCGCGCATTGTCCTGGGATCCGTCTCGGGCGCACTGCTCGCCGTGGGCGTGACGTACATCCCCGAGTTGCTGTCCCCGCAGCAAACTTCGCTTGCCATCTCGGTGGTATATGGTGCGTTTTCCGTGGCAATGGTCTTTGTCACTTCGATCGGCAAGTTCGTGGCCGACACGCTCGATTGGCACGTGGCCATGTACGGCACGCTGACCTTTGCCGTTTTGATCTGCGGAGCGCTCGTGGCGTTTATGCCGCGCGCTGGGCAAACCGACGAGCCTGCCACCTTTCGCGAGCAGGCGGGGCTTCTACGCGAGCCGAGCATCATCACCGGCATGCTCATCTTTTTGTTTGGTGTGGGCTCGGTCTACGTATTCTACGGCTACGTGACGCCTTATCTTGAGCAGGTGCTGGGCATGGGCACTGTTCAGGCGAGCACCACGCTCATGGCCTACGGCGTGTTCTGCCTGATCTCGAACATCCTGGGCGGATGGATCGATGCGCGCTTTGGCATGAAGGCGCTACTTGTGACGTTTGTGCTGCAGGCTGCGGCGCTGCTCGGGCTGTTTGCCGTGGGCGGCACCATGCCGCTCGCGCTGGTCTTTGTCTTTAGCTTGGCGTTGCTCATGTACCTGTTCTCGGTGTCGTGCATCACGCACTTTATGGACGTGGCTCGCAGCCGCCATCCCAAGTCGATGGTACTCGCAAGTTCGGTTGAGCCCATGGCGTTTAACGTCGGCATCTCGTTTGGCACTGCGGTGGGCGGCGCCGTGGTAAGCAGCGTTGGCATTGCCTACGTGGGCGCGGTTGGTGCCGTGTTCTCGCTTGTGGCCTGGGCGCTCACGCTGGTGACGATTAAGCTGGCTCGCCGGGAGCGCCGTCGTCAATCAGCACAGCCCCGGATACAGGCATAGGGGCGAACATAGCCCAAGGTGGCGAGCAACCGGTGAAAACCGTCCCATACGAGTAGTGTTTATCCGCCTGCAAGCTCCAGCAGTGCAATTTCGTGTATTTCAGATACACGCTTTTCTACGATTTCGTGTATTTTAAGTACACGAAATCGTACTAAACTATGTATCTGAAGTACACGAAATCGGAAAGGCGGCCCCATGCGCAGATCAATCGAATCCGTTATCGAATCATGGGCGACAAAGGACGCCTCACGCCCCCTCCTCATCCGTGGTGCGCGACGCGTAGGCAAAACGTACGCTGCCGAGGAAATCGGCAGGCGAATCGCCGGCGATGCGTTTGTCAAACTCGACTTTCAGACCGATCTTGAGCTGATCGCCCCTCTGTTCGACTGTTCCACCGACGACGTTGACACCATCGTGGCGCGGATTTCAGACTATAAACGCACCCCCATTCGCAAGGAAACCGCCTTCATCCTGTTTGACGAGGTGCAGCTCTGCGAACGGGCGCTCAACTCGCTTCGCTTTTTCTCGGATTCGGGCTGGCGCATATGCGCGACCGGCAGCCAACTCGGTGTCGCCACGCGCAAGCGCAAGTTGCCTTTTCCCAGTGGCGTTCGTCAAGAGACCATGCATCCCATGTCGTTCGAGGAGTTTCTCTGGGCGCTCGATGAGGAGCAGATGGCCGATGCTGTTCGTACCCACGCCGGCACGCTCGATGCTTACGCCGCGCACCAAGCCGCGCTCAGCCTGTTTCATCGATACCAGATCGTGGGCGGCATGCCCGCCGCCGTCAACGCATATCGCAAGACGTTATCCATCGAAGACGCGCGCGTCGAGCAGCGCGAAATCGACGAGACCTACACCGCCGATATGACCGACCCCGAAAACGGGATCAGCGGCGTGGCGGCGCGCAAGGTCTGGCGCTCCATTCCGTCCCAGTTGCTGAGATCGTCCACAAAGAAATTCAAGTACTCCGAGGTCGAACGCGGAGGCCGTCGCGCCAAGCTTATCGAGCCGCTCGACTGGCTCGAAGGCGCCGGCATCATATCGGTCAACAACCTGACCGAAGGCATCGAACCTCCCCTCGTTCCCTTCGACGACGAAGACGGAAGTTTCTTTAAGGTCTATCTTCTCGATACGGGTCTCATGTTCTACAAACTCGGTATCAACCCGCGGCTCTGGCTCGACCTCAAAGAGGATTCCGCCATAGCACTGTCTTCCGACTTTCGAGGTGCCCTGGCTGAAAACTCGGTCATGCAGGCATTTTCGAGCAATGGTCTGCGGACGTACTATTGGGTGCCGCCGTCGTCTTGGAAGACGAGCGGAGAGCTCGATTATCTACTTCAGACCGACCGAATGGAAATTGTGCCCGTCGAGGTAAAGTCCGCACGCAACGTGCGCACAAGAACCCTCAGGTCGTTTATGGACAAAGCCCGGTCGCCATATGCCTACATTTTGTCCGAGAACAATTTTGCCCGCAGCGAAACTGATGACGGGCGCGAGCTACGCCACCTCCCCTTGTACGCAGCGGGTTTTATCGGAGCAAACTGTCTCAAGGGCAGTCTGTAAGCCCCGCACGACCGCCCAGAAAGGAAACCGCTCATGCAACGCATTCTTTTTATCTGCTATGGAAATATCTGTCGCTCGACGATGGCTGAGTCGGTGTTTACCGAGCTGGTGCACCGCGCTGGGCGCGCGGGCGAGTTTGTCATCGATTCCGCGGCGACCTCGACCGAGGAGCTTGGCAACCCACCGCACCGTGGCACCGTCGCCAAGCTGCGCGAGGTCGGGATTCCCGTCGTTGCCCACCGCGCGCGACAGGCGCGTCACGCGGAGTATGGCGACTGGGATCACATTGTCTATATGGATGCTGAGAACGCGCGTGGCCTGCGTCGCATCTTTGGCGACGACCCCGACGGCAAGATTACGCGCTTGCTCGATTGGACCGAGCGCCCCGGCGACGTGGCCGATCCCTGGTACACCGGCAATTTCGATGCCACCTACCGAGATGTGCTCGCCGGTTGCACCGCTATGCTCGAGCAGCTGTAGGCAAGCGAGCTCGCGGGCCACGCCTTCGGCGCGAAACAAGCGTGGATAATTTCCCCCATGAAAAATGAGCGTGGAAAATCTCCCACTTTGAGCGTTCAAGTGCGCTCTAAACGGGAGAAAATCCACGCTCATTTTCTCGGTGGGAGATTATCCACGCTCACCTATTCGTCGACGATCTCGGCAAGCCAGACGTTCAGCGTATCGACCTCGGGGCAGCAGAACTTTGCCGTACCAGGCTCGTTGCCAGGCACGGTTCCGCCATAGCGCAAGATATCGATATAGGGAAAGCCCACGTGGCAGGCCATGGCGCACATCTTGCCGCGGTCTCGGTCGAAGTCAAAGACGTCGCCCGGCTTGTGACCATGGTGGCAGCGGCACGCACCCAGCTGGTCCACGCAGCTCACGCGGATACGCGGACGCTTGCCGCGCGGCGCGCCGAGCGGCTTGTTCCCGCCCGCAGGCCTGACGCCCTCGCCAGCGTTACTCATGGTCGATCACGTCCAGGCAGGCCTCGATGGGCAGACCGGCCGACTTGTCCTCTTGGTCGGCATTGCGCTCGATAAGCTCGGCTACCACGCGCATGGCATCGCTCGTCGCGCGCTGCAGGCTCCAACCGGCCATAACGCGACCGACGAGCACCGCCGAGAACGTGTCGCCCGTACCTGGGAAGTAGACCGGGATCAGGTCGAAGGGGATCGTGAAGTACTCCCCCGCCACATGGTCGTAACCGATGACGACATTCGCACCGTCGACCACAGCGCTCGTAATGACCACCGACTTGGCGCCCAGGGCACGCACGGCATCCACAAGAGCGCGGCCCTCATCGGGCGTGATTTGCTCGGCAATGGGCGTATCGGCGAGCAGACACGCTTCGGTGTAGTTTGGCACCGCATAGTCGGCGCACTCGAGCAGACTGCGCATGAGGCCGATCGTGGACTCGGGCACGCCGGCATAGAGCTTGCCGTTGTCGCCCATGATGGGATCGACGAACACCTTGGTGCCCTTTTGCGCGCGGCGGTGGCAAAAGTCCGAGATGATACGCGTCTCTTCCTCGGTCACGATAAAGCCGGTCGAGATGGCGTCGAACTCAAAGCCAAGCTCCTCCCAGATAGCGAGGCTTTGACGCACGTACTCGGTGGTGTCGTGGATGTAGAACTTGGGGTAGTTGAGCGTATCGGAAACGAGCGCCGTCGGCAGGTTATGGATACGGTAGCCCATGTGCGACAGCACCGGCAGCATGGCGGAAAGCGCGACCTTGCCGTAGCCGCACATATCGTTGATCAGCAGCAGCTGAGTGTTCTTCATGAGAGTCCCCCCTTAGTTCGGGCGCGGCGCGGCAGCGCCACAGTGCGACTAAGTGTAGCGCAGGGGACGTTGTGAGCGGAGGCGAGCGGTGCGAAGTGCAAATTGTTGCGGAAAGGTTTCGGAAAATGATCCCTTTTCCTCCGTCCCCAAGGGATCACATGCACCGAAGCGGACCGTGGCTGAATCACAGGTTGAGAACGGACAGCGAAAGCGTTCCTAAGCGAGCAAGGTGACGTGAAAGAGGAGGGCATAGGCCTTGTGGCCATGCCCGACGATTGAACGTCAGATTGCCGCTTAGGAACGCTTGCAGCGTCGAGCGGTTACGGCGTTTGGCAAAACGCCGTAACTTAATAAGTTTGGTACCTTGACATTCATTTCTCATGCTCCTAGATTGGTTAGGCACAAAACAATTCCACTACCTAACTAAAGAAAGGAGCAACACTAATTCATGTGCGATGAACCTCTTAACCTTTGTTCGCACGAGCCCGGCGGCGACCCGTCACAGCCGGCGGATGCACCCGAAGCGGTTAGCTCAGAAGACAAGCTTGCCAAGCGCATCCTCAATGGCCTGGGCTTTTGCGGCCATTACATGCATTTTCATGGCGGAGGCGTGTCCGGCAAGGCGCCCATCATCTGCCTGCTGGCCAAGCAACCCGGCGGCGAGATGTCGCAGCAGGAGCTCGGCATGCACTTCGACCTCAAGCCGGGGTCGCTTTCCGAGATCCTGTCCAAGCTCGAGCTCAACGGCCTCATCGAGCGCAGCCGTAACCCCAAAGATCGACGGCAACTCACCATTCGCCTGACCGAAACCGGCCGAGAAAACGCCCGCATCGATCAGGCGGCCCGCATTCGCTTTAGAGAGCAGGCCTTTAGCGCGCTCACCCACGACGAGCGCGAGGACCTCGCCGAAATGCTCGAGAAAATCCGCGTAACCTGGGAGGAACTGGATGATTAAAACCCTTATGGGCAGCATCCGCGATTACATGAAGGTCACGATCGCCACACCGCTGCTGGTGCTTGGCGAGGTAATCTGCCAGATGATGATCCCGTTTATCACCGCCGACATGATCGACGCCATCAAGGACGGCACCGCCGTTACCGAGATGCTGCCCACCGCCGGCCTTCTGGTGCTCATCGCGCTGACGTCGCTCGCCTTTGGCGCCGCCGCGGGCATCACCTGCAGCCATGCGAGCTGCGGCTTCGCCAAGAACCTGCGTCACGACCTGTTCTACAAGATCCAGACGTTCAGCTTTGCCAACATCGATGAGTTCTCGAGCTCCTCGCTCGTCACCCGCCTCACCACCGACATCAACAACGTGCAGCAGGCCTTTATGATGATCATCCGTATCGCCGTGCGCGCGCCGCTGGTATTGATCTTCGCCTTTACCATGGCGTTTATCATGGGCGGCAGCGTTGCCATGGTCTACCTGGTCATCATTCCGCTGCTGGGCTTTGGACTGTTCTTTATCATCTTTAAGGTGCGCCCCATCTTCTCGCGCGTCTTCCACAAGTACGACGCGCTCAACGAATCCGTTGAGGAAAACGTCACCGGCATGCGCGTGGTCAAGAGTTACGTGCGCCAGGACTACGAGAAGGAGAAGTTCGCCACCGCCGCGCGCGACGTCCAGATGGACTTCACCCGCGCCGAGAAGCTGCTCGCCTTCAACAACCCCATGATGAACATCTGCGTCAACGGCGCGTTCGTCGTCATCATCTACCTGGGTTCCAAGCTCATCATCACGAGCCAGGGCACCCTGTTCGACGTGGGCCAGCTCTCCTCGACCTTTACCTATGGTTTCCAGATTCTCATGAGCCTGATGCAGCTGTCGATGATCTTTGTCATGGTGACCATGGCCGACGAATCGGCACACCGCATTACCGAGGTGCTGGCTGCCGAGCCCACGATCGCCGATCCCGCCGAGCCCGTGCTCGAGGTTGCCGACGGCTCCATCGACTTTGACCACGTGAGCTTTAAGTATTCCGAGTACGCGAAGCGCCAGGCGCTCGACGATATCGACCTGCATATTAAGAGCGGCGAGACCATCGGCATTATCGGTGGCACCGGCTCGGCCAAGTCGACGCTCGTAAACCTGATCGCCCGCCTGTACGATGTCACGGAGGGCACCGTGCGCGTCGGCGGCGTGGACGTGCGCGACTACGACCTGGACGCGCTGCGCCACCAGGTAGCCATGGTGCTGCAGAAAAACGTGCTGTTTAGCGGCACCATCGCCGAGAACCTGCGCTGGGGCGACCCGAACGCCACCGACGAGGAAGTCCGCGAGGCCGCACATCTGGCCTGCGCCGACGAGTTTGTCGACGGCTTCCCCAAGGGCTACGACACCTGGATTGAGCAGGGCGGCTCCAACGTTTCCGGCGGTCAGAAGCAGCGCCTTTGCATCGCGCGTGCCCTGCTGCGTCGCCCCAAGATCTTGATCCTGGACGACTCCACGAGCGCCGTCGACACCAAGACCGACGCCAAGATCCGCGAGGGCCTGGCGAGCTATCTGCCCAACACGACCAAGCTCATCATCGCCCAGCGTATTAGCTCCGTGCAGGATGCTGACCGCATCATCGTCATGGAGGGTGGCCGCATCAAGGACATCGGCAACCATGACGAGCTGCTCAAGACGAGCGAGATCTACCGCGAGACCTTTACCTCGCAAAACAAGATGAGTGCCGAGGGCGAGGAGGCGGCCGAGACCGTCGCAGCCGACACCGAGGCATCCGCACCGCAAGCTCAGACCCAGGAAGGAGGCGAGGCACATGAGTAAGGCAGCTACCGCCGAGCGCGCACGCAACCGCAAGGGTGGCACCATGACGCGCCTCATCAAGATGCTCTTTGGCTTCTACCCGGTGCTTTTGCCCCTCGTCGTCGCCGGCGTGGTGCTCTGCGCCATCATCAATTCCATCGGCGCGACGTTTCTCCAGAGCGCGCTGCAAGTCATCAGCGAATCATGGCAGTCGGGCGACTGGACGGCCGCGCAGCCCAAAATTCTGAAGCTTGTGACCACCCTCGGCTGCATCTACGCCGTGGGCGTCACGTCTTCGCTCTTCTGGAACCGCGCCATGGCCGTCATCACGCAGGGCTCGCTCGAGAAGCTGCGCGAGAAGATGTTCAACCGCATGCAGGACCTGCCGATTCGCTACTTCGACACGCACCAGCGCGGCGACATCATGAGCCACTACACCAACGACATCGACACGCTGCGCCAGATGATCAGCCAGTCGCTGCCCAACCTGCTCATGACGATCATCGTCATCGTCACCGTGTTCTTCATCATGCTGTATTACAGCGTGTGGATGTGCCTGGTCATCATCGCCGGCGTCACCTTTATGGCCTTTATGACCAAGCTGCTCGGCTCCAACTCCGCGCGCTTCTTTATCGCGCAGCAGACCGAGCTCGGCGTGGTCGAGGGCCATATCGAGGAAGTCATGAACGGCCAGAAGGTCGTCAAGGCGTTCTGTCACGAGTCCGCCGCCGAGGCCGATTTTGACGAGCGCAACGAGAAGCTCTTCGAGGTCTCGCAGAAGGCCAACATGTACGCCAACATCCTCATGCCGATCCTCGGGAACCTGGGCGACCTGCTCTACGTGCTGGTCGCGCTGGCCGGCGGCATCTTCCTGGCGCTGGGCGTGCCCAACCTGAGCCTCTCGGGCATGGCGCTCTCCATTGCCGTCGTGGTGCCGTTCCTCAACATGACCAAGCAGTTCTGCGGCCAGATCGGCCAAATCTCGATGCAGATCAACGCCGTGGTCATGGGCCTTGCCGGCACCGAACGCATCTTTGAGCTGCTCGACGAGGAGCCCGAGGCCGACGAGGGCTACGTGACGCTTGTCAACGCGCAGGTGAACCCCGAGACCTGGGAGCTCGAGGAGGCCGACCACCACACCGGCATGTGGGCGTGGAAGCATCCGCACCGCGCGACCGGCGAGATCGAGTACGTGCCGCTGCGTGGCGACCTGGTCATGGACAACGTGGACTTTGGCTATACGCCCGACCACGAGGTGCTGCACGGCGTGTCCGTGTTTGCCAAGCCGGGCCAGAAGGTCGCGTTTGTCGGCGCCACCGGTGCCGGCAAGACGACCATCACCAACCTCATCAACCGCTTCTACGACATCGCCGACGGCAAGATCCGCTACGACGGCATCAACGTCAACAAGATCCGCAAGGCAGACCTGCGCCGCTCGCTGGGCGTCGTGCTGCAGGACGTGAACCTGTTCACCGGCACCGTGATGGATAACATCCGCTACGGCAACCTGGACGCCACCGACGAGGAGTGCATCGCGGCGGCCAAGCTCGCGGGCGCCGACGACTTTATCACCCGCCTGCCCGACGGCTACGACACCATGCTCACCGGCAACGGCGCCCAGCTGTCGCAGGGTCAGCGCCAGCTGATCTCAATCGCACGCGCTGCCGTCGCCGATCCGCCGGCGATGATCCTGGACGAGGCCACGAGCTCCATCGACACCCGCACCGAGGCCATCGTGCAGGCGGGCATGGATAAGCTCATGGAAGGGCGCACGACGTTTGTCATCGCGCACCGCCTGTCCACCGTGCGCAACTCCGACGCGATCATCTGCCTGGACCACGGCCGCATCATCGAGCGCGGCAACCACGACGAGCTGATCGCCAAGCGCGGGTATTACTACCAGCTGTACACGGGTGCGTTTGAGCTGGAGTAGGACCGGTTACTGACGGAGGGCGCCCCGGGGGCGGGCGGGGTAATTCCTCCGTGCTCAAACATTCTCGCTTCGCTGCGAAACTGCGCGCGGAGGAAATACCCCGCCCGCCCCCGGGGCGTCCTCCTGCGCGCGATCAGCCCGTCATTTAGAACGGAATAAAAGTTTGCGAGGCCCTGGCCGTTTGGCCAGGGCCTCGTTTTGTAAGGATGATTTTTATATCCCCGTCCCAGAAAAATCATCGCGCAGGCTAGACGACGAAAGTAGCTAAAAAGCCCCGTCCCAAAAAGACTGCTTTGGTGGAGTGGCAAGTGGTATCCTTGGTAGCTCTGTGCTGCAAACGCACCTTAAACGCAAGGAGTCCCATGGATCTTATCGCCCAGCTCGCCCGCGAGCTCAACCTTAAGGCCGGCAACGTCGAGGCGGCTGTCAAGCTCATCGACGAGGGCAACACCATCCCCTTTATCTCGCGCTACCGCAAGGAAGCCACGGGCGGCATGGACGATGTCGCCCTGCGCGCGCTCGACGAGCGCCTGTCCTACCTGCGCAATCTTGAGCAGCGCAAAGAGGACGTCATCCTGCTCATCGACGCCCAGGGCAAACTCACGCCCGAACTCGAGCAGCAGATTCGCGAGGCCACGCAGCTCCAGCGTGTCGAGGACCTCTACAAGCCCTACCGCAAAAAGCGCATGACCCGCGCGCAGAAGGCCCGCGAGGCCGGCCTGGAGCCACTCGCCAACATGATCATCATGCAGGCCTCGGCCAAGGGCAGCGCACTCGACGCCGCCGCGGCATACGTCAACCAGGAAGCCGGCTTCGACACGCCCGAAAAGGCGCTCGCCGGCGCCGCCGACATCGTTGCCGAGACGGTGGCCGAAGACCCTGAGAACGTCGCCGACCTGCGCGCCTTTACGCAAAACACCGCCGACATCGTCGTCGAGGCCACCGACCCCGCCGAGAAGACCCCCTACGAGCCCTACTACAACTTTGACGAGCCGCTACGCCGTATTCCCAACCACCGCGTGCTGGCTATCGACCGCGGTGAGCGCGAGGGCAAGCTCCGCGTGCGCGTGAACGTCGACGGCGCCGCCGCCACGGCACGCCTCGGCAGCCGCTGGCCCCGACGCCAGGGCGTCTTCGCGCCCGTCTTTGACGCCGCCATCACCGACGGTTACAAGCGCCTCATGGCCCCCTCGCTGGAGCGCGAGGCCCGCGCCAAACTCACCGTTCGCGCCCAGACCGAGGCCATCAACGTCTTTGCCAAGAATCTCGAGGGCCTGCTCTCGGCGCGCCCCGTACGCGGCGCCCGCGTGCTCGCGCTCGACCCGGGCTACCGCACCGGCTGCAAGGTCGCCGTCATGGATGAGACCGGCAAGCTACTCGACCACGGCGTGGTCTACCCCACCAAGCCGCGCCACGACGTCGCCGGCACCAAGCGCGAACTCGCCCGCCTCGTCAAAAAGGACGGCGTCAACACCATCGTCATCGGCAACGGTACCGCCAGCCGCGAGACCGAGGAAGTCGTCTCGGAGTTCATTGCCGAGCAGGCGCCCGGACTGCAATACACCATCGTCAACGAGGCCGGCGCGTCGGTGTACTCCGCCTCCGAGCTCGCCAGCCAGGAATATCCCGACCTGGACGTCACCGTGCGCGGCGCCATGAGCCTGGGCCGCCGCCTGCAAGACCCGCTGGCAGAACTCGTCAAGATTCCGCCCCAGTCCATCGGCGTAGGCCAGTACCAGCACGACCTCGACCAGGCCGAGCTTTCACGCACCCTGGGCCACGTGGTGGAGGACGTCGTTAACCGCGTGGGCGTCGACGTCAACACCGCAAGCGCGAGCCTGCTGGGATACGTATCGGGCATCACGCCGAGCGTGGCCAAGAACATCGTGGCATACCGCGAGGAAAACGGCGCCTTTACCGATCGCCGCCAGCTTAAGAAGGTCCCCAAGCTGGGACCCAAGGCATACCTCAACGCCGCGGGCTTCCTGCGCATCAGCGGTGGCAAGAACCCGCTCGATGCGACGAGCGTCCACCCCGAGAGCTACGAGGTGGCCACGTCCGTCCTGGAGCGTGCCGGCGTTGCGGCAAGCGAGCTCAGCCGCGGCGGCGTGCCCGACATCGAGCGCCGTCTGGGCAGTATCTCGGCGCTGGCAAGTGACCTGGACTGCGGCACCCTCACGCTCATCGACATTGTCAACGAGCTCAAGAAGCCCGGCCGCGACCCGCGCGACGACGCGCCCGAGGTGGTCTTTAGCCGCTCGGCGCTTTCCATCGACGACCTGGAGCCCGGCATGGAGCTCAAGGGAACGGTGCGCAACGTTGTGGACTTTGGCGCCTTCGTCGACGTGGGCGTGCACCAGGACGGCCTCGTGCACATCTCCAAGCTCGCCAACCGCTTCGTCAAGCACCCGAGCGACGTGGTGCGCGTCGGCGACACGGTCAAGGTGTGGGTCGAAAAGGTCGATCGCGACCGCAAGAAAATCTCGCTCACCATGGTGCAGGGGAAGTAAACCGCCAAAGCAAGGGTACCCCCTGCAGCGACGTGCAAAATCGCGAGTATTCTGCAATTTCCACCGTTCCGGATGCCCCTCAGAGACGAAAAAGCAAGAAACAGCCCCCGTTTTAGCGTCATCAGAGCCAAAACGAGGGCTGTTCCGTGCTTCGGTTAACTGGTAAAAGCCTTTACCTTGCTGAATACTCTCAATTTTGCACGGCGCGGGCGGGGGTACCTTTGTCCACGGCAGGATATGGAAGCCTATCACCAACCTACCGGCAAGCTCGTGTCGGCAGCCCCGGCCTTTCCTTTGCCTAGCGCGACCCTCGCGAAGCGCGTGAGCGATAGGGAAAGGAAAGGCCGGGACGAGCAGCCCGCGGCGTAGTCAGTGTTCGCGTTACGGCAGGATATGGAAGCCGAGCGAGGCGATATCCTTGGCAAAGCCGCGGACGGTGTCGAGCGAGACCTCGTACGGATCGCGGCCGATGTTCTTGCGCTTGGCCAGGATGCTGTTGGGCACCGTAATGATCTGACAACCGCATCCTTCCGCCTGGTAAATATTGATAAGCTCACGCGTGGACGCCCACAGGACCTCGCAGTTGGGCTTGGCGGCGGCCTTCTTGACCGACTCCGTCATAAACGGAATGGGGTCGACGCCGGTGTCGGCGATGCGGCCGGCAAAGAGCGAAATGATGGACGGCGTCTCGGCGTCAACGGCCTCGACCATCTCGTCGACCTGCGCAGGCGTAAAGATGGTGGTAACGTTGACCTTGATGCCGTCGGCCGAAAGCTTGCGGACCAGCTCGGCGGTGGACTCGCCCTTGGTGGTCACGCACGGAATCTTGACGTAGACGTTATCTGCCCAGGTAGCGATCTCGCGGGCCTCGATCTCCATGGTCTCGACGTCGTCGGCAAAGACCTCAAACGACACGGACACATCGGTGATGTGGGCCAGGACCTCCTTGGCAAACGCGCGGTAATCCGTCACGCCGCCCTTCTTCATAAGGGACGGGTTGGTCGTGAAACCCTGAACGTTGCCGTTCTCGTACATGTCGAGCATGCCCTCGAGGTTTGCACCGTCAGCGAACACCTTGATTGCCATCTGCCTGATTCCTTTCGTTTGCACAAGGCCGGTAAACTGCTAAACACTTTACCTACGTTTATCAAGGTGTGAGCTGCGGTTTTTTATCTTCTCGGCGAACGGTATAAACGCCTCAGTGTTTGGATTGATAAATCGATTGAGCATGCAAAAGCAAAGAGTCGCAGTTTGAGCAAACGTCAGAAGGCGAGATTCATGAGATGAGGCCGAAATGTTGCATCGCTGTGACGGTGCCGTCGTGGACGACATCGTCGGTCACGTAGTCGGCGACTGCCTTGACCTCGGGCATGGCGTTGCCCATGGCTACAGCCGTCTCGACGGCGGCGAGCATGCCCAGGTCGTTGCCCGAATCGCCAAAGCCAAAGGTGCGCGCGTTGCCGGTGCGGCCCAGATACTCCAGCGCTCGCGCCACGCCCAAGCCCTTGTCGATGCCTTTGGGGCTCAGCTCGCGATTCTGGCCACCGGTGTTGCACAGCTCAAACTCGCGATCGATAAAGCCATCATCGTTGGCTACGCGAGCCAGGTCGCACGCGTTAATGCACACCTTGCCTACGCGCAAGCGGCCATCGACGCGCATCTGGTCAACGCCGTGCACCACGCCGGCGCCTAGCAGAAATGACTGTTCGACGCCAACTGGCTCAAGTGAATAGGTGGCACCGTTCGTCTCGAACAACGCCTCGCCGCCCGCCACAGTAATACGACGCGCGAGCTCCGCGATAACGTCCTCGTCAAAGCAATCCTCGTGCACCACGCGGCCCTCGACCTCGAGCGTAGCGCCTGCCATGGCAACGATACCCGCCGGGTTCAGCGCACGCAGGCCATCGGCAATCAGCCACAAGGGGCGACCCGTGCAGATAAATGCCCGGTGACCCGCATTGCGCAGTCGACCAAATGCATCGACAACAGCCTTCGACGGATGGACTGCATTGAAGTCCTTATCGGTCATATCGTCGGGATCGAACGACGTCAGCGTGCCGTCCACGTCAAAAAAGAGCACGGCGGAATCGGGGCACGCATCAATCATATGGGTTCCTTTCGAGGATAAGGGCAAACGAAGCATCCATCATATAATGGAGCGACGCAATCAGAGAGGTCACCCATGGAATTTTATGCAAGCTGCCCCGAGGGCTTTGAATCCGCACTCGCCGACGAGCTCAAGTGGCTCGGGCTTTCGCATGTCCGCCGCCTGAAGGGCCGCGCTACGTTTGAGGGCGAGCTCGAAGAAGGCTACCGCGCCTGTCTGTGGTCGCGCCTGGCCAGCCGCGTGTTTGTGGTGCTTGGGCGCTTTGAGGCGCAGGATGCCGATGAGTTGTACGACGGCGTTTACGACATCGCCTGGGAGAGCATCGTCCGCCCCAGCGCCACCATCGCCATCACCGCCCGCGGCGTGACCGAGCAGTTGCGCAACACGCGCTTCTCGGCCCTGCGCGCCAAGGACGCGCTGTGCGACCGTCTGGCCGAGACCACGGGCCGTCGCGCCGATGTCGATGCCGCCGATCCCGACGTCCACCTGCTGCTTTCGCTGCGTCAGCGCCGCGCGAGCATCAGCCTGGACCTTTCGGGCGACCCGCTGTTCAAGCGCCTGCCGCCCGCCGCGACCCGCGCCGGCGAGGGCACACACGTGCTGCGCCCCGACTACGCCGCCCTGGTGCTGGCGCAGGTCGGCTGGACTGCACTGTGCGAGCGCGAGCTGACGGCCGACGATTACGAGAACGAAGCCCTGCCCACGCTGGTCGACGCTTCGTGCGCCGGCGGCGGTCTGCTGCTGGAGGCAGTGAATATCCTAACCGACCGCGCCCCGGGCGCCACACGCGAGCGCTGGGGCTTTGAGGGCTGGCAGCTGCACGACGCCGCCCTGTGGGAGCAGCTGCTTGCCGAGGCGCGCGAGCGCGAAGCGGCAGCGCGCGAGCGCCAGGCGCGCATCGTGGCCGTAGACATCGACCCCGCCGCCCGCAAGACTGCCGAGCGCATGGTCAAGTGCGCCGGCTACAAGCGTTTTGTCGACTTTTGTGCCGCCAAGCCCGCCACCGTGCTGGACCACGCAGGTGCCGTTGCCGGTGCCGCCGTGGTCGCAGACACCACCGAGACCCCGCTTTCGCTCATGCACGACGCCATGACGCTGGTCGGCGAGCTGCGCCGCGCGCCCGAGCTCGCTTCGGCACCGGTCGCCGCACTCACCCGCGATGGCCTTATGGCCCGCGCGCTCCACGCCGAGCCCGCGCGCTCCATCGCCGTCATGCCCAATAATGAAGAGGCAACTATTGAGGTTTGGCCCTCGCTCGACCACGCCGCCGCAGCGTTTGAGGCTGCGACCAGTGCGGATGCCGAGGCCGAGGCTGCGGATGCCAACGAAGTCAACGATGAAGCCGCCGCTTCCGCCATGCCCGAGCCTGCCGCCACACTCGACTTGGGCGACGGCAAGCCGCTGCCCGTGCTCATCCCGGAGTCCGAGCAGTTCGCCAACCGCCTGCGCAAGAACGCCCGTCTGCGCCGCAAGTGGGCCAAGCGCGAAGGCGTGAGCTGCTACCGCGTCTACGATGCCGACCTGCCCGACTACTCCGCCGCCATTGACCTGTACGAGGGCTGCCCGCAGACGCCGGGCCGCTGGCTCGTCATCGCCGAATACGCCGCGCCCAAGACCATCGACCCCGCACTGGCCCAGGCCCGCATGCTCGACATTCTGGCCATCGCGCCGCGTATCCTAGATGTCCCGGCCGAGCACGTGCACGCCAAGGCCCGCATGCGTTCGCGCGGCGGCTCGCAGTACGGCAAGCAAGGCGCCGGCAAGGGCGGCTCGGGCGAGCGTGCCAATATCGCGCGCCGTCGCCTGCCGCTCATCGAGGAGGGCGGCCTTACCTTTGCCGTCAACTTTGACGACTATCTGGATGTGGGCATCTTCCTGGATCACCGCGTCACCCGCAACCTAGTGCGTGAGCACGCCAAGCAGGCGCGCCGCTTCCTCAACCTGTTTGCCTACACCGGCACCGCCACCTGCTACGCGGCAGATGGCGGCGTCGAGGAGACCGTGACGGTCGACCTCTCCAACACCTATCTGGACTGGGCCGAGCGCAACATGCGCCAGAACGGCTTTGTGGGGCCTCAGCATCATTTTGTGCGCGACGACGTACTCGCTTGGATTCGCGACCAGCGCCAGACGCGCAACCGCTGGGACCTGATCTTTGTCGACCCGCCCACGTTCTCGAATTCGTCCAAGATGGGCCACCGCACCTGGGATGTCCAGCGCGACCATGTTGAGCTTTTGGCCGGCGTATCGCGCCTGCTCGCGCAGGGCGGCCATGCCATCTTTAGCTGCAACCTGCGCGGCTTCCGCCCCGAAACGCGCAAGCTCGCCCGCGCGGGCGTGGTGCTGGAGGACATTACGGCGCAGACCATCCCCGAGGACTTCGCGCGCAACCAGAAGGTGCACCACTGCTACATCGTGCGCCGCCTGCCCATCGAGGACGCCATGGCCGAAGTCGGCTTTAGCGCCGAGGAAATTGCCGAGCGCGTCGAGGAACTGCGCAACCCCGAGGCCCGCAAGCCCCGTGCGGCAGTACCCGCGCACGCGCAGGCCGGCAACGGCAAGTCCAACTTTGCCGGCAAGCCCTTCCCCGCCGGCAAGCCCAAAAAGAAGAAGTTCTACGCCAGCAAGCCCAAGGGCAAATAACAAAGTTGCGGTGGAATACGGACTGTTTTGCCTGGAATTAGGCAAATTTAGACCGTATTTCACCGCAACTCATATTGGGATGATGGTTGGCGATCTAGCCTTGGGTGACCAGGCGATAGCCGATACCCACATGCGTCTGGATATAGCGCGGATGCGCGGGGTCGGACTCGATCTTCTTGCGCAGCGTGCCCATAAAGACGCGCAGGCTCGCCAGGTCGCTCTTGGTCGCCGTACCCCAAATCTCGTGCAGGATAAACTGGTGCGTCAGTACCTTGTCGGCGTTATGCGCCAGCAGGCACAGGAGCTTATACTCGATCGGCGTCAGATGCAATTCCTCGCCATCCATCGTGGCGATGCCGGCATCAAAATCGATATGCAGCTCACCGGTATCGAACGAGCCCTCGGAGACAACGCCGCCCGTCTGCGCATACGAGAGACGCCTGAGCGTGGTGCGAATGCGCGCGAGCAGCTCCTCGACCGAAAACGGCTTGGTCAGGTAGTCGTCGGCACCGGCATCGAGTGCCCGGATCTTGTCCGCGTCCTCGCTGCGCGCCGAGACCACAATGATTGGCATGCCCGACCATGTGCGCACCGACTCCACCACCTTGACGCCGTCCATATCGGGCAGGCCCAGATCGAGCAGAACGATGCTCGGCGCCTGCGACGAGGCGGCGGCGATAGCGGCATGGGCGGTCTCCACAGCCATATGGCGCAGGCCGTGCGCCTCGAGCGCGGCAACGATGAGGTTGCGAACGGCGGGATCGTCCTCGACAACCAAGATGAGCGGTTTTACGGCAGAGTTCGGCACGGCGCTACTCCTTATCAAACGAAACATCGGCGACGGGAAGCTCGATCGTAAAGACCGAGCCGTGCGGGTCCGCCGCGGCAACCTCTATGCTACCGCCATGTGCCAGCGCAATGGAGCGGCAAAGCGAAAGCCCCAGGCCCACGCTGCGGTGGCTGTCGGCCAGGCCATGGTTGGCGGTGTAGAACGACTCAAAGATGCGCTCACGGTCCTCGGGCGCAATGCCCGGCCCGTCATCGGCCACCGAGCACGCCACGTGCCCATCGTCGACGCCAATCGAAATCACGATATGCGAGCCTGCGGGCGTATAGGTGATGGCGTTGTTCACCAGGTTTACCACCAGCTGCACCATCAGACGCGCGTCGACGTTGACGAGCGCCGGCTCATCGCACGCCACCACCTTAAGGTCGTGCTCGCGCACGGCCGGATTTACATGGCGCAGCGCCTCCTCGACGATATCGTCCATAAGCTCGAGCGTTGTCGACAGATGCATGCCGCCGCCCTCGAGCTTGGTGATGGCAAGCAGGTTCTCGACGGTGGCGTTGAGCCACAGCGCATCCGAGCGAATGGATAGCAGCAGGCCGCGGCGCGTCTGGGCATCGAGCACCGCGGTGCCGGTCGAGCCCTGGTCGAGCAGCACGTCGGCATTGCCCGAAATACTGGTAAGCGGCGTGCGCAGATCGTGCGAGATCGAGCGCAGCAGGTTGGCGCGCAGCTGCTCGTTTTTGGCGAGCACCGCCGCCTCCTCGCGGGCCTCCATGGCGCGGGCGCGATCGAGTGCCAGCTCGCCTTCGCTCACGATGGCATCGGCAAGTGCCCGCTCCTCATGCGTCAGCACGTCGGGCTCGGCAACGATAGCCAGCACGCCCACCACCGAGGCGGGGTCGCCCGAGCGCACGAAGCCGTCGCCCGCGCGAACCGTCAGGTAGATGCCATAAAACGCCGAGCCGCCATAGGTGGCATCGAGCGGCGTTCCCACATAGGCGGACGCCGAGAGCCGCGGCGGCATCTGCGGCGCCAGCTCGTGCACCGGCACGGCATCGCCCACGGCCGTGTATGTCGCACGCGGCAGCAGGTCATCGCCCTCGGCGTCGGCGCCGTACCACACGACCGGACGGCCCGAAAGACGCGCCAGCTGCGTGGCCATAGCGTGAACGATCTGCTGCTGATCGGCGCAGCGCTGCAACATGCGGTTGGTCTCGAGCACCATATGCGTGCGGCGGTCGCTGGCGGCAGCCTGTGCCAAGGCGCGGCGCAGGGCCAACGCAATCGAGCTCGACACAAGCGAGACCACGAACATGATGAAGAACATGCCGGGATAGACGCGGTCGATAAGCGACAGCGAGTAGCGCGGGTCGACAAACAAGAAGTTGTAGAGCGCCACGGCGGCAGCCGAGCTCAGCAAGCAATACAGGCGACTCCAGGTAAAGAATGCGCACAGCTGAACGGCGAACACATAGACGATCATGATGCTCGGCGCGAGACCCGGATGGTCGAGCAGCGCGCCCACAATCGTCGCCGCGACCAGCAGCCCCACCGATACGCAGGCGTCATACAGAGGAGTGCGGCGCGTCAGCGTTGTACGCCGCCACCAAAAGCTATCGGCAATATCGCCGTCCGTACGGACGTCCATCAGCGCCCCGCCCCTCTCTCAAAAACAAAAACCACCACAAAGGGGACAGTGAACTGCGCCCCGAAACTTGGACTGAATAAATAGCGACTACGCCGCAAGGGCCCGGTCCCGGAACTCCTCCGGCGTCAGGCCCTTCAATCTTACCTGCCTGCGCCGCGTGTTCCAATGGACTATGTACTCCTCCAGGTCGCGCTTGAAGTCCTCGAAGCTGCCCCACTCCCTGCCGCGGTAGAACTCGTCCTTCACGTGGCCGAAGAGCTGCTCGGTGGCGGCGTTGTCGACGCAGTTCCCCTTGCGCGACATGCTCTGGGTGATGCCCGCCCCCTCCAGCCTGGAGGTGTAGGACTCGTGCTGGTACTGCCAGCCCATGTCCGAGTGCATGGTCGGTGCCGCCCCGTCGGGCAGGGCCTCGAGGAGCCGGTCGAGCATCCTGTGCTGCTGGGCGAGGTCCGGCGAGGTCGATATGTCGCTCGCCACGATCTCCTTCGTGCAGAAGTCGAGCACCGGGGCCCAGTAGGCCTTGGCGCCGGCGACCTTGAACTCGGTGACGTCGGTGCCGAGCTTCTGCCACGGCCCCTCGGCGCCGAAGTCCCTCGCGATGACGTTCTCGAACGTGCTCCCCACGAGCCCCCTGTAGGAGCTGTACCGGCGGCGGGAGCCCCGGCGGCGTATCCCGCACCGGATGCCCATCTCGCGCATCATCTTGAGCACGGTCTTGTCGGCCACGACCGCGCCCAGCTCGGCGCGCAGGCACATGGCTATCTGCCGGTGCCCGCAGCCGTTGGCGGTGCGCGAGAATATCTCGGCCGCGGCGTCGCGCAGCTCGGGCCTGGTCGGCCTCCGCGGGTGCGCCAGCGCGTAGTAGTAGGTCGACCTCCTGAGCCCCGAGCACTCCAGCAGGTGGCGCAGGGAGTGCCCCTCCGCCCTCAGCGCCCCCACCGCCTCGGCCGCCGCCCTGGTCAGAGCCCGTCCCGCTCGACCAGGGCGCGCAATTTTTTTAGGTAGGCGACCTCGGCCTCGAGCCTGCGGCAGCGCTCCTCGAGCTCCTGCTCGCGGGTGCGGGCCCGGGGTTTCGACCTCGACCCCCTCGGCCTGCCCTTCGGTCCGGGCCGCAGCGCCTCGGCGCCGCCCTCGCGGTAGAGCCTGCACCAGCGCTCCAGCGGGGACTTCGACCTGATCCCGAACTCGGCCATGGCGTCGGTCTTCGCCATCCCGCCGTCGACCACGGCCGATGCCGCGGCGACCCTCTGCTCGAATGTGTACCTGGATTGTTTCCCGCCCATGGACAGCAGCGCCTCGCTTCCGAACGCCCGGTATACCCACTGCCATTCTCTCACGGTCTCGCGGGGGACGGACAGGGCCTCGGCCGCCGGTTTGCAGCCGACGCCGGCGTCGAAGAGCTCGACGGCCCGCCTCCTGGACTCCAGGTCGTGCTTCACCCTGAGGTCTATACTCATGGAAAACCTCCCATTTCCCGATGTCCAAGAAATGGGAGGCAGTTCACAGGCACCTTTGTGGTGGTTTTCCCTCGTGGTGGTTCTAAGTGTAAAGCCTTCTACGACCGGCAGCCGCTAGACAAACAGCACGTGCGCGAGCAGGGCACACACGCACACCGCTCCAAATACCAGTGCCACGATCGAAATTACGCGATCAGCCATGTCCATGTTGGCACGATTCGTAAAGAACCGATCTTCGGCGGCGTCGGCGCGTGCCTCACGCACCATCTCGGCAACCACCTCGCGGCCATCAAGCATCTTTGCATCCATGTTTGCCTCCCCGGCCCCAATCTTGTCCATCGAAAACCAACTCCATGCAACCCGTCGGCGCCTACGGGCGCTCGTTGGGAGCCAGGCGCTGCATCTTGCTCACAGCCTTAAACTTGGTGAACAGCGGCACATACTCAAAGCTCACGTTGGAGTTCTCCAGGCCGTACCAGCGCGCAGGCGTGCCGGCGGCGCGGCGGATGATGTACTTGAGCGTGATGGCCGTACGCTCGCTCGGCTCCACGTCGCTTTCGGGTGCCAGAAGCTTACGGATCATGACGAACTTGAACGTGCCGATGTTGCCCGGATCCTTGTAGACCGAGTAGTCATGCGTCTGCGCCGGCAGCTCGCCGGTGGCAGCCAGGTCCTGAACGACCTGACGCAGGTAGGCATTGACGCGCTGGTTGATCTTGTAGCCCAGGTACAGATGCACGCGGAACACGTAGTCGGTGCCGAACGTCTCGACCGAATAGGCAAAGGTATGCGGCTCGTCCATGGTCTCGACATTCACGAACCACCAGGCGCGAGCGCGCTTGGGATGCTTGTCCAAGATCGAGTAGACGATATCACGGTCGATGTAGTCGGTATGGGTGTCCTTGGTCAGGTACACGATGTTGTCGCTCAGGCGCTCGTAGCGATCGTCATCGCGCAGCCGCTTGAGCTGCGGCAGGTAGCTGCGCAGCGGCAGCAGCGTAAACTGGCGCTGCTCGACCGCCGTGCCGTTGTACCAGCACACCATAATGCCCATGATGAGTGCAGCCATGAGGATGGTGAAGTAGCCGCCGTGGAAGAACTTGGTGAGCGAGCTCACGAAGAAGAAGCCTTCGAGCAAAAGGAAGAAGGCCGCGAAGATCCACGGAGCAACCTTGAGCTTGCGCTCCTCGTGCAGGTAGAAGAAGAGCAGCAGCGTGGTGCACATCATAGTCAGCGTAATGGCAAGGCCGTAGGCGGCTTCCATATGCGCCGAGTTCTGGAACAGCAGCACCACGATAACGCAGCCGACAAGCATGACGTTGTTGACCATGGGAATGTAGAGCTGGCCTTTGGTCTCGGCAGGGTAGAAGACCTGCATGTGCGGCATGAGGTCCAGACGGCTGGCCTCGGACACCAGCGAAAACGCGCCGGTAATGAGCGCCTGCGAGGCAATGATGGCCGCGATGGTTGAAAGGCCGACAGCAAACGGGCGCAGGCCCGGGGCGAGCATCTGGTAGAACGGGTTAAGGTCGGCAATGCCCATGAGCTCGGGGTTGGCAGCGTTGTTGATAAGCCAAGCGCCCTGGCCCATATAGGAAAGCAGCAGGCAGCACTTAACGAACGGCCAGGTAGCGTAGATGTTGCCGCGGCCGACGTGGCCCATGTCGGAGTAGAGCGCCTCGGCACCGGTGGTGGCGAGGAAGCAGCTGCCCAGAATCATGATGCCCGCATGGTTGTTGGGGCTCAGCAAAAAGGCGATGCCGCGCACCGGGTTGAGGCACAGCAGCACGGCGGGGTGCTGGAAAACAAAATACAGACCCGTGCCGCCCAGGAACAGGAACCACAGCGTCATGATGGGACCAAAGGCATGACCGATCTTGGCCGTGCCGATGCGCTGAACCAAGAAGAGCACGATGATAATGGCGAGCGTAATGGCGACGACGCGGCCCTGGTCATCGCCCAGCACGGTATGGACCGCCGGGATGGTGCGCAGGCCCTCGATGGCTGTGGTAACGGTAACGGCCGGCGTCAGGATGCCGTCGGCGAGCAGCGCGGCGCCACCCAGCATGGCGGGGATGATAAGCCACTTGCCGCAGCGCTTGACCAGGCTGTACAGGGCAAAGATGCCGCCCTCACCATGGTTATCGGCACGCAGCGAGATCAGCACGTACTTGATGGTCGTCAGCAGCGTGACCGTCCACACGACAAGGGAGAGCGCGCCAAGCACGAACTCCTCCGTGACGCTTCCGATGCCGCCGTTGCCGGCAACGAGCGCCTTGGTTACATACATAGGGCTGGTGCCGATATCGCCGTACACCACGCCCAGCGTGACGAGCATCGCAGAGATGCTCACAGGAATCGCAGCGTGCGAGGCTGCCTCCTTGGCCTTTTGTTCCATAAGCCGGTTTCCTCCCAACTTTAATGTTCGAAGGGATTATAGGTAATCGGCCCATGTTTGAATGCACTGTTTTCCCAGCTAGATAAAGATTTATACAGTCTTTAGACCACCGCGACGATATGGAATGCGGCAAAGGGACTGTCCCTTTGCCGCATCCGTCATTTTCCGAGCCAGTTTTTGAACCACCACTCCATGGAACGGCTCATCTCGGCCATAAAGGGGCTCGTGTGCTTGCGGGTGTAGATATCCACCACGCGCTCGCCCACCTCGCGGGCATGTGGACGGAACATCGCGTCCATCTCGGCCACCTGCGCGTCCATGGTCGCGGCATCGGCCCGGCGATAGCGCTCCTCGTGCACCAGGTTCACCACGGGATGAGCAATCGCCGGGCGCTCTTTGCGAGGCGTGCCGATGATGAGCATCGATAGCGGCATGGTATAGGGCGGCAGATCGAGCAGCTCGGCAACTTCCTCGGCATTCTCGACGATATCACCGATGTAGCAGCTCCCCAGCCCCAAGGCCTCGGCGGCAACCACGGCGTTTTGCGCGGCGATCACGGCATCCTGCGCCGCGATGGCAAAGTCGCCCAAACCCGGCGCGCGGCGGGGCGCCTTGCCCGTGCGCTCGGCAAACTCGGGCTCAAAGCAACCCACGTGCTCAAACAGATCGATCCATTTGGCATAGTCGACCACAAATATTAGTGCCCAGGGCGCCTTGGCGATCATGGGCTGGTGGTCGCACAGGTCGGCAAGACGATTCAGCGTAGCCTGCTCGCGAATGCTCACGATGGAATACATCATCATGGCGCCTGCCGACGGCGCGCGACTCGCCGCATGCAGAATCGCCGCCCGCTGCTCGTCGGTCACCGCTGCGGGACGGTCGTCGTCATCACGCGCGAAGGCACGCGTAGACGAGCGATGCTCCAAAATGTCCAGCACCGCGTTGCCCGTAGTCTCGACCGGATAGCCGCACGTATCGACCGCCGCTCCGTCGCCGCCCATGTCCGCCTTGCAAACCTGCTCGCTCATCGCCCTACCCTCGCCATTTCTTTAAGAAGCCTTTACGTTTCCGTGTAATTCCCGTCCATTATCGCGCAGGTCGCCGCTACATTGCGCAACACCGCCACGCACGCGCGTTATTATGGCTGGTTGTTGTGCGCAGTCACCAAATGCAGCGCATATCTTGGTAACAATCGGGTAAACCCCCGCTTTCGTAGGTTTTAGTTTGTGAGGAGTCTCAGCATGTTCGCTGCCGCCATCTCGCTCGTCGGTCTTGCGGCGACCGTCTACCTTGTCTTGCGCGAGGCCAAGGCCATTCGCGCACAGTCGGGCACCGTCACCAAGGGCGCCTTCGCCTGGAGCGTCGCCTTTGGCCTGTTCCAGCTCTTTTTGACCGTCTGGGGCGCCGTGGGCCTCGTCGCCCAAAACGAGCCGCTCGCCTTCGTGATGCTCATCCTGACCAATGCCATCCTTACTGGATGCGCCTGGGCCAGCATCGCCCGCGACCGCATCGCCCCGCGCGTCTTTGCGTTCGCCGGGTCCGATGCCCCCGTCCCCACCGGCAAGCTCGCCCGCCTGCGCGGAGCCTTTGTGGGCAAACCGCTCGTCGCCGCCGTCCTGTGCCTGCTGCTCGCCGGCGTCTTTGCGCTGCTGGGCATGGAGGTCTCGTCCAACCACGACTTTACCTGGGTCTACCCCCTGTGCATCCTGCTCGAGTGGGCCATTATCACCGTGCTCATGATCGGCTTGTTCTTCCTATTCCAGCGCCACGGCGCAGCTCCCGCGGTCCTGGCCTTTGCCCTCTTTGTCCTGGGCATTGCCGAGTTCTTTGTCATCACGTTTAAATCCATGCCCATCCAGCCGGGCGACCTTTCGGCCATCTCCACCGCCGCCGCAGTCGCCGGCACCGGCTACACCTTCTCGATCTCGCTGTTCTGCGTGCTATCCATGGGCTTTACCGCCATCGCCATGCTGCTGTGCGAGTACGCCGACCTGGTCGCGCCGCACCGTCAGAAGGGCGCCGCCAACGCCAAGCGCATGCTGCTCACCAACCTGCTCGTAGCGGTGCTGTGCCTGGGCGGCGTGACCGCGCACGTCACGCTTATCGACTACTACAACACCCTCGGCATCACCGTCTACACCTGGCGTCCGCTCGAGAGCTACTGGCGCGAGGGCTACCTGCCTGCCTTTATTAGCGCGGCACAGTCCATCAAGCCGCCCAAACCCGCCGACTACTCCGTCGACGACGCCAAGGCCACGCTCAAAAAGTACGCCAAGGCCTACGACAAGTCCGACGCCGCCAAGAGCGACGAGCGCGCCGCCGCAAAGGAGCAGTTCGACAGCGAGAAGCCCACGGTCATCGCCATCATGAACGAGACGTTCTCGGATCTGTCGATCTACCAGAACATGCGCGCCGGCTACGAGGGTCCGCAGTACTTTAAGAGCCTGTCCAACTGCCTCAGCCGCGGCAAGCTCTATGTGAGCGCCTACGGCGGCGGTACCGCCAATACCGAGTTTGAGTTTATGACCGGCAACTCCATGGCCAACCTGGGCTCGGGCGTGTACCCCTACACCATCTACAACATGGAAACGACTGGGAACCTGGCAGAGCAGTTCAAGTCGCTCGGATATTCCACCACGGCCATGCACCCCAACCACGCGACCAACTGGAACCGCGAGAACGTCTACAAGGACTTTGGCTTTGACCAGTTCCTGTCCATCAACGATTTCCAGGGCGCCGATACCCTGCGCGGCATGGTGACCGACCAGGCTACCTACGACAAGATTCTTGAGCTGCTCGACCAGAACGCCGATCCGCAGTTTATCTTCGACGTGACCATGCAGAACCACTCGGGCTACGACACGGGCCTGTTGCCGGTCGACAAGCAGATGCACCTGAACATCGACACGACCGACCTGGACGCCAAGACCGTCGAGGACGGCACGCTCTCCGATGTCGACGAGTATGTCTCGTGCATCGAGCAGTCCGATCAGGCGCTTCGCTACTTCCTCAACGCCCTGAGCAAGCTCGACCGTAAGGTGGTCGTGGTGTTCTGGGGCGACCACCAGCCGTTCTTCCCGTCCAAGTTCAACGACAAGTGGTTTACCGGCGAGGACGACGCCACCCACCAGGAGCGCTTGTGGCAGACCGACTACATCATTTGGGCTAACTACGACGTTGCCGGTTGTGACCAGACGAGCGAGGTCGACGACCTGTCCACCAACTACCTGTCCACCCAGCTGATGCAGCTGATCGGCGCACCGCTGACCGACTACCAGAAAGCGCACATGACGCTGCGCGAGTCACTGCCCGCCATCAACTCCGTGGGCTACGAGGACGCCAGCCTGCGCTGGGCGCTCTCCTCCAACGTCACCGGTGACGACGCCGCTGCCGCAGCCGCCACCAAGGCGCGCGAGGATTACGCCAAGATGCAGTACTACGAGATGTTCCGTGACGGCAAGAACGTGTACACCGAGCACTTCCAGACCGAGGCCAACGAGACCGACCCCAACCTGGCACCGGGCACGACCAAGATCAAGTAGCGGGTCTATCGACCTGGTTCGTCCGCCCGGGCGGCGCGGAACGTAAGGTTCCCTGCTCGGACAGTCCTGCTCGCACGGAGAGCACATTAAGTGCTCTCCGGCTCGTGCGGAACTCGCGATGAACCTTACGTTCCGCGCCGCCGAGCAGACGCCTCGGTGTTGAGGCGCGGCTTGTCATGAGAGCATCCGCAACATATGTAAGTTGAAGGCCACATTAAGTGGCCTTCTTTGTATTCGGAAAGCCCATCCCGCTCTGAATACATCCGGGCATGGAATATCCGCTTATTAGGCCTTCCATCAATAAAGGGGCGCCCTCCCGGACGGCGGGCACGAAGTTTATCGCGAGTTCCGCACGCAAAGAAGGCCACTTGATGTGGCCTTCGTCTTGCGCAGGACTGTAGAGCAGGGAACTTCGTGCCCGCCGTCCGGGAGGGCATTGCATTTAGAAAATGGACCTAGCGCTTATCCCTCCGGGACAAAAGCAGCGCAGCCATGAAAGCGATAATCGCTAGCGTTAGCAGCGTCAAAAGCAGAGCGAGCGAGTTGTCGCCCGTCGCAGCCAGGCCAAACAGGCCGGGCTTTTTGGAGCCAGCGGGCTGCACAGGAATTGTTTTGCCATCGTCCTCGGCGGTAATCTCCCAGCGAATTGCCTTGTTTGCGTCGGCAAGTTCGTTGCCCACCGACGTCGGGACACTTAGTTGCAAATTGAGCACCGTGCTGCCATCGCTCGTAAACGTTGCGACCTGCGTGGGGTAAGCAAACACACTGCCCGGCGTTCCCGTCTGGAGCCAGCCTGCAGACGCATCGCCCGCCGACGCCGTTAAGGTAATGGGCGACAGCAAGTGTGCCGTCTCGTGATCGACAACGGCCCGCACAAACACGCGTACCTGGGACTTTACGCCCGTGGCACGAACCTCAATCTGCTGCTCACGCACATCGCCGGGCATTAGATCTTTAAAGGCGGGAAACAGATCGGGGTCCCCCGAGGAGCCCGTCGCCCCCGAGACCGTCAGCTGACGCGCATTTCCGTCATAGGCAATCGCGGGAGTATCGGCAAACGCACGGGCGGGAACAGCGAGCGCGACCACGCAGAAAATGGCCGCGACCATGCAACGCAAGGAGCGCGCAACACCTTTGCGAATTGGGAACGCCATACTTACGCACCTCCATGCGGCGGCACCAGCACGCCATCATTGACCGTGCAGTCCCATGCATCGTGCACGGCCTCATCGGGCGTCGCCTGGACCGCCTGAGTGGAGATATCAACGACAAGATTGCGACCTTCGGTTGCCTTGAGCTCGGTAACTCTATTAATGAGCACGCCGGTTTCACCGCCGGGAGCAACGGGCGACGTCCAGTAATAGAACCCGTCGCTCGCCTTAACCCAGTTATCAGCCGAGTTCGCGTCCGAGGCATCAGCCACGCTCCACGCAATCTCGTAATCCGCCTCCTCCTTCGGCTCCTCCCACAGGCGGGCACCGTTTCCATCCTGCCAGTAGATATCCACTGCAGCACGAATATAGGCGGGCGCAGTACCCGTGTTCTGTGCCTTGACATCGCTTTTCACATTGCCGTTGAGCGTTTCCTGAACCGATGGCGTCACCGATCCGATGCCGAACTGGTTGACCAGCACGCCCGTAACCGAAAGCCAGGCCAGCGTGCCTGCCGTACCGGCCAGGAGGATAACCCCCACCAGCAAGGCGATGATGCGCTTGCGCTTGGACATGCTAATCCTCCTTCTTTGCTACGTTGTCGTTGCTCCAAACGTTATGGGCACGATCGCTGCCATCGATCCATTTGTCGTTCACACGCGTGTTCGTGCAGGTGAACGTGGCATCGTTCGCGCTCGATGCAGCGGAGATAGTCGCCTGCGCCTTATCGCCCGGCTGCTTGCCAGGGACGCCGATTTGGCTGCTGTAGCGCCATGCCCACGCTGAGTCCTCCTCGACGGTGTAGATACCCGCCGGGACCGCAAGCTCGATAGCGCCGGAGTACCAGGCGGAACCGTCCTTCAGCTGCGCATCCGATGACACCGTTACCTCAACCGTGCGCTCATCCAAGGCGTTGCCGTCCATGTCGGCCCGGGAAACCTTGAAGCGGAACGTCTTGCCCTTCGCCCAGCTATCCTGGGTTTGCTTGACGATCTTGAGCGTATGCGTAGCGGCGAAATCGAACACCGCATTGCCATCGCCCTGAGTGCCGTCGCCCGTGAGCTTGTAGTCCAAACGGTTCGTCAGCTCAAACGAGCCCTCGCCCGAACCCGAGCTGTAAAGCGATACATACTTCCCGTTGACAGGCGTAGGAGTCTGGCCAGAAAGACCATAGCCCACACGGTCAACGTGCACCGTCAGTTGCGTGCCCATGAAGGGCTTTGCAAAGCAAGCCTTGAACGGCGCCTTATCGCTCTTGTCATCTACCGTGTTCGCGGCATTGGGATCAAGCAGCCACTTGAGCTGCCCGGTCACATTCTTAGGGCTCGCAGCTTCCGACGTGTCGTTAGCGACGACCTTATACGTCACCGGATACAAATCCATGTCGGCCTTAACCGGTTTACCCTTGAAGTCGCTCCACGCCACTGCTTCGTCGCCATTAACCCACTGCCACTCCAAGAACAACTCCTTCAAGCTGCTATCCGCTCGCTCGCCCAGGAATGAGACGATTGCGGAGTAGGCTTCGGGATCGTAGGCCACTTCCTTTGGCTCCATGACGGGTTCACCCTTGTTGTCATAGACCGGGTTGCCGCTCTCATCCATCTTGGGCACTTCGACCGTCTGAACAAAGCCGGCATTACCATCCTGGCCACGCAGATCCCCCGTATCGTTCGGGTCTACCGTAGCGGTGTAGATGACCTTGCCATCGGTGTCGTGATAGCGCACTTTAAGCGGCGTCTTCTTGTACACCGCAGTGTAGGTCACGCTCTCAAAGGGCTCGCTGCCCTCGAGGGGATACTTCTCATCGTCAGTCATCAGGGTGTACTGCCCGTCATTGACATAATCGCGCGACCAGCCGACAAAGTCGTACTTGGTGCCGTCAGTGCCCTCAACCTCCTCGGCGGCCTTGACCTCAAGAGAAATCTGGTCGTCGGAATCAGTGCGGCCGAGGCTACGGACAAGATCGGGATTCGCAAGTTTAGAGTCGATGTTCGATTGAACGGTAACCAGGCTGGGACGGTAGACCGGGTACAGCTCCATGGGGGCCTTGACCACGGTAGAAGCACTCACCATACGGATGCCCTCCGACCAAGCGACATAGCCCTTGTCAGGTGCCGGCTGGGCTTCCGTCCAGCCCACGAAGACGTTGATCTTACCCGTATCCCCATCGATAGTGCGGACGTCATAAGTAGGCTTCGGGATGCCGCCATCAAGGTTGCCGAGCATATCGCCTTGCTGAGCAACTTTGCCGTCCACATCCGTGGCATTGAGGTGGTACACAACCGCCAACGGCGAATAGTACGCCACGAATGTATAGGCTCCGCCAGGTTCCACCGGATAAGAGCAAGTACCATGCTCCACATCGTAGGGAAGCGTCTTGATCTCGCCGTTCGGAAGCTCGATCTCAACCTTCTGCAACTTATACAGCTCACCGCCTGCTTTATAAACCATCGTTGTAATGTCAGGGGTCACCGTTGCCGTAGCAGGATCGGTGTCCGCGTTGATAACGGGAGCGATGTTGTAGCTAGGCACATTGACCTTGTCCGTGCCCTTAAAACCTGCGCGATACAGGTTGGTGGTGTACCTAACATCGTACTTCGCGTACACCGGATAGGCATCCTGGTACTGGGTGACCTTGAAATCTGGTTTCACCAGATACGGTTCGGCCTTATCCGGGTCGGACGTAGTGAAGGAGTCGCCATTCACGTCATAAATATAATTCCAGACCGCAGAGTCCTTCCGAACCTCAGCCGTAGAGATCCAGCCCAGGAACTTATGACCCGGCACCGCCATCTCGGTATCGGTCGGAGAGGCTTCGAGCGTCAGATTGGGATTGACGTCACCATCCTTTCCGTCGTAGGGCTTTGTATTAACCGTCCTATCCTTATAGAGATGCGGATAGCAATACAGGAACGTCGGATCACCTTCCGCCGTTTTCTGCTGAAGCAAGTTGCTTTTATAGCGTCGAGTAGCAGCCTGCTTGACGTTGCCACTCTTGTCATAGAAGTTGACGTCCGTGGTCACCATAGCACGGACATAATATTGCTCCGTCGTTTCAACAAAACTCGAAAAAGGATTCTTTATATAAGTCCAGGAACCGTCGTCGGGTCTTTCGAGCGTCCAAAAACTGAAGTGGTATCTATCATGCGCGGGGGTAAATTGAACTTTAATACTTGAGGCTTTCCACTCATCACTCAGTTTACCGGCTCCTGGAAAATCAGTGTCGGCAATCATATCCTTGAGAGTGTTTGCGCCAGTGTCATTACGCACATTATGCGAGTAGGCGTTAATAGGCGCAACGATTTGCGTCGCATCAGAGAGAGCGGTGGTGCACTTATCTGCTGGATTCTTATCATCGTGTAGCACATGGGCGGAGTCGTCCGCGCCAGCACCCCAATGGATAATGTTTTCACGAACATATGTCGCGCCGACGTTTTCCTCAAAGGGCGACTTGTATTTATTCCAAATCGAGCACAACTTCTTGCTGTCCGTTAGACCGCTATTTGTGAATGCCCGAACGTAATAATCCACGCGATACTCAAAGCGCGCCGTATAGGTATGTCGGACGGTCAGATCGACGTTTGCGGGAAGCGTGTAGCTGAGGTCACGGCTTACGCGGACCTCAACCGTGGACCCATCGGCGGCCTGCTTGTTTTCGTACCAGCCCAGGAAGCGATACCCATCGGGCAGCTCGTCGTCTTTGGACAGGGGCGTATCGTTCGTGTCGCACACCTGTACCGTGTAGACGCTGGCGCCGCCCCCGGCAGTCTTGACGTCGACTTTGGTTGTGCCCACGCCAACGCGCTGACGCACATCATCGAGCTCATCCTGCTCATTGCCCTCGAACACCGTTATGATGTTCGACGCGTAGTCGCTGTACACGGGATAGAAGTCGGTTGGACGGACAACAGTAATCTCGCTACCCGCAGGATAAAAAGCTCCCTGATTTTTAAGATTGGCTAACTTATCCGAGGTGATGGCAGCATAGCCACCATTCATCCCCGCCTCGCTGCTAGGCTGCGTGGTCCAGCCGATAAATTTCGCGGTAGGCTTCAACCTGCCGCGATCGTCGGGGGCAGCTGGCGTCAAACCGACGCCATAGCGGTACCAATCCGTGGACTGATCAGGTTGTGCCTTGCCGTCATTCCAATTGAGCGTCTCGCCCTTAACGTTATAGAACAGCACCTGCGCCTCGTATGAAGCGATAAAGAGGTCATTACCCTTGAAGCCCTCACTCGCGTCATGATCCTTGCCGTTGTCGGCAGTATAATAGGTCGGCGTTTTGTCGTACTCCTCGTTCTTCTGGACCTGCTTGCCAGCAGCCACAGCATCGGCATCGGTCTTGCCGTCAAACCAGCTGTTGTCTTGTCCAATTCGGTTCACACGCACATCGGGCTCGCGGAACCAGCCCATAAAGCGGTAGCCACCGTTAGCCTCGGTCAGGCCTGCGGGCTTCGCCGAGGCATCCTGCTTAAACGTTACCGACGTATCGCCCGTGGCAAGGCCCTGGGCTGTTCCCGCCAGCACGGCGCTCACGGCAAAGGTGTACGGATCGCTGGTAGATTGATCTTTTCCCAACATGGTTGCCAGAACGGTTGCCGTACCCGCGCCGGGGAAGTCGGTCGTCGTCTTCACGCTTTTGCCGTGTACGGGGATATTCAGTTTGTAGTCCATCGCCCATTCGTTTGTATGCTTGTCCCCCAAGAGCAGGTCATTGGCAGTAGAGCGTATGGTGCCGGCACAGAAGTCGTAATCATGCTGCTCCCACAGCTCACGTGTGACGTAGCGTTCGTCGTCCCAGGGACCGAATCCGGCACCGGATACCGTGCCATCACCCGCAAGGGCGTAAATCTTCTTCTTGGCTGCCGTACCCTGGCTAAACCCGGATAGGCTGACACTAGGCTTGAAGTAGCAATCAGTGATAGTCGCATCACCCGCGTTAGCGCGTGCAGCAATACCGCCCAGGTTCACGTCGTTTTGAATAATGGGGATCACGGCGATGGGGTTGTACTGGCGCGAGCTCAAATCGCCGGCGAAATGGCTGCGAGCGATTTCATTACCGCTCTTAGACAAGATGCGGCCTGCAAGACCGCCCGTCCAAGCGCGCGTTACGGAAACAACGCCCACGTAAGAAGCAGCATAGCTATAGCATTTCGCCGTTGAAAAGCAGTCAATGACTTTAGCGCCTTCTGCCATGCAGCCGACGAAGCCCGAAGCGTACACGTTGTTGCCGCCCAGGGCACCAATGGCCACATCGTATTTATTGGTAACGTCGGTCATTCCCTTCTCGGCAATCGAGCCATCCTCGTTGCGCGTAGGCGTCACACGGCAATACTCGATGGTCGAGTTCTCGACGTAGCCGGCAAACGCCGCCATATACAGGCCCTCGCCACCGATTGCCTGTACGCCCGAAGTCGTGTTGTTAACGGCGCGGCCACCACGGACCTCGCAGTTGTAGAGGGTGCAACCGTTGAGCTCGCCGGCAATCAGGCCTCCCTCAAAGCCCGCATTAGTAATCACATTGAGCATGTTGTTGGCGCACGTAACGTGCAGGGTGCTCTCCATGACCATAACGTTTTCGAAGTGGGTGTTGACGGCCTTGCCCACGATAATGCCGCCGCGGAAGTCAGCCCAAATGTTGGCATCCTTGACCAGGAAGTTCTTGATGGTGGCGCCATCGGTCTCGGCAAAAAAGCCCGTATCGCGCTCGGGATCCAAGACCTTATTCTCGTAGTTCAGGCCCTTCACGGTATGGTTTTGACCGTCAAAGACGCCCTTAAAGGGATGCTCTTTGTTGCCAAAGGAGAGGTGCTTGACCGTATCCTCAACAATGGCGTTCATATCATCATCGTTAAGAACGATATCGTTATCGAGATAGACGAGCCACTTCGACGTGTCGCGCTGTCGCGACAGCGCGACACACGCCAGGAAGTCGTTCCTGTTTGTGATATGGAATTCGGTCTGATCCTCGGCATGCGCCACCGCCGGCAGCACCATAACGCAGCAAAGGGCGATCGCCGCCACAGCGATCAGCCTACCGAGCACACCTCGGTTTCTGTTCTTGATTTCCATGGGCTAGTTCGCCTCCGGCCAGCCCACGACGTCAAGCACGTCGAGGACGGTATCGTTTGCCTGCTGATTTTTGGCCTGCACGGCCTGGACGTCGATATCGAGCCTGTATGAGCCGCCGCGCGCGGCATCGTGGTAGTCGCCCACAAATCGCAGCGAGTCCATGAGGCTCTCCGTCATGGCGCCGGAATCGAGCACGCCCCCGCGTCCGGCCAATCCGCGGTAGTAGTACCACCCATCGCCGCCATCGATCCACGGGGACCCCTCGCCCGCGTTCACGTGAAAGGCGACGTTGCCCGAGGCGTCCGCACTCGTACCGTCGGGCGCCACCGACGTCATGCGCAGGCGAGCGCGAACGTACTCAGGCTGCGCGCCGGCGTTCTCCACGCGCACGATGCGGCTGATGTCAGAGCCCCCGGCCTCGGTGTCGGGATAGTCCCCGTGCTCGTCGGCCTCAAACGGAATCTCCTCGCCCTGCTCGTTTAGGGTGTATTCGCAGACTCGTACCTTCACGCTGCCAAACGATAGGACGTTGTTCGCCGGAACCATATCAACGGTGAAAGCCAGCGTGCCACACAGGCACGCCAGGGCCAACAGCGCCATCGCGGCAAGCGCCAAGGTGCGTTTCTGATTGTCGGAAAGATTGTTGAGCATTACGTTCGCCAATCGTCAATCAAAGGGGGACCGAGATCCCGACCCGAAAATGGGGATGGGGAGCGGGCCGGGATCTCGGTGGAGGGGGTTGGATTACTTCAGGTGGTTATTCGGGTCGTTAACCCAAGCCTTGGCCTGCTCGATGGCGTTCTGGGCATCACCCTGATCAGCGCCGAAAATGTAGCAGGAGACCGTCATAGCGGGATCGGTGACGACATCCGTGCTGTTCATAGCAGCCGGGATATGCACGGTGCTGAACAGCTCACCGGTGTAAGCGGCCTTGCCATCAGCGGGAGTAAGCTGGGCGGGCTGGCCGGTGCCACCAGCGGTATACATAAACAGACCGCTCACGTACTGGCCACCGGTGCCGTTGGTCGTCACCTGGTCATCAGCAACCGGCTTCCAGTTATTGTTAAGCGTGAAGTACGGGGTCTTGGCAAGCGCGCCTTCACCGTCCTTCACGATGGCGTTCTTGACGTAGATGAACACATAGGACTTATCAGAGTCCTTGCCGATACCGACGTTGGGGTTCTTATTGATGTCGGTGTCGGGAATCATCTTGGATTTATTGGTCCAGTTGGTCTCGAACAGATAACCATCCACTGAGGGGTTCGTGGGATCAGTGCCGGGCTTGTCCGGATGATCGGGGTCGGGCTTCACATCGGGCTTGTCGATGCTGCCAACCGTGAACTCATTCTTCACCTGATCGGTTGCCGACAGCCATGCGTAGGTGCCCACGCCGGCGGCCAGTACCAGCAGCAGCAAGGCGGCAATGATGCCGTAGCGTTTTTTCTTCTTGCTTTCCATCGTTCTCTTCCTTTCGAAAATCGACTTCCCCGGCAACGGCCCTTGCCGTTGCCGACACCTCTCCCCTGCCGCTATGAACGCCGCTCCCTCGCATGCGTGCGGGCATGCTTGTCCGCAGGCTCGTCGGGAACCATCCGATCGAGCACTATCGACGCCGCGACCAGCAGCGCCAGAACGGCCACCACAACAAGCAAACCGGGCATCGTCGTGCAATATGCGTTAACGAAGCCCAGGTAAGGGACACAAAAAGAAACGACACCGATCACGCGTGAAAAAGGCGTCTGCTCGGCGTCGTGCATGATGGTTCCATCTGCATTTTTGTTTGCGATTCCCTGCGTGCTGATCGTCCGCGCCACAGGGTCGACCTCATATACCTGGTGCGTCACCACGGCGCCGTCGGATCGGTAAAAAGTTACACTGTCGCCCGCGGCAATATCCGTCGGCTCAACTTGGCGAACAAACACCATGGAGCCAACGGGCAACTCGGGCTCCATAGAGCCCGAGAGCACGGCGAAGGGCATGTAACCAAATGCACGGGGAGCGAAAGAAACGACGGCAAGGGCTATGACAAGCGCGAGCGCCATGCCACTAAGAAGTGAAATAAATCGTCTGAATCCGCGCGCCATCAAAATGATTATTTCATCCCCATCGAAGCTACATTCGATCCCTTCAAGGATCAGACACTTTCCTCAAACAGCGCAAGGCCCTTAAAAATTAGGTTCGAAAAAAGCCAATTTGAAATCCTTTTGTAGTAAAAACCATAGCGATGTCCTACACGTTTATCAACGTTTTAGCGCCAAATGCTACTATTTTTGGCGTAAGCGGTCATTTATACACATATTCGTCTGCTTTGTCCCATACCCGCGGCTAACCCCCCCCTGCGCAACTTCTTCACAGAGGGTACAATATTTGCATAGCTCAGATATCGTACCCCCCCCCCCACATTAAATTTAAACTGCTTCAGGTACCATTTATTTTCAACCCCCCCTTCTTCGGTAAGCTCCATGCGCCTTGCCCAACCGCCGCTCGACGGCATGCCGAAGCCCGCCGCAACTTGAGCCGCGCAAAGAGAAAACCCGGGTAGCCAAGTTGTTTGGCTACCCGGGTTTTTGGGTTGTCGATATGTTCGACTGGCTACTAGTGGGTCTTGCGGCGCTTGATCAGCATGATGAGGGCTATCACTACGAGCGTTGCTCCCGCTGCTGCTGCGGTGGCGACTAGGGCGAATGTTTGGTCGCCGGTGTTTGCGAGGTTCTTCGCTGTGGTCGTAGTCTTGACCTTGGTGTCGGTCTTAGCTCCGTTGTCGGACTTGGGCTTGTCCGGGTTCGTCGGGGTCTCAGGAGTCTCGGGGTCCTTTGAGCCTTCGGAATCGGTTGGGCCGGCGGTGTTTACCAGCGTATGGTCCAGGAACTTCTTGGCGCCCGCACTTGCCTGTGAGAACAGGCGGCGCGTGCGGATCGGGGTGGCGTTCACCGTTGTGGGCGCCGTCTCCTCGGCCTCGATATTCACGAGCGTCGTGCCGGTGTCGAGGCCCACGTCGTTGTATCCCACGTGGCAGTAATACTGCGCACCGTCATCGTCTGCGGTCAGGTCAATCTCGAGCTTTGAGGCCGTTCCAGCCGCGAGGTTGCCATCGGCACCCACGAGCTTAAACTCTGTCTCGCCGCGGCCCTTGCGGTACCACATATAGGTCGGTGCCAGCCCTGTTTCGCTATCGTCGGCACCGAGTTGCTTCACATGGCCAATCGCCGAGAGCGTCAGGTGGCTTCCCGCCGTGCGCTCAACCGAAGAGTCGTATCCAAAATCCGGCCCCTCCGCAGCATCCGCCGCAGGTCCGCTCACGGTCATCGTCATGCCATCGGGCATGGTCTTGACCGTGATGATTGCCGAGCGAATACCTGTTTCGGTCGTGGATCCATTCTTAACGGCGGCGATGGCGAATCGATACTCCGTATTGGGCTGCAGCCCATCCCACTTGAGCGAGGTCTGCGTGTTGTCGGCAATCTTCCAGCTATTGACGACCGCATCCGCCGCATTGCTCTGCAGCATGCCCACGCCGTAGCTAAAGCCACTCTTGTTTGCGAGTACATCGTCCCAGCTAAACGTAACGCTGGTCGAATCGACGGCGTTTGCCGTAAAGCCCGTCACGGCCGGCGCGTCGGGCATCTCGACGTCCTTAACGTCATAGCCCACGATCCAGAACTGGTCGGTGTCCTTGGTGCCGAGCTTGTCGCCCGAGTCTGCCTCGAACTTGTCGACATCCACCGCGTTGACGCCCAGACGCCACACAAAACCGTACTTGCCCTGCGCGGCCTCGGGCAGGTTGTCGACGGTGCCGCCGTATTCGGTCGATTCACTCGAGGAGTTACCCGTAGTAAAGCCGGCGTTGGCACCAAAGCACAGGCCGCCAAACAACTCGTGCTTTGCGAGCTTCGCGCCCATGACAACGCTGCCGTTCAGCGTCAAGCCGAGCTCGAGCTCCTGCTCCTTGCCCTCCTCGACTTCGATGGTCTGCTCAATGCTCGCCCCCGACTGCGCGGCGGCGCCGTTAAACCCATCGTGCGTGTAGGCGCGCGTTACGCCAGGCTTGCCCAGGCCAAAGGAATCCCCAACGGGAGTCTCGCCGTTGAGCGTCGTTTGATAGGTTCCGGGTTCTCCCGACCGGTTGGTCAAAAAGTAGCTGAGCGGCGTCATATTGTGCTGTTTGGCAATGCGGTCATAGGCCTCGACATTAACGACCGAGGTCTGCGCGCCGAGCGACACGGGCGCCGCCATCACGCCCTTGCCACCAGTTTCCTCATTTTCGATCTCATACTCGTAATAGACCATCGGAATCGTGTAGAGCACGGCCTTGTCACCCTCGCCGGCATGCGACTCATAGCTTACGCTTGTGCTGACCGTGCGCTCGCTCCGGTAGTCATAGCATCCCTCGGCGGCAAAATCGACTGAAGCATTCATCGCGACCAGGGGCGGACCGGTCTGCACCTCGACGGCAACGCCCAACTCGGCGCCAATGGTATAGCCCTGGGATGTCCCCGTGCCCTTTTCCTCTCCGTATGACGTGCCGCCCAACACCAGATAGCCGTATGCCTGCTCCAGATCCTCAACATAGGGCGCATCCTGCAGCACGGCAAGCACGCGCGGGTTGGTATAGACCTTGTAGCGGTCCTTGTACGTGATCTTGACGCTGTCGTTGTCGACATCGGGCAGCGCGAGCGAGATAAATGTGCCGTAGGTAGTGCCGCGACGGTTGCTCTCGCTAATCACCTGCTCCTCGCCGCGGCGCACCTTTCCGTTCTCGTCGAGCGAAAAATGCGAGGCGGTCATCCAATAGTAGTCATCGTTCTTGCGCAGGTCCTCGTCGCGGTGCTTGCCCACCACGGCGATAAAGCTCTCGTTATAGCGGTCCGAACCCGAGACGCTGCCCGCCTTGACGTCGCTGATCCACACCTGCTCTATACCCTTGTGGTCATGCTTGTTGCTGCTGTTGTATTGCTGACCGCTCATGCTCATGGTTCCGACCATGGACCCCAAGCCCTGAGCCCCGCTCTGTGCCGTGTTGCAGGCAAAGTCGCGGAACACATCGCCGCCCACGAGCACCTCGTCGACCGCCAGCTGCTCGGACAGGCCGTCAAGGTTGGCAGTGGCAAGGGCAATAGGCGCCAAGGTGCACGGATAGCGCTTATCCTGAACGCTATCCTTCCATGCGCTGTTGGGCACATGCATCAGCCCATAGGAGGCGAGGAGCCCGTCTCTGTATTCCTTGCAATCGGAAAGCTTGAACTCGCCAGACTCCGAGTCAAAATACGCGTAGCGGTACAGCGCGCCGTACAGCCCCTTGCTGCCGTCAGAAGCGCCGTAATCAAAAGCGCTGCGTTGCCAGTCATAGCCCGCAAGAATAAGGCCCGTGACGGTTTCACCCGTCTTCTTTCCTTCTTCATCGTAGGCGGCAAACGTGCCGAACGTCGCATTCGCAGCGACCATGGTCTTGCCGTTCGCGGAGAGGGAGATTGCGCCCGCGTCGCCCAGAGCATCGACATGGACGAGCGCACCCTTGGATGCATCCCACGAAAACAGCTCGCAATGCGTCGACTTATCAATATTCTTCTTGCCGTAGGGTGCCGAGACCACGATGGCGAGGTCATCGCAAAAATCGCGATCGAGGTCGCCGGCCGCTAGCGAAACGACAGGAGCTGACTGAAGCTGCGTCCAGGAGTCGCTCCCGCCCTTGTTGTGCGTGGTGTAGTCCGCGGCGTTACCGGCATCGATCTTGACGACGCTTTGCTTCCAGTTGCCGCCCTCCAAGTCATACATGTCGACTACAGCCTTGCGCACGCCGTTCTCGTCGACATAGCAGCCCGCGTAGACAAAAAGCTCGTCGACGCCGTCGCCATCGACATCGCCCGCCTCGACATCAAAGACGGCGTCGTGCTCTTGCAGGTAACCGGCATCCAGGTACTTAAAACGGCCTTCGTACATCATATTAGTGTTGACCGTCACCGGCAGGTGTGTGTCGAGAGTGCGCGTACGCCCGTTGCTAAACGAGTAGAGGACCAGCTCAACCTTTCCGGCGTATGACTTGCCGTCAATCGTCGTGGAGGAACTGTCGCCGTAGGCACGGAGCTCGGCAACGCGGCTCTTTTTGCCCGTGCTGGCGTCGCTGCAGAACTCAACACTCGTGGCGTGAATGCCCGAGAAACCGTTGTTGTCGTTGGCGAGTACTGTTGAGGACTCATTGTTGCTTAGGTACGACCAGGTGCCGCCACCGTAGTCGCTATGCTTGTAGAGATCGCTGTTCGTATCGAAGTTGTTGACGTTTTGCCAGAACTTTGCGGCGCCCCACACACTTCCATAGCCATCGGTGAGTTTGCTGCTGCCGCCAATGTCACCGCGCTCGACGTTCTCGAGCTTGTCGCGCAGAGTGTAGCGATTGCCATGGCTACCGTTAGCTGCCATATAGACCTCGCTGCGCGTGGCAAACGTCGTGGGGGTATCAGTGGAATAGGGGCCAACGGTATCGGCCGGAATGTCCTCGCTCGTGCCCAGACCCAGGGCTTGATAATCCTGCTCGGTCATATCGGTGATTGCGGGCGCGTCTGCCGCCTGGGCAACCTGGGGCGTGGCCGTGAAGCAGGCGACGCTCGTGGCGATCAACGCAGCAAGCGCCGCCGTCCCAACAAGCGGGATTTTCGACAGCCTACGGATACGGGAGTGTGGAACGTACATGAGGGACCTCGCTTTATTCGAATGGAGTGGACTCATTTTTGCAAATGATACGTCCGATGCCCGATATCACGTGTCTCATTTTCGCCAACGGCGTGTCTCATTTTTGAGAATCCGAGATGCCGCGGAAATCTTATCCCAGCTCAAAGGCCATTTCTGGGATGTATTTTCCGTCGAGTGCCTCATCGGGAAACTGCATCCCATTTCAAGCGTCGATTCTGGGACGCACTTTCCCCTTAGACCCTCAACCGGAAACCGCATCCCACTTTGAGCGCAAATTCCGGGATGCATTTTCCGCTTGAGCCTCATCGGGAAACGGCGTCCCACTTTGAGGGCTGATTGTGGGATGCATTTTCCGTTTTTGCTCTCATTGGGAAAATGCATCCCGTTTCTTGACCGAATAATGGGACGCAATTTCCCGTTGGAGCGCCTTTGGGAAAGTGTGTCCCACTTCGACCGCCCAGAGTGGGATGCACTTTCCGCAAAGCACCTCAACGGGAAACTACGTCCCATTCCAAAGGCAAATTCCGGGACGCATTTTTCGAAAGCCTGCCCATCCGGAAAGCCCGTCCCACTTTGGACGCATCCGGGCACGGAACCATCGACCTATCAGGCCTCCCATCAATAAAGAGGCGTCCTCCCGGACGGCGGGGCACGAAGTTCATCGCGAGTTCCGCACGCAAAGAAGGCCACTTAATGTGGCCTTCGTCTTGCGCAGGACTGTAGAGCAGGGAACTTCGTGCCCCGACGCCCGGGAGGACGTTTCATTTAGAAAGATGGACCAATCGCCGTCAGCGATGGGAGCTACTCCCCCAGCACGGCCTTTTTGGCGGCTGCAGCCATGTTGTCCAGATCCTCCTTGGTGGGGTGATCCTTTGCGGCAACCCAGTTGTCGAGCAGCATCTTAAATCGGGCGTTGTCGGGATCTTGCTCGAGCATGGCCTCGTAGCGCTGCTTGACCGCGGGGCCCATCTTGCCCTGGCACATCGCCCAACCCGCAAGCTCGGCATCCCCAGCCAAATTGGAAGTTACGCGGTCGATAATCTGCTGATAATAGCTCTGGTCGGCCCCAAAACCGCAGGTGCCAAACAGAAAGACGCGCTTGCCGTGCAAGGCGGAGAGCAACGCCGCGACCGAAGGCGTGCACGCGCCCTTGTCGCACCAAAAACCGACGAGCACTGTGTCGGCCGCGCAGGCGCCCTGCGCCTCGAGCGCAACCTGATCTGCATCCGCATCGTCGCTCAACGCCGCGGCATGGACAAACTCAACGCCCGCAGCCTGCAGAGCGCGCTTGATCGCGCCCGAAACCATCCTGGTATTACCGCTCTTGCTGTTAACCACCAAAGAGCACGTCATAGTCACGTTGCCTCGTTTCCCCCAAAACTAAAGCCACTAATGCAATTTATTAGATGAATATCTTAGTACTAACGTGACAGATGTAAACCACCGTCTGTCGATTGATTAATTTGCCCCACGGGCTTGCTCACTGGGCGAATTGGCTGCGGTAGAGCTCGGCGTAGAAGCCGCCTGCCGCCAGCAGCTCGTCATGCGTGCCGCGCTCGATAATCTGGCCGTCGCGCATCACCAGAATGCAGTCGGCGTTGCGGATGGTGCTCAGGCGGTGCGCCACGACAAAGCTCGTGCGACCAGCCATGAGCTCGTCGAATGCCGCCTGCACCTGCAGCTCGGTGCGGGTATCGATGCTCGACGTTGCCTCGTCCAGCAGCAAAATCGCCGGGTCGGTGAGCATGACGCGCGCGATGCACAGCAGCTGTTTTTGACCCTGGCTAAACGTGCCGCCGTCCTCGCCGATCACTGTGTCGTAGCCTTTCGGCAGCTGCACGATAAACTTGTGCGCATGCGCGCGCTTGGCCGCCTCGATAACCTGTTCGCGTGCGGCATCGGGACAACCGTAAGCGATGTTTTCCGCCACCGTGCCCTCGAACAGCCAAGTGTCCTGCAGCACCATGCCAAAGGCACGGCGCAGGCTTGCGCGCGTGTAGTCACGCGAGGAACGGCCATCGACCGCAATGCGACCGGCATCGATATCGTAAAAACGCAGCAGCAAATTGATGAGCGTTGTCTTTCCGCAGCCCGTGGGGCCAACGAGGGCAAAGCGCATGCCGGGCTTAGCCTCGATGCAGATGTCCTGCAGCAGCTTGCGGTCGGGCACGTAGCTAAAGTCCACATGCTCAAAGGCGACCTCGCCCTGCGGCGCGGCAAGCTCTACAGCGTCCGACGCGTCGGGCTCCTGTTCGCGCGCATCGAGCAGCGCAAACATGCGGCGCGCCGAGGCGTACGCGGTCTGGATCTGCGTAATGACGTTGGTGACCTCGTTGAACGGCTTGGTGTACTGGTTAGCATAGGACAGGAAAATCTGCACACCGCCCACCGTAAGCGCCGCGGGCACGCCCGTGATCACGCCCGCGCAGCCGATCACAGCGACCACGGCATAGATGATGTTATTGATAAAACGCGTGCCGGGGTTGGAGAGCGAACCCATAAACTGCGCGCACTCGCCCGCGGTGTAAAGCTCGGCATTGAGGGCATCGAAGCGCTGCTGAGCGTGCGGGCCGTAGGCGAAGGCGTCGACAAGCTTCTGCTCGCCTACGTACTCCTCGATATGACCACCGAGCTGCCCTTGAATACGCTGCTGCGCCGTAAAGCTCTTGTTGGAGAGCTTGGCAATAGCACCGGCTGCAAAAATGGAAAGCGGCGTGACGAGCACCACCACGAGCGTCATGGTCAGGTTAATAGAGAGCATAAACGCGAGCGTGCCAACGATGGTGATAACGCCGGTAAAGAGCTGGGTAAAGCCCTGCAGCAGACCGTCGCCGACCTGGTCGACGTCGTTGACCACGCGACTCATAAGGTCGCCGTGGGCATGGCTGTCGATAAAGCTGAGCGGCATACGGCTGAGTTTGTCGCTCGCCTCCACGCGCATGTCACGCACCGTCTCGTAGGACAGACGGTTGACGCAGTAGCCCTGCAGCCACTGGAAGGCCGCGGCTCCCACCACGACGAGCGCTAATTTGGTAACGAGCGGCAGCAGCGCATCGAAGTCCACCTGCCCGGTGGCGACGATCAGGTCGATGCCCTCGCCGATGAGGATGGGCGTGTAGAGCTGCAAGATCACCGAGACAGCGGCACTCACAAACGATGCCGCAAACGAAATGCGGTGCGGTCGGACATAGCCCAGCAGGCGGCGGGTCACCGCGCCCACGGGATAGCGCTCGGGATCGCCGGGCTGGCGCGGACCGTCGCCCAGGTCGTTAAGGTTATCGTTACCGGACACATTGGCCGTCATCGTGGCGACCGAACCGGAAGAAGTATACGGATTCATCTAGCAGCCCTCCTTTGCGCAGACGGATGCGGGGACGGTTGGGGCAGACGCGGGCGCCGCACTCCCCTGCTGGCCCTCGAGCTCCTCGCGGCGAAGCTGCGACTGGCAGATCTCTCGGTAGAGCTGGCAGCTTGCATACAGCTCGTCATGCGTGCCCAGGCCCGCAACCGAGCCGTGATCGAGTACGCAGATCATGTCGGCATCGCGCACGGTCGAGACGCGCTGGCTCACGATGACGGTCGTGAGCGGCAGCCCGCCCTCGGCGGCACCGCGCACGCTACGCTCGCGGACGGCATGGCGAAGCGCCGCGTCGGTCTTAAAGTCGAGCGCCGAGGCGGAGTCGTCCATGATCAGAACCTGCGGCGAGCCCACTAAGGCGCGCGCGATGGTCAGGCGCTGGCGCTGGCCACCGCTAAAGTTCTTGCCGCCCGCCTCGACCGGGGCGTCGAGCCCCTGCGGCTTGTTGCGCACGAACTCGCTCGCCTGCGCCATATCGAGCGCCGCCCAGAGCTCATCGTCGGTCGCCGACTCGTCACGCCAGGTCAGGTTGCTGCGAATGGTGCCGCTCACCAGCGACGTGCGCTGCGGGACGGTCGCGACCACATGGCGCAGCTGGTCGAGCGGCCAAGTGCGCACGTCGGCACCCATCACGCTCACGCTGCCGGTGCCCGCATCGTACAGGCGCGGGATAAGCGAGACGAGCGTAGACTTGCCGCTGCCCGTGCCGCCGATAATGCCGAGCGTTTTGCCCAGCGGCAGCTCCAACGTCACATCGCTCACGGCATTTGCCGCGCCCACGCCAAACGAAAAGCTCGCATGGTCAAAGCTCAACGCAGGAACGGGAGCGACATTGCCCGGCTCGGGCAGCGCGACCGGCTCGTTGTCCTCGTCAGTGATGCTCGGCACGCAATTGAGCACCTCGTTGATGCGCGACGCGCTGGCGCTCGCCTTGGTAAAGACCACGACCAGGTTGGCAACATACACGATGGAGGTGAGGGTCTGCGTCATGTAGTTCACAAACGCCATGACCTGACCCTGCGTGAGCTCGCCCACGTTGACCTGGATGCCGCCGACCCACAGGATGGCGCACACGCCCAGGTTCATCACAAGAAACGTGACGGGGTTGAGAATCGACGAGAGCTTGCCCACCGCGATGGCAGTATTGGCCTGGTCATCGGCGGCCTGCGCAAAGCGCTCGCGCTCGTGATCTTCACGCACAAACGCACGGACCACGCGAGCGCCCGAAAGGCCTTCGCGGCAGATAAGCGCGATGCGGTCGAGCTTTGCCTGCAGCTGCTTGTAGTACGGAATACAGCGCGCCATGACAAACCAAAACACCAGGCCAATGGCGGGCGTGCAAATCAAAAAGATGATGCCGAGCTTAAGGTCGATGGCAAGGGCCGCGCACATGGAGCCCACCGCTAGAAAGGGCCAGCGGATGAGCATGCGCACGCCCAGCGCCACGGCAAGCTGCACCTGGTTGACGTCGTTGGTGATGCGGGTGATAAGCGACGGCGTGCCAAAGCGGTCGAGCTCGGCATAGCTCAGCTTATTAATGTGCTGGTAGAGCGCGCCGCGAATGTCGGTGCCCATGCCCTGCGAGGTGAGCGCCGCCATCTTTTGACAGACGAGCGTAAACGAGATGCCGATCACGGCCATGGCGGCGAGCACCACGCCGTAACGGACAACGGCGTTGACATCGTGCGCGCCGATGCCCTTATCGATCATCTGGGCAATCACCAGCGGCGTAAGCAGGTCAAAGATCACTTCAATCAGCTTGCACGCAGGGCCAATCACCATATACCGGCGAAACTTACCACCAAAACGCCTGAGCAGCTCAATCATAAAAAGGCGCTCCCTATCATCATTCACACTCAATTCGAACCATGATAGTACGGTGAGCCCAAAAGAAGCGTAAACAACTCGTCATTTCTAACGGGATTCAGTTTTCAGAGGGGTATACGCGCACGCCCGATCAATGGCGGGCAAACCGCCTGATATACTTACATTAGTGCTACCAGCTGAGTCGCCAACCCTTGAAATGAGGTGCCGAGATGAACGACATTCTCGCAAGAAGAGCAAGACGAGCAACCGTGGGCATCGCCCTTTCCGCGGCACTTGTCGCGGGAATCGCCCCCGTAACGGCGATCGCGGCAGAAACCAGTTCCCCCACCGGCGCAGTTGCCTTGCAGACGGAAGATGCGGCCGCCGCAAAAGAAAAAGCGTATGCAGCCATGCAGGAAGCGCTCAAAAACCTCGAGGCCGCAAAAGACGCCGCAAGTCCCGAGAAAATTGCGAGATTCAATGATGACATTGCCCGTTTTCAAGAGCTCCACGACAAGATGGCGGCGCAAGCCACCGAATTGAGGGAATCCCTTCCCACCATGCAAGCGGACGTCGATGCAGCCCAAGCCAAATACGACGAGGCCATCAACCGGGTAAGCGAGCTCCAGGCAGAATTAAAGGCACTTGAAGCACTCGGCGACGAGGAGCCCAGCATAACTATTAAAGAGCATATTAAGCAGTTGCGAAGTGAGATCATGGCGGCAAAAGCGCAAGAAGACTCTTGCGAAACGGAGCTCCGCGAGCGCCGCGACGGCCTCAAAAAGCAGGAAAGACGAGTTAATGACTGTGAACTTGCTGCAGAGAAATATAAAGCCCATATCGACCAGTTCATAGCCTGGCGAGATGCGCTCCTCGACAATTTGAAAAAAGCGCAAACGGCCTATGACGACGCCTGCAAGGCATACGAAGAGGCAAAGGCCGCGGCAGACAAGGCCACCTCGCCCGAGATAACGCAACCGACCGAGACGACGCCTCCCTCCAACTCGGCGCAACCGGCCGAGGCGACACAGCCCACCGGCTCGTCCGCGACCGGCAAAAATACCCCGCCAAGCTCCATCAAGCAGGCGAACTCGAGCAGCGGCAAGCAAGCAGATACGACCGCTGGCAAGCTCGCGAACACGGGCGACGCAGCGCCGAGCGCAATCGTACTCGCAGGAATCGCCGCCGCAGGCCTCGGAATAACCGCCACGGGTGTACGCCGCCTCAAGAACTCAAAATAGCCGCCAGAGCATACCACCTTCGCCAATCCACAAACCCAGAGACAAAAGAGGCCCGTCTCCCCAACCCAGGGAAACGGGCCTCTTTACTTGAAAAAACAGATGGTAATGCCGCCGTCTCTTGAACCGCGCAGCCATCAATGCCCAGACAACACTAGCAAGCCGCATTCCTTAAGGGATAGATTTAATGGCCGTTAATCAAGGGGTATACGCGCACGCCCGATCAATGGCGGGCAAACCGCCTGATATACTTACCTTAGTGCTACCAAGTTAGTCGCCGACCCTTGAAATGAGGTGCCGAGATGAACGACATTCTCGCAAGAAGAGCAAGACGAGCAACTGTGGGCATCGCCCTTTCCGCGGCACTTGTCGCGGGAATCGCCCCCGTAACGGCGATCGCGGCAGAAACCAGCTCCCCCACCGGTGCAGTTGCCTTGCAGACGGAAGATGCGGCCACCGCAAAAGAAAAAGCGTATGCAGCCATGCAGGAAGCGCTCAAAAACCTCGAAGCCGCAAAAGACGCCGCAAGTCCCGAAAAACTTGCGGAAATCGATAATGACATTGCCGCATTTCAAGAACTCTACGACATGGTGGTGGCGGAAGCCGCCAAACGGAGGGAACCCCTTCCCGCCATGCAAGCGAACGTCGATGCAGCCCAAGCCAAATACGATGAGGCCCACAACCGGACAAGCGGCCTTCAGGCAGAATTAAATAAGGCAATCGACGACGGAGCTTCTAGCGAAACTATTAAGCAGTTGCGAAGTGAGATCATGTCGGCAGAAAGGCGAGAAAAATCTTGTGAAGATGATCTTCACTCCTACCAACACCGGCTCGAAAGCCAGGAAAGACAGGTTCAGCATTTCGAAAGTGAGGCGGAGGAAGCTAAAGCCCACATCGATGAGGACATAGCCAAGCGAAATGCGCTCCTCGGCGATTTGGAAAAGGCGCAAGCGGCCTATGACGACGCCTGCAAGGCATACGAAGAGGCAAAGGCCGCGGCAGACAAGGCCACCTCGCCCGAGGTGACGAAACCCGCCGAGACAGTGCCTCCCTCCGGCTCGACGCAACCCGCCGAGACGGCACAGCCCGCCGGCTCGTCCGCGACCGGCAAAGACACCTCGCCAAGCTCCACCAAGCAGGCGAACTCGAGCAGCGGCAAGCAAGCGGATACGACCGCCGGCAAGCTCGCGAACACGGGAGACGCAGCGCCGAGCGCAATCGCACTCGCAGCAATCGCCGCCGCAGGCCTCGGAATAACCGCCACAGCCACACGCCGCCTCAAGAACTCAAAATAGCTGCCAGCGGCTATTGTCTCCGCCAATCCACAAGCCCAGAAACAAAAGGAGGCCCGTTTCCCCACCTAGGGAAACGGGCCTCTTTAACTGCAAAAATTCAAGCAACAGCACCGCCGCCTCTTGAACCACATAGCCACCGCGCTCCAGACAACGCCAACGAGCAGCAAAAGGCACGGGATTAAATTATTCAGATAAATGTGACCCTTCAGGCGGTTTTGGTCGGCTACCCGCGAGTGCCGGCAGGGCGCTTGGTAGTCGAGCGATCCCGCAGGCGAAGCCGAGGACCAGCGAGACACCAAGCGCCCTGCCGGCACTCGCGGGTAGCCGCGGCACCAAAAAACGCCTGCGCACTCGATGGATTCGGATGCCCGACAGAGGCTCCTTATGGCTGCTTCCTTCCGGACCTGACCAGATTCGGAACATGTCGTCATCCGAACCCATCGAACGCGCTAGGCGCTCGGTATATCTTACCTGCTCCCGCCCGATGGGGCAAGACAGCTAATTTGGGACGGGGCCTTTTTGACTACTTTTTGACTGGGGGCATCAGGGTGGCGAAAGTAGTCAAGAAAGCCCCGTCCCAAATAGACTGATCCGGTGCTGCGCCACGAAAAGGGCCTATCTACTACGTTTTGGTCGCATGGGTCGACCATAGCCGACTTTTTCGGAAATCGGCAAGCTCTCTACCTGCAGTTTTAATTTCACAAAATCCGGGATGGTCGAGGTAGCTCGGTCAAACGTAGCAGATGGCCGCATTTCGTGGCAAACGGTCCGACTCGAGACCCATGTCGACCAGCCTCGGATAGCAATTCACGAAGTTGCGGTGGAATACGGACTGAATTGGCACCTTAAAGGCAAAAACACTCCGTATTTCACCGCAAGTTATTGGGGGGATTGGTTTTAGAGGCGACCGAGGTCGTAGGCTCGCGCGGCAGACTCGCCGGCGCAGATGAGGTTGGTTGTGGCTTCTTGCGGATCGAGTGCCCGCTCCAGGTCCATGGGCTTGCGACAGATCGGCAGTACAAGGTCGATGCCCTGCTCGTACACCGCATCCAGGTTGTCGGCGCGACCACCCACGACGGCGACTACCGACTTGCCATATCGCTTGGCGCGACGCGCCACGCCCACCGGCGCCTTGCCGGCGGCGGACTGCTCATCCATATTGCCCTCGCCCGTTATGACCAGGTCGACATCGCGCACGTGCTCGTCAAACCCAATCAGATCGAGCACCGTCTCCACGCCCGAGCGTAGCTCCGCGCCGAGCGCCAGCAGCGCGGCGCCCAAGCCACCGGCAGCGCCCGCACCGGGCACGCCGAGCACCGAGCCAAATGTCCGTGCGCTCTCAGGTGTGCGCAACAATCCCTGGGCTCGAGCTCCGGCAATCGCAGCGTCGAGCAAGCGACCGTAGCCGACCATCCAGCTGTCGCACCTGTTCAGCGCCTCGGCATCATCCGCCGGCAGGCCTTTCTGCCCACCGAACACCGCCAGAGCGCCTCGGCGTCCCACGAGTGGATTCTCTACATCCGAAAGCACAACGATACGAGTGCCATCCAAAGCCTGCAGCGCTGGCGCCAAATCAACGCTCGCCACCTGCTCGAGACCCGCAAGACCGGGGGCGACAACGCAGCCCCGATCATCGACCACACGCGCGCCCAGCGCCTGCAGCATACCGGCGCCGCCATCGTTGGTAGCACTGCCGCCCAAGCCAATATAGATAGTCTTTGCGCCCGTGCGAACCGCGCGAAGCATGAGCTCGCCCACGCCATAGGTTGTAGCGGCCAGCGCCGACGACTCCGTGCAAGGCGAATACCCAATGCCGGCGGCCTCGGCCATCTCGATGACCGCGGACTCGCGCTCGACATCAACCAGCATCCGGGCAGGCACACGCTCGCCCAAGGGACCTGCAACCTCGCAGGTCACAAGCTCGCCACCGCAGGCGGCAACGGCGTCGAGCGTTCCCTCGCCGCCATCTGCCAGCGGCAAAGCGGCCACCTGGGCATCGGGCCACACACGGCGCACGCCTTCGGCAACCGCCGCCTCCGCCTGCGCACTCGAAACGCTGCCCTTAAAGGAATCGATCGCCAACAGCACACGGCGGGGCCGGCGGCACGCGGCACCAAAATCGACCGCCTCAACGGCGATATCTTCGGCACACGCGAGCGCCTCAGCGTGAGCGGCATGTGCCTCAAGATCGTCCCCACAACCGCAGCCAGCACCATCGTTGCCACGCAGCCCACTAAAATAGCTGCTCAACACCTCACGACACTCGTCTGCCAGCACGCCGGCGGTCACATTAAACCGGTGATTCAGGCGCGAGTCGGCATTCAAATCGTACAGGGATCCCAACGCGCCCGCCTTGGCGTCGCTCGCGCCATACACGCAGCGCCCCACGCGCGCGTTAACCATAAGCCCCGCACACATGCAGCAGGGCTCGAGCGTCACGTAGACCGTACAGTCGGAAAGGCGCCAGCGGCCAAGCACCTGGGCAGCGGTGCACAGGGCCGCGAACTCTGCATGCGCCGAAGGGTCCTGGTCGAGCTCGCGACGATTATGCGCCCTCGCGACGACCTCGCCGTCGCACACCACTACGGCTCCGATGGGCACCTCGCCCACCGCCGCGGCGGCTCGCGCCTCCGCCAGCGCCTCGCGCATGAACTTCTCGTCGATTTCGGTGATCGTCATCGTTCGCCTTCCCTGTTGCAAATTCAAAACGATGCTATCATTACGACTCACGGAGAGATGGCAGAGCGGTTGAATGCGGCGGTCTTGAAAACCGTTGAGCGCGAGAGCGTTCCGGGGGTTCGAATCCCCCTCTCTCCGCCACTTTTAGTGATGCACCGGCGTCATGGTCCGCTCGAACAGCGCATCGACCACGTCGGCCATCTCGGGTCGACGCTCAAGATCGTGGCCCGATTCCCACCATATCGTGAAAAGTCGAATAATACCGCCGGCGACAAACTCAGACGTCGTCTCGAGCGACACGGGGGCCAGGGCATCCTCGGCAAGCACGTTCATCACACGCTCGCGGATGGAGCGGGCAATACGGTCGCAAATAACGTTGGTCAACATACCCGACATGCTGCTAGCCAAAATGTTATCCATGAGCTGCTCGTGCGCCAGAATCAAATCCATGGCATCGTCCAAAATCGCGTGCCGAAGCGCGCGCACGTCCTCGGCAGACACTGTGCCGGCCTCATCGGGCTGTTTTTGCGGCAAACCCGACATGAGCTCATCGATATAAAAGGCAAAGTAATCGTTCTTGTCGCGAAAGTGCTTGTAGAACGTCGTGCGGCGAATCATGGCGCGGTCGCACAGCATGGCAACCGTCAGGTCCTCAAAACGATGCTCCTCGAGAAGCTCGGTGAAGGCATCGAATAGGGCGCGGTAGGTTTTCTTAATGCGAAGGTCCACTGGTATCGCCATCCTCAGGGCAAAGACAACACTCGTCAATCTGTCGCATATCTTACACCTGTACCTCGCGCGTTTTACCTCGGTGCCGACCCCGCCGAAAACATAACGCTTACCGGAAAGTTCGGCACGGCAAAACGTTGCGGGTATACTAGTAGCGTTATACCAACGGCAGCTGGCGCATGCCGCCGCGGCCATTCGAAACGGAGACATCATGATTACCGTCATCATCGGCATCGTTGTTGTCATTGTGATTGTCTGCGCCATCGCCGGCATCTACAACAACATGGTCACCAAGCGTAACCGCATCGATAACGCCTGGCAGAACATCGATACGCAGCTGCAGCGCCGCAACGACCTGATCCCCAACCTGGTCGAGACCGTCAAGGGCTACGCCAAACACGAGCAGGAGACGCTCTCCGCCGTGATCAGCGCGCGTAACACCGCCGTCAAGGCCACCACGCCCGAGGCCAAGATGGAAGCCGACAACGTGCTGACCGGTGCGCTGCGTCAGCTCTTCGCCGTAGCCGAGGCCTATCCCGATCTTAAGGCAAACACCAACTTTACGCAGCTGCAGGCATCGCTCGAGGATACCGAGAACAAGATTAGCTATGCACGCCAGAGCTACAACGATTGCGTGCTCAGCTACAACAACGCCATTCAGACGTTCCCGGCTGTCATCTTTGCCGGCATCTTCCAGTTTAAGGAGCGCCAGGGCTTTGAGGCCGCCGAAGCAGCCCGCCAGGCCCCGACCGTCAAGTTCTAACAGATCCGCAGCGTATCCTTAATCGGGTAGATGCATAAACCGCCCCGTCGAATGCATACTTCGACGGGGCGGTTGCTTTTTTAGCGAAGGTCCCCCTCTAAGCACCGTGCATTTTTGGGAGTATTCAACATAACCAAGAGCTTCGGGCGCCACGATAAATGCCAAAGACCGCGAATATCCCTGCAAATCAAGCGCTGTCGGCCCATAACCCCGCCTATTATTCGCGAAAAGCATCGACGAGCACGGATTTTTGCCCGAACGTCGGTATGCAGGGGCCTTCGATTGCAGAATACTCGCAAAAATGCACGTCGCCACCACCCCCACATGGCGCGAAGCAAAACAAATGCGCAACCTTCCTTTTCGGCGCACTCCGCAGGACGAAAGAACCTCCGCCGCACGAAGTGTGCAGCGGAGGTTCTTTCATGTCCGAGGACGCGCCGGAAAGGAAGGTTGCCCTCGGGCCGAACAGCTATGGCAGCTTACGCGACGGTGTAAACCCAGTTGTGCTTATCCTCGACAGCACCGGACTGGATACCAGTCAAGGTCTCGCGAAGCTTCTTCATCACAGGGCCGATCTCGGTGTAGCCAGCCGGGAAGGTCACGGTCTCGTCGGCGCCATAAACCTTGTTGTCGATCTCGCCAACCGGGGAGATGACGGCAGCGGTGCCGCACAGGCCGCACTCGACAAAGGTACCGGCCTTGACCTCGGCCCACTCGACGGGACGCTCGTCGACGGTGATGCCCAGGTCCTTGGCGACCTGAACGAGCGAACGGCGGGTGATGGAGGGCAGGATGGAGTCGGTGTGCGACTGCGGAACGACGAGGGTGCCATCCTCCTTCACGAACAGGACGTTAGCGCCACCGGTCTCCTCGACATAGGTGCGGGACTCGGAGTCGAGATACAGGTTCTCGGCATAGCCCTCGCGATGAGCCTCCATCGTGGGCTTGAGGGACATGGCGTAGTTCAGGCCGGCCTTGATGTTGCCGGTGCCGTGCGGTGCGGCACGGTCATACTCGGAAACGCGCAGCTTGACGGGCTTGAGGCCACCCTTAAAGTACGGACCGACCGGGGTCACGAGAATGCGGAACGTGTACTCAGGAGCGGGAGCCACGCCGATCACGTCACCGGAGCCGATCATAAACGGACGCACGTACAGGGTCGCGCCGGAACCGAAGGGCGGAACCCAGGCGGCGTTGGCAGAAACGACCTGCTTGACGGCCTCAACGAACTTGTCCTTGGGGAACGGGGGCATCTCGAGGCGCTGCGCAGAGTTGTACATACGCTCGGCGTTCATGTCGGGACGGAAGCAGACGATGCTACCGTCCTCGGCGGTGTAGGCCTTCAGGCCCTCAAAGACCTCCTGGCAGTAATGGAAGATGCCACCGCACTCGGAGACATGCAGGGTGTGGTCGGTGGTCAGGCCGCCCTCGTCCCACTCGCCATCCTTCCAATGAGCCTCGTAACTGTAATCGGTCTTCATGTAGCCAAAGCCGAGGCTACCCCAATCGATATCCTTCTTCTCGACAGTCATATGTCGCTCCTTACATACACAGTTGCAAACTCGCGAACCCGCACGCGAGGACCGAGGCCGACCGCGTCGCAACGTCGCACGTCCGGAGCGTAGAGCCGGACGGGACACGCGAACGGCATCAAAGCCGATGGCACGTCGATTCGCATGCACGAGATTGTACTCCCCGTACGCGTCTGATAAAACGCTTTTCTTTAACTAAGTAAAGTATTTTCATTTGACCGAAGCAAAAAGGCCCGCCACCGTAAGCGGTGACGGGCCTCAATGGCACGGTTTGCGCGCTGGCTCGAGCTACGCGTTCTTTTTGCCCAGCTTTGCCTTAACCAGACCGACCACGGTCGGGATGATCGACACGGCGACGATGCCGATAATCAGCAGCTCAAAGTGGTCCTGCACAAAGGGAATGCCGCCAAAGAAGTAGCCCAGCAGCGTAAAGAGCGTTGACCAGGTAATGCCGCCCAGCACGTTAAAGATGACAAAGTTGCGCCAGTGCATGCCGCCCATACCGGCAATAAAAGGCACAAAGGTGCGGATAAACGGGAAGAAGCGGCCCAGGAAGATGGCCAGGTGACCCCACTTGTCCAGGAAGTCCTCGGACTTTTTGATACGCTCGGGCGTCATGGCCTTGACCTTGCCCGAGGCAATGATCTTTTTGCCAAAGAAGTGACCGATCATAAAGTTGCACTGATCGCCCAAGATGGCAGCGGCCCATGCAACGGCCAGCAAAGCCACGATGTTAAAGCCACCGTTGTGGGCAAAGAAGCCCGAGGCAAACAGCAGCGAATCGCCGGGAAGGAACGGGAAGAACACCACGCCCGTCTCGATAAAGATAATCAGGAACACGCAGCCGTAGGCCATAAGCGGGCCGGCGGCAATCCAGCTAGCAATCGCGGTGCGCGGGTCTTTGAGCAGCTCGGCGATAAAATTAATGAAACCCATGAAGTAAAACCTCTCAGTTGTGGGCGCGGACACGTCCAAGTTGACCAGTATACGGTCGCAGCGCCCCCTCGTGCGCAACCCCACAAAAGCATGACTCCATTACCAGCAAGTTTGCATAACTGACACCTGTTGCGCAATGCCGCCAAGATTGTTCTTCCTAATCCCTAGCGAATCGCTATACTTTATTGAATCGCATTGCCTTGGCGCTAAGGGAGGGCGGCCGGTGAGCTTTATCAATACCATTCGCGAGGACATCAAGACCGTCCAGGCGCAGGACCCCGCCGCGCAAAACGGCCTGGTCATTTTCCTTTCTTATCCCGGCCTGCACGCCAAGTGGAACCACGTACCCGAGCACTGGCTCTGGGAGCACGGTCATCGCTCGCTCGCCCGTGTGCTCTCGCAAATCACTCGCCATATCACCGGCGTCGAGATTCATCCCGCTGCAAAGATCGGCAAGCACTTCTTTATCGACCACGCCATGGGCGTCGTCATCGGCGAGACCACCATCGTGGGCGACAACTGCGTGCTCTACCAGGGCGTCACGCTCGGCGGTACCGGCAACGAGACCGGCAAGCGCCACCCCACCCTGGGCAACAACGTCACCGTGGGCACGGGCGCCAAGGTGCTCGGCAACATTCGCATCGGCAACAACGTCAAGATCGGCGGCAACTCGGTCGTCGTTAAAGACGTGCCCGACAACTGCACCGTCGTGGGCGTGCCGGGACGCATCATCAAGCGCAACGGCTGCCGCGTGTTCGAAGAAAGCTTCGATGCCAAGCAGCATCGCGAGTACATGCCCGATGACGCCGCCGAGCAGAGCGCCCTCAACCGCCAAGGCATCACCGAGAATGCCCGCCGCGTCAAGGAACTCGAGCGAGAGGTGGCCGAGCTCAAGGCCCTCGTCGCCAAGCTCGTGGACGAGCACTAGGAACGCGAGCGGCACAAAAACAACATCGACACCGACGCAAAAGGCGCGCCAGGGAATCAATCCCCGGCGCGCCTTGTTTCCAATGTGACATGCGGGACTGTCCCTTTGTCACATTATGCGAACTGACTCAGATAGAGGTCGGCGTAAGCACCCTCGGCAGCCAGCAGTTCCTTATGCGTGCCTTGCTCGATAATGTTGCCGTGATCCATGACCAGAATCAGGTCGGCGTCCACGATCGTCGACAGACGATGTGCGATCACAAAGCTCGTGCGCCCATGCATGAGCGCGTCCATGGCACGGCCGATGGCAAGCTCGGTACGCGTGTCCACGCTCGACGTCGCCTCGTCCAAGATGAGAATCGCCGGGTTGTTGAGCAGCACGCGCGCAATGGTCAGCAGCTGACGCTGGCCCTGGCTGATGCTTTCGGCATCATTGGCCACGCGCGTGTCGTAGCCCTGCGGCATGGTGCGCACAAAGAAGTCGACCTGCGCGGCACGGGCAGCCGCCACGATCTCCTCGCGCGTTGCCTCGGGGCAGCCGTAGGCGATGTTCTCGGCAATCGTGCCGTCGAACAGCCAGGCGTCCTGCAGTACCATGCCAAACTGCTGACGGAGCTCACCGCGGTTCATGCGGCTCGTATCCACACCGTCGAGCGTAATGCGGCCGCCGTCAATCTCGTAGAAGCGCATGAGCAGGTTGATGAGCGTGGTCTTACCCGCACCCGTGGTTCCCACCACCGCAATCTTCTGACCCGGTTCGGCGGTAAACGACACGTCGCGCATGAGCGGCTTTTCGGGCGTGTAGCCAAAGCGCACATGCTCAAAAGCGACGCGGCCCTCCACGCGACCCGGCAGATTGGCAGCCTCGCCCGGCTGCGGATCGGCCTCCATCTCGGGCTCATCGAGCAGGTCGAACACGCGCTCCGCACTCGCCAGCGCGCTCTGCAGCGAGTTGAAAGTGAACGACAGCTGCGTCATGGGTTCGGACGCCTCGTAGATAAACTGGAAGAACGCCTGGAACACGCCGACGGTCATATGACCGGCGACCAGCATGCTGCAGCCCACGAGCGCAATCACGATCTGCGCCAGGCGACCAATAAAGCGAACCGCGGGTCCGACGGCGTTGATCATAAAGTCGGCCTTGGTGCTCACGCGGGCCAGCTCGCCCGAGGCCTCGTGCACCTCGGCAGAGCTCTGGTGCTCGCGATTGAATGCGCGAATCACCAAGCGGCCCGAATAGCCCTCCTCGACCGCGCTCGTGATTTTGGACACCCATTCCTGACGCTCGCCCGTCACATCATGCGTACGGCGCGAAACCACCTTGGTCACCAGCAGCGATACCGCCGTAAAGCCCAAAAAGACCAACGTGAGCTTGACGCTATAGACGAACATCATGATGATGGCACCCGTCACGGTACCGATCGATACCAGCAGCTGCAGCAATCCGCGCTGCATACTCTCGGACATCTTGTCCAAGTCGTTGGTCGCGCGGCTGACCACTTCGCCGGGGCGATGCGCGTCAAAGTAGGCGAGCGGCAGGCGGCTGAGCTTTTGCGCGATGCGGTTGCGCAGACGCAAGTTGAGTCGCTCGGCGACGCTCGACATCAAAAAACTCTGCAGCGCATAGAACGATCCGGCGGCCGTCCAGATCAAAAAGTAGACAAAGATGGTCTTGCCGCATTGGTCCCAGGTGATGCTGAAGGTGGTTCCGCTGGCAAACGCCACCTGTATATGGCCCCACAGCTCGTCGATAACATGAGCGCTATATGCCGGCGCGGCGGTGTTAAAGATGACGTAGAACACGATGCTCGCAAACACGATGTAGAAGCGCCAATGGTCGCCGGCGGCCTCGCTCCACAAGCGGCGCGCCGTCGCCCAGGTATCCCGGGGTTTCTCGTCCTCTTCTTCGTCGTCCACGTCGCGCATACGCTCCGCTTCGGCACGGGCGCGCTCGTCCTCGGCACGCTCGTTTTCCTCGTACAGCGCTTGGCGGCGAGCCTCACGCTCGGCCGCGGCCTTGGCAACGTCATCCAGCTCGGTCGACGTGGCAGCCTGCTCGACCGCTTCGACCGCGTCCACAACGACGGCATCGATAGCGTCGCTGCGCTTCTTGAGCTCCCCGGTCATGCTACTCACCTCCCTTCATTTGCGATTCCGCGATGGCGCGGTATACCTCACAGGTTTCCATAAGTTCGCCATGCGTGCCCAAGCCCACGACCTCGCCATCCTTGAGCACGACAATCTGGTCGGCGTGCAGAATCGTCGAGATGCGCTGCGCGATGATGAGCACCGCGGCGTCGCGCGTCTCGTCCTGCAGCGCATGGCGCAGGGCCGCATCGGTCTTAAAGTCTAGGGCCGAAAAACTGTCGTCGAAGATATACAGGTCGGCACGCTTCATGAGCGCGCGAGCAATGGCCAGGCGCTGGCGCTGACCACCCGAGAAGTTCGTACCGCCCTGGGCAACCGGGGTATCGAGCCCCTGCGGCTGATCGAGCACAAAGGTGCTCTGGGCAGCCTGCAGCGCATGAAGCATGTCCGCCTCGGTCGCGTCCTCGTTGCCAAAGCGCAGATTGCTTGCCACGGTGCCCGAGAACAGCCATGCCTTCTGCGGCACATAGGCGATGCGCCCGCGAATCTCACCTTGCGAAAGCTCGCGCAGATCGACGCCGTCCAGGCGAATGACGCCCTTGGTGGCATCGTGAAAGCGCAGCAGAAGCTTTGCCACCGTCGACTTGCCCGAGCCCGTCGAGCCCACAATCGCGGTCGTCTGACCGCGACGACAGACAAAGCTCAGGTCGCACAGGGTGTCCTCATCGGCATCGTCAAAACGAAACGACATGTGATCGAACTCAGCGACCGCATCCGCATCGCCCCCGGAGGCAGGCGCTCCGTCACCCAGCGTACGCTCGCCGTCCACGATGCTCGGCTTAATCTCCAGCACCTGCTGTGCGCGGTTCAGGCACGCGGCAGCACGCGGAAGCGTCAGCACCACCATCTGGGCCATCATCACAAAGAACAGGATCAGAAGCGCGTACTCCAGCACCGCCGAGATGCTCGCGATCTGCATGGCGTGGGCACCCACGCGGTTGCCGCCCACCCACAGTACCGCCACCTCGGCGATATTCATCAGAAAGAAGGTGGAGCTGTCGAGGCCCACAAACAGATGGTTGACTTTTATGGCGTTGGCGGCGTAGTCGCTAAACACCTCGTCCAGGCGCTGTTCCTCACGACGCTCCTTGTTAAACGCACGGATGACGCGCACGCCCACGATGTTTTCGCGCAGCACCACGTTCATGCGGTCGATAAAGCTCTGCAAGCGCATAAAAATCGGAGCCGCGTTGGCAACCGTAAAGACCGCCGCAACCAGCACGATCGCAACCACGACGCCCAGAAGCATGCCCATGGCCGGATCGATGAGCCAGGCGAAGATGATGCCTGCCACCGCCAGGAACGGCACCGGCAGCACCAGCTGAATGGTCTGCAGAATCGCCTGCTGAATCACGTTGATGTCGTTGAGCGAGCGCGTGATCATCGAACCCGTGCCAAAGCGCTCAAAGTCACTGGCAGACAGCTCGAGCGACTTGTCGTAGACGGCATTGCGGATATCGCAGGCCACGTTGGCGGCCAGGCGCGCCGAAAGATAGCAGCCCAACACCGCGCCGCCGCTGGCCATGCCGGTCGCGATAAGCATGTAGAGACCGTTGCGCAAAATGTAGTCGACATCGCCCGTGGTGATACCGGTGTTGACCATGTTCGCCAACATCGTGGGTACCAGCAGTGTGCCAACGTTGTCGATTAGCAGCACCAACAACGTCACCGCGACAAGCCTGCGATACGGCTTCATAAACCTCATTAAGAGTCGCACGACTCCCCCTCACCTTGATTCTCGGCCTGGCTCTCGGCAGCGATATGCTGCTTAAAGGCATCGCACTCATCGCCGAGCGCATGGGAAAATTTTCCGATCAAGCGCATGATTTCGCGTTGCTCACACGGCTCAAGCGCGCCAAAGGCTCGCTGCTCGGCCTTGAGTGCCGGCAGCGCATAACGCTCGGCAAACCGCATGCCCGCTTCGGTCAAACGCACAACCTTGTTCTTACGGCTGCCTTCGGCAAACTCCAACGTTGCAAAGTCCCGCGCCGTCAAGGTTTTAATGGCCGAGTTGATGGTCTGCTTGCTGTAGAACCATTCGCTCGTCAGGCGGCTTACGGCAATACTGCCGCCCGCCGTGCTGGTATCGACGAGCATCCAGTAAGCGCAGTCCGAAAGACCGCAGGCGCGCGAGAACTCCGAATAGATATGGTCGAGTCCATTGAGCAACCGGTCGAAGTCGACCAGCGTAACCGCACTATTCATCTATCCCACCATTCGATTGTCCGATTTTTGACCAATTTTGTATCTCTAGATTAGTCCGAGTTTTGACTATCGTCAACAGGCTCTCCGCAAATGCTTGCACTTTTATGGCCTATCGGCATAAAAAGACCGCCGGCGCGGGGACAGCGCCAGCGGTCACGTGAAAATCGGGTTTTATTGCCCGTTAAGCGGCGACGGCCTCATAGACCGTAGCGCCCGAGAAGCTGTCATGCAGGCTCTTGCCAGCAATCCACGGCAGCTCGACGACCTCGCAGACCGTGTTGACCAGCTCGGAGCAGTCAGTAAAGTGGCCCTTATCGTTGAGGGCCTCGCAATCCTGAACACGCCAATAGCCATCGGTGTGCGTGATGTAGTACTCGTGATCATCAATCGTCACAAAAGCGCGCGTCTTGGAACGCAGCAGCTTCAGAAATCCTTCGAAGTCGGTCTCGACGACATCTCCAGCCTGGAACATGATGTTACCTCCTGGCCCGGCGCCACCACGGCGCATTGATAAACGTTGGTACTCCTTTAGTAAAACCTTTATCAGAGGTTATGCGTTCGTCATTTAGGCAAGTGGTAAAAAACCGCAGGGTAGACGGGATAAAACGTTTAACCATCCCATTTGTTTGTCACATTCTGAAGGCACTTTTATGCAAACCTACTTTCCCAATTGGAATCTATCCTTTTGGCCGGGCAATTGACCGTCTATCGTTTAAGCCCGACGGGTATGAACGGGGCATCTGCAACGCCACTACAAGGAGACACCATGGAGACTATCGAAGCGCTCATCCACCGCCGCAGCTGCCGCAAATACAGCGATCGTCCCGTCGAGGCCGAAAAGCTTGCACGTATTATCGAAGCCGGCCAATATGCACCGAGCGGCATGGGCCGCCAGCCGGTGACGTTTGTCGCCGTCACCGACCCCGCGACCGTCGAGCGTCTCTCACAGCTCAACGCCCAGGTCATGGGCGGCAGCAGTGACCCCTTCTATGGCGCCAAGACCGTTGTGGTGGTGCTGGTCGACCGCAGCGTGCCCACGCATCTGGAAGACGGCTCGCTCGCCATGGGCAACTTGCTCAACGCCGCCTATGCACTGGGTGTCGATTCGTGCTGGATTCACCGCGCGCATGAGGTCTTTGACTCGCCCGAGGGCCTGGAGCTGCTGGCCAGCTGGGGCCTGCCCGCCGACGGCAGCCTGCGCGGTGTCGGTCACTGCATCCTGGGCTATGCCGATGACGCGTTACCCGAGCCCAAACCCCGCCGCGACAACGTGGTGTACGTAAAGTAGGAAGGTCCGCCGTTCTACCGAACGGCGAACGCTCGCTGTTGGTGACTGACATCGGGTGCGCCACTGGTGACATCTGGCACTTGAGCAGCTAAAAGGCCCAATCCCAAATTTGCTGTCCCGCTCGCAACTTATCTTGCCGATGGAGTTGTCGTCGTTTCGTTCGTTTGAGTCGTTTCGGCGCCGTCGCCCTGTTCACCCTCGTCCTTTTGAGCGTCGACGATGGTGGAGGCTGCCGCAACGATACCGCGTTGGGGCGCGACGCCCGTCTGGGTCTGAGCGCCCTCGACAACTTCTGTGCCTGCATGCGCGAGCTCGGGCGATTTAAACATCGCGTCCAAGTTGGCACCGCCGCCGGCGTAGCCAAGCGCAGCGAGTGCGATGACGATCACTGCAACGACGACCGCGATCGGAACATAACGATGCCAACCAGCCGGATTGAGTCCGCTGCGACGAGCCGCCCCGCGGCTGATGTAACCGAGCGTTCCGTCGTGCTTGAGCTTTGAGCCCACCACGCGTTTGCGGCCCCACAACGAGGACTCGGCCTGCATGGCCAAGCGAGCGCTTGCCGAAGGATAGCCGTATTTAGTGCGCTTGAACGAGCCATCAAACCCCGAGGCGTGTTTGCCCCACGTCACCGATGTCGTGCGTCGGTTGACCGGCGCGGCACTCCGCCTTCTGCGGCTCGGTTTTGTAGTCTCAGCCATACGCCCCCGCACGCCGTAACCAAATCGAAACAATAACGCTTTGGACTGTAGCACACGCGTCGCGCGCGGTCACGGGCGCCTCGCTCAACGGTCATCGTCCTTCAGCAAGCGCCACAGCGTTGTTCGGCTTATGCCCAGCACCTCCGCCGCACGGGTTCGGTTGCCATGGAGATGGTCTACAACCAGATGCGCGATATCTCGCTCGGTATCGATCAACGGTCGCAGGATATACAGGTCGCTTTCGAGTGTCGGGGCGCCAAAGGTTGCAGTCTTAATCACGTCCTCTTGGGCTAGCACTTCCTCCGCCACAGCGCGATCCACCGTGCCCGCCCCCACCAATATATACAGTCGTTCCGAGACCTCGCGGAGCTGCAGATAGTTGCGCGGCCAGCGGTAAGCATCGAGCGCCTTCGTCGCCGCGGCAGACAGCGTGGGCGCTGCCGTCCCAAATGCATCAGCGAGATATTCCAAATACCGCGCAACCTTCGTCGACGCGGCTCCCTGCTCGGCGATTGCCGGTGCCACGCCCACCGCACAGGCGAAGCGCTCGGTCACAAAGGCGGCTTGATCACTTTCGCTGCCACCCGGCATGTCATTCGCCGTCAGCACCACATGACAGCGCGTCGCCAACGCGGTGTCGGCCATCGTGGAAACGAGCTCGCGGAGGCGCTGGGGGCCAACCGCATTCCAGCCCGCAATGCAAAGTGTCAGCCCCGTTTGGAACAGCGGCGATTCGGCGCTTTTGAGCACGTGGCGCCAGCCGCGATCGGTGAGCTCATCGAGCGCAACGGCAACAAAGGGCTGATCGGCAAAAGGGCCATCCAGATAGAGGCGCTTGGCAATCTCGACCTGGCCCGCGCCCAGCTCGCCCTCGAGCATAAGGGGCACACCTCGCGCATAGCTCTCGGCGACCGGCGCAGCCACCGCGGCCGCCCCCTCAACGATGCCGTACGCGCTCGATTCGTAGCGGGCCTCAACTTCGTCGGCATTGAGCCACTCGACGCCCGCATGTGCCGCGGCGCCGCGCACCTCGCGGACCACGACGACCCAAAGGCCCCCGCCCTCTTTGTCGGTGGGGCGAACGGTCAGGCTCAAGCGCGTACCCGCACGTCCCATAACCAGACGCGCGCCGTCTCCTATACGGTCGAGGCGTTCGGCAACAAAAGCCGCCACACCCCGCTCAAGCGCCGCGTCATTCATGGTCGAAATCGCGACGTCCCCACGCGCATCAATTGCCAATGCCGAGGCCCCGGCAGCAGCCAGGGCCTCGGTCAAGATGTTCAGCTTGGCATCGCTGTCCATGGTTCGCCCCGTCTCCAGCCACGACCCTTATCTGTGGCTTGGCATCTCAAGTGTTTCAAAATTGAACGATATTGCTCACCAAACACTATAGGGCAGAAAGCGCCGTCCTGCGAGTATAGGTGTTGCCCCGCATCGCCATCCTGGCGGGGCGATAAGAGCTCTTCGGGACTTATAAACCTGCGGACAAGCCATACCCGCAAGAGCTCCTATCGCTCCACCGCAAGCTTGCGCTCACCGGCAACCAGCACGCAAATAAGCTACTTCTCTACCAGATTCCCAGCACGTGCTGCATTCCCAAACTCATGCACGCAATGCCAATCCAGCAGCAAAAGCCCAGCGCGATGGGCTTGCCGCCCTTTTTGACCAGCTCGACGATATCGGTATTAAAGCCAATAGCCGCCATGGCCATCACGATAAAAAACTTCGACAGCTCCTTGATGGGCGCCGTGATGGACACGGGAAGCTGAAGCACCGTGGTGATTACGCTCGCCAGCACAAAGAACAGCACAAACATGGGAAACGCGCGTTTCAACGAGAACGTGCTTTTGGCGTCGCCCCCGGCCTTGCGCGCCAGATGCATCTGCCAGCACGCAAGGACCAACGTGATGGGGATAATGGCCAACGTCCTGGTGAGCTTGACCACCGTGGCGCTCTCGAGCACATTGGCGCCGGGATGCATGCTGTCCCAAGCGCTCGCCGCAGCCGTTACGGACGAGGTGTCGTTGATGGCGGTGCCGGCAAACAGGCCAAAGCCCTCGTTGGTCAGTCCGAGCATGCCTCCGAGCGTTGGAAACACGAGCGCCGCGATAACGTTAAACAGGAAGATGACCGAAATAGCCTGGGCAATCTCTCGATCGTCGGCATCGATGACGGGTGCGGTCGCGGCGATGGCCGAACCGCCGCAAATCGACGAACCCACACCCACAAGCGTCGCAATCTTGCCCGGCACGTTCATGACGCGGCAGAGCACAAAGGCGATGACAAGCGAGGTCGAGATCGTCGCCACGATAATCGGCAGCGACTGGGCGCCCTTGGACAGAATCTGGGAGAGGTTCATGCCAAAGCCAAGCAGGATAACCGCGTACTGCAAAACTTTTTTGGACGTATAGGTAACACCGGCGGCGAGCTGTTCGCGACGATTCTTGGGAAAGACAAGCGCCAGGACCATGCCAAAGAGGATGGCAAATACCGGCCCGCCGACCACCTCAATCTGTTTGCCGAGCAGCGTTGCGGGGATAGCGATGATCAGGCAGAACAAGACACCCTTCCAGCGCTCGCGTACGGTATTCGCCAGTTGCATATGGGATTCCTTCTTTCTATTTCACGTTTGCGACGGCTTATGATACGGCAACATCGAGCACAGTCTCGCGCAAACAAAGACTAAGATGCCGCAATAGTTCTCGGGCGACAGTCGAATTACTCACCGCGGAGAGCTGATTCGCGGCATAATAAACAACTGACATATGAGTTTGATAGAACGGTTGCGAGGCACTATGGAAGAATCGATGCACGTCGGCGAGCAAGAAACAAGCCTACAAGACCAGTCCTACCACACCATTCGACGCAAAATCGTCTATCTGGACTATAAGCCGGGCGAAAAGCTAGGCGTCAAGCAGCTTTGCGACGACCTAGATATGGGGCGCACCCCCGTGCGCGAGGCTTTGGTTCGTTTGGCGCAGGAAGGCCTGGTGCGTACCGTGCCCCAAAGTGGCACCTATGTCTCGCCCATCAACCTCACCCTTGCCGAGAGTGCCTGCTACATTCGCGAGCACCTGGAAAAGCAGGTAATTGTGGAGTGCTGCGCCCGTGCCACCTCGGCCGGCATCGAGCAGCTCGACCGCGCCATCGTGCTGCAGGAAAAGGCCATGGCCGAAGAGGATCGCATCGGCTTCTTTTTGAGCGACAACCTCATGCATCACATGATTTTTAGCATCGCATGTCGCAGCACCGTGTGGTCGTGGCTCGAAGAGACCAATGCCGACCTGGAGCGCTTCCGCTGGCTGCGCGCCGCCACGCAGGTTCTCGACAATCAGGACATCGTGAACGAGCACAAGCAGATTCGCCGCGCTATTGCCGGTCGCGACCCCATCGAAGCGAGCTTTTTGGTCAGCAAGCACCTGCACATGATGTTCCGCAACCAAACCGAGGTTCTGGACCAGTTCCCCGAGTACTTCGAGACCAGCAAGCTCCGCTAACCTGCCAAAACCACCACAAAGGGGACAGTGAACTGCGCCCCGAAACTTGGACTGAATAAATAGCGACTACGCCGCAAGGGCCCGGTCCCGGAACTCCTCCGGCGTCAGGCCCTTCAATCTTACCTGCCTGCGCCGCGTGTTCCAATGGACTATGTACTCCTCCAGGTCGCGCTTGAAGTCCTCGAAGCTGCCCCACTCCCTGCCGCGGTAGAACTCGTCCTTCACGTGGCCGAAGAGCTGCTCGGTGGCGGCGTTGTCGACGCAGTTCCCCTTGCGCGACATGCTCTGGGTGATGCCCGCCCCCTCCAGCCTGGAGGTGTAGGACTCGTGCTGGTACTGCCAGCCCATGTCCGAGTGCATGGTCGGTGCCGCCCCGTCGGGCAGGGCCTCGAGGAGCCGGTCGAGCATCCTGTGCTGCTGGGCGAGGTCCGGCGAGGTCGATATGTCGCTCGCCACGATCTCCTTCGTGCAGAAGTCGAGCACCGGGGCCCAGTAGGCCTTGGCGCCGGCGACCTTGAACTCGGTGACGTCGGTGCCGAGCTTCTGCCACGGCCCCTCGGCGCCGAAGTCCCTCGCGATGACGTTCTCGAACGTGCTCCCCACGAGCCCCCTGTAGGAGCTGTACCGGCGGCGGGAGCCCCGGCGGCGTATCCCGCACCGGATGCCCATCTCGCGCATCATCTTGAGCACGGTCTTGTCGGCCACGACCGCGCCCAGCTCGGCGCGCAGGCACATGGCTATCTGCCGGTGCCCGCAGCCGTTGGCGGTGCGCGAGAATATCTCGGCCGCGGCGTCGCGCAGCTCGGGCCTGGTCGGCCTCCGCGGGTGCGCCAGCGCGTAGTAGTAGGTCGACCTCCTGAGCCCCGAGCACTCCAGCAGGTGGCGCAGGGAGTGCCCCTCCGCCCTCAGCGCCCCCACCGCCTCGGCCGCCGCCCTGGTCAGAGCCCGTCCCGCTCGACCAGGGCGCGCAATTTTTTTAGGTAGGCGACCTCGGCCTCGAGCCTGCGGCAGCGCTCCTCGAGCTCCTGCTCGCGGGTGCGGGCCCGGGGTTTCGACCTCGACCCCCTCGGCCTGCCCTTCGGTCCGGGCCGCAGCGCCTCGGCGCCGCCCTCGCGGTAGAGCCTGCACCAGCGCTCCAGCGGGGACTTCGACCTGATCCCGAACTCGGCCATGGCGTCGGTCTTCGCCATCCCGCCGTCGACCACGGCCGATGCCGCGGCGACCCTCTGCTCGAATGTGTACCTGGATTGTTTCCCGCCCATGGACAGCAGCGCCTCGCTTCCGAACGCCCGGTATACCCACTGCCATTCTCTCACGGTCTCGCGGGGGACGGACAGGGCCTCGGCCGCCGGTTTGCAGCCGACGCCGGCGTCGAAGAGCTCGACGGCCCGCCTCCTGGACTCCAGGTCGTGCTTCACCCTGAGGTCTATACTCATGGAAAACCTCCCATTTCCCGATGTCCAAGAAATGGGAGGCAGTTCACAGGCACCTTTGAGGTGGTTTCTCCGTACAAAAAGGCCCGGCTCCGTCTGATGACGCGGAGCCGGGCCTTAGTCGTTAGAACGGCGGAACCAACTACTCGACAGTAACGCTTTTCGCCAGGTTACGGGGCTGGTCGACGTCGCAGCCGCGCAGGATGGCGACCTCGCGGGCGAGCAGCTGCAGCGGGACGCTCGCCGTGATGGGGCTGAACACGTCGCGGACTGCCGGCACGCGAATGATGCAGTCGGCAATCTTGTTGATTTCCTCGTCGCCCTCGGTGGCAACGACGATGACCTTAGCGCCGCGCGCCTTGCACTCCATGAGGTTCGACACGGTCTTGTCGTAGGTGGCACTCTTGGTGGCCACGGCAATCACAGGGAAGCCCGGGTCGATCAGGGCAATGGGGCCGTGCTTCATCTCGCCGGCGGCGTAGGCCTCGGCGTGCAGGTAGCTGACCTCTTTGAGCTTGAGCGCGCCCTCGTAGGAAATAGCGGCACCCATGCCGCGACCCACGAACAGTGCGGACTGCGCGTCCTTGCACAGCAGGGCGGCCTCATGAACGGCCTCGGTTTGGGTATCCAAAATCCACTGGATCTGCTCGGCCGTATCGGAAAGCTCGCGGAACAGCATGCGCGCCTGCTTGGTGGTCAGGCGGTACTTGACCTGCGCCAGCAGCAGAGCCAGCAGCGTCAGGCTCACAACCTGGCCGATAAAGCTCTTGGTCGAGGCAACCGCGATCTCCTTGTTGGCCTTGGTGTAGATGACGCCGTCGCTCTCACGCGCCACGGGGCTGCCCACCACGTTGGTGATGCCGAAGACCTTGGCGCCCTTGATGCGCGCGTCGCGAATGGCGGCAAGGGTGTCGGCCGTCTCGCCCGACTGGGACACGGCGACGACGAGCGTCGTCGGCGTGATGATGGGATTGCGATAGCGGAACTCGCTGGCCGCCTCAACCTCGGTGGGGATGCGAGCCCAGCCCTCAATGAGATTCTTAGCAATGAGGCCAGCGTGATAGCTGGTGCCGCAAGCGATCACGTAGACGCGGTCGATGTCGTTGAGCTCCTCGAGCGAAAGGCCCAGCTCGTCGATGTCGAGCTCGCCGGCCGGCGTCATACGACCGACCAGCGTGTCGCGCACGACGCGCGGCTGCTCATGGATCTCCTTGAGCATAAAGTCGGGGTAGCCACCCTTTTCGGCCATGTCCAGGTCCCAGTCGATGTGGGTGACCTTGGGCTCGATAACGTTGCCGGCCTCGTCGGTGTACTCGACGCCTGCGGGCGCGAGCTTGGCAAACTGACCGTCCTCGAGCACCACGACATCGCGAGTGGCGTCGATGAGCGCGATGACATCGGAAGCAACATAGGAGCCGGTTTCGCCCACGCCGACTACAATCGGGGAATCCTTGCGGGCCACGGCGATCACGCCAGGCTCGTCGGCGGAAACGGCGGCCAGACCATAGGCACCGACCACATGGGTGCAAGCCTCGCGCACGGATGCCATCAGGTCGTGCGTCTCGGCATAAGCCTCTTCGATCAGATGCGCGAAGACCTCGGTATCGGTCTCGCTCTTAAAGTGGTGGCCGCGACCCTCCAACTCTTCGCGCAGCTCGGCGAAGTTCTCGATGATGCCGTTGTGGACGATGGCGATACGACCGTCGCAGCTGGTGTGGGGATGAGCGTTAACGACGGAGGGCTTGCCGTGGGTGGCCCAACGGGTGTGGCCGATACCGCAGGTAGCGTCGCTGTCGATGTTGGAAAGCTCGCTCTCCAGGCCCGCGACCTTGCCCACGCGGCGGATGACGTCGAGGTGCGCCGCGGCGCCCTCGCCCACCTCGAGCGCGACGCCCGAGGAGTCATAGCCGCGATACTCCATACGCTTGAGGCCCGTGACCAGGATGTTCTTTGCAATATCAGAGCCGGTGTAGCCGACGATTCCGCACATAGGATAAATCCCTTCGTTCGCGTGACTGCAAGACGTCCACGCACAGGGGGCGCTGAGACGTATAACGTTCGAGTATTGTACTCACGCAAACGCAAGCTGATATACCAGAAGTGGTATCTCAACTTAGATACCACCCGATGCACACACGTCCAGCCGGTCCAAACCACCACAATGGGGACAGGCACCTTTGTGGTGATTTGGATCGGGGCGGCGCTCTGTCCCAGCGAAAGATCTCGATCTGTAACATCTGGGGCTCCGGAAGCCGGCTTAGTGTTACAGATCGAGACATTACAGTTCGGCCCCTGCACTATGTCTCGATCTGTAACAGGTAGAGCCGGTTTTGCCGTCCAGATGTTACAGATCGAGACAATTGAAGGCCCGGGCAGCTCAAACCACCACAAAGGTGCCTGTCCCCTTCGTGGTGGTCGCGCCGGCAACGGCGTTTCCCCAGATAAAACCTGCCAAAATAAACCTGTCCCTTTTTGGTAGGTTTGGGATGCTACAATCTGGCTTGTACTTGAAACGCATCAAAGGGGCCGCTATGGCAAAGGTAAAAATCAGCGACGTCGCGCGCGAGGCCGGGGTTTCGTTGGGCACGGTGTCCAACGCGCTCAACCATCCCGAAAAGCTGCGCCCCGAGACCCTCAAGCTCATCAACGAGACCATCAATCGCTTGGGCTACCTGCCCAACCAAAGCGCTCGCCAGCTGGCCGGCGGCACCACCAAGTCCTTTGGCCTGGTCCTCCCCCGTCTCGATCACGGCTTTTCGCTCCAGATTGCCAGCGGTGCCCACAACGAGGCACGCAAGCACGGCTATGACTTGCTCATCGCCAACGCCGACAACGACGACATTCTCGAAGACCATTACCTGCGCTACTTTATGGGCACGCAGATGTCCGGCGTCATGGTTCAGCCCATGGCGTCCCCTGACTGGCACCCCGCCATGGCCAAGATGCCCGTGCCGATCGTCCATCTGGACATCCACTGTTCCGAGCCCGGTTATTACGTGGCCGCCGACAACGAGGCACAGGGGCGCATTATCGCCGAACTCGCCATCGCCCGCGGCGCGCACCATGTCACCGTTGTGGGCAGAGCAGCATTTATGCAGCTCACCCTGCGCGTGCTTGGCATTCACAAGGCCCTTGCCCTGCACCCCGATATCAAGATCGAAGTCATCGACGCCGGCGAATGGAATACCGCTGCCGACGGCTACGGCATCGGTGCCCAAATCGCCGAGCGCCCTGCGGACGAGCGCCCCGATTTTGTCATCGGCCTGACCGACGTACTGGCGTCGGGCGTTATCTCGGCGTTAATCGACAAGGGCATCTCCGTCCCCGAGCAGGTCCGCGTGGCAGGCTGCGACGGCAATCCGCTCGCCTGGAGCGGGTCGGTCCCACTGACCACAGTAGCGCCTCCGGGCTACGAGATTGGCCGCAAGGGCGTTCAGTTGCTGATGGAGCAGATCGAGAACAAGCCCGCCGCCAAGACCAAACGCGTCCGCATCGGCTCTGCCGCGCGCACCGTCACCGCGGTCACGGCCATCGAGGACATCAACCGCCAAGAGCTCGTGCGGCCGTTCCTGCTGGAACGCGCCAGCACTCAAGCAAGCAGCCAGGCCGAAGCCACCGCCATCAACCTGGGCGCCTACCTGTAGCATCTTTCCTCAACAATCCAATCCATCGCCGAACAAAAAGAGCCCGACAAGCAAACACTTGTCGGGCTCTTCCCTATCGTTTCAGCCGAAGTTAGAACGGAGGAACACAGCTAGCGGCAGACAACGTCCACGGGCACGTTCAGGATCTTGGCGACCTTGAGGATCGTGTCGGTCTGGCTGCCCAGGCAGGCGGCCATGTGGTGGGTCGGGCCCGTCTCGTTCCAGCGGTCCATGAACTCACGGGCGCCGATCGAGAACTTCATGCGCATGTTGGTGTCGCCGAAGGTAAAGATCGGGCCGTCGACGTTCTCACCCTCGGCAACCACGAACTTAAAGTTGCCGTCGCCGTCCTGCGTGATGCCCAGGAAGGTGATGGTGCCGTGGCCGGGATAGAACTGGGTGAGGTAGCCGCCGCCGGTCTTGCCGTGAAAAACGGGGACAACTTTGAGCGTCGGCTTCTTGGCGGTCGAGATATCGGCATCGCCAGAGCCGGAGTGACCGATGATGACGATGTCCTCGGGGAAGTCGATGGAGTACATCTCGGAAAGCTGGCCGGTGCCAGAGATGGTCTTGAGGATGCTCATGGCGATGGCCACCTTCATATCGCCCTCGACCGCGCAGCTCGTGCCCTGCTTGATGAGCATGGAGAACGCCGGGATGAGCATGGAGTCGAGCACGCCGGCCTGACCCTTGGCATAGCCGTCGTAGTGGCTAGCAACCAGACCGATCTCCTCGTCCTTGACCCACTGCTCAAAGGCGATGACGTACTTGGCCATCTCCTGGATGGGCTCGTCGGTGACCTTGGCGCCGCCCTCAACGTCGAAGGTGTCGAGAATCTCGGCAGCCTTGGCGTCCACGGCAGCCTTGTCATCGATGTTGTCGGCGATAGCCCACATCTTCTCCCAGTCAAACTGCTTGGTGTAGAGACCCAAGCGGTTGTAGAGGTTGGTCTCGTCGATGTAGAGGTCCATCATGCCCGGGTACGGACGGCCGATCTGGGCAATGTTGGTGCGACGCAGGCGACGACGCACCTGGGCGGCACGGCACCACTGCTCGAGCTGCTCGGCCACAGCCGGGTCGCCACCCTCGACGACGCCGGTCACGACGGCATGACGCTTGCCGGCGCGGTTAAGGTCGGCCACGACCTCGCCGGGAGCGCCGCAGGCGTACAGATCGCCCAGCCACGTGGGGATGTCGGTGTTGGCGTAGTCGGGCTGGGCCTTCTTCTGCACGTTGACCACGACGACGGGCACGTCCAGGTCGCGCACGACCGGCAGCACGTTGTAGCTCGTGGCATAGGTGAGCATCTGCAGGATAACCAGATCGACGTCCTCGGCGCGGAACTTGTCGCCAGCGACCTGGGCCTGCTCCTTGGTGGTCACCATGCCGCCGTCGATAAGCTCGACAGTCGTGGGCAGCGTGGCCTTAAAGTCCTCGTACTGCTGCTCAAAATTGGGAACGAGCTGCGGGAACTGCGGAAGATAGGCACCGAGGGCGATCGAGAAAACGCCAACCTTGGCTTTGGTGTTAACGAGCATGATTTCCTCCCATGAGAAAAGTTGATGTTTGCAAGCAAGCGGGCGCGGCGGTTATCAGATCAGCAGCAATTAGACGGCGGTTTCCACGAGCTCCCCAGCAACCGGAACCGCCGTTTTTCTTACTTGCTAGTCAACAAATGCCTCGTTGATCTTGATACCAAAGTCGCGGCAGGTGTCCCTGAGGCCCTTGTCGCTAATCTTGTTGAGGAAGTCGTCCGAACCACCGTTGGCGGCACGCGCGGCCAGGTAGATCTCGGCGGCCTTCTCGACGGTGTGCGCCAGGCCAAAGGTCGTGTCAAAGTCAGGACCGGCAGCAAACAGACCGTGGTGAGCCCAGACGATGGTGTCGTAGGTCTTCATGAGCTCGGAGCTTGCCTCGGCGATGGCCGGACCACCGGGGACCATCCAGGGCACAACGCCCACACCGGTCGGGAAGACGACGACGCACTCGGTCATCATCTGCCACAGGATACGGGTGAAGGCACGGTCCTCCAGCGGCACCACAAAGGACATCTCGATGATGCCGGGGGTGTGGGCGTGGTAAATCACCCGGTCGGCGCCATCGGTACGGGCGGCGGCGACACAGTGGTTCATATAGTGGCTCTCGAACTCACTGGTCGGACGGGCGCCGTTGGCAAGGCCCCACACAATGCGGAAGGCGTCGCCGGTCTCGTTGATCTCGACGATGCCGATGTTGGCATACGGATCCTCCAGGACATTGCGCATATACTTGCCCGAGCCGGTGCTCACAAAGTACTGGCCGGCAAGATTCTCGCCGCGCACGCCCATCTTGACCCACTCGCGAGGCTCCTCAAAGAACGGCTTGGCCTCGGCAACCTCCTCGTCGGTCATACGGTAGGTGAGGTTGCCGCCGTTGCGCTCATGCCAGCCCTGCTTAAAGCCGTCATCGCATAAGCGGCAGAAGCCCTTGATAAACGCCAGATCTTCCATTGCCATTGTTTGTCTCCTCTCCGGGACCCGCAGGTCCAATTGAAAAACTTAGGTAAGCCGATTGACGACGGCGCGGAGCATGGTTCGTGTAGGGCCTCCGCGCCGCATGTCATCGGAGAGAGCCGCTCGCGCCCGGCAGAAGTCGCTTGCCGCGCGCGGGGCTGGGGGTAGGTAAAAGGTGAGTCGGGGCGGGCCCCGCGCTCGTTTAGGCCTGGGCGTCCTTGGGGTCGATGCGCTTGACATCGAAGGAGCGGGCAACGCAGGCGCGGGCATCGGCCAGGTCGGTAAAATCGCCGCCGGCGATCATCTGCACGATAAAGTTGCCGATGCAGGTGCCCTCGATGGGGCCGGCGAACACGGGAAGCCCGCAGGTGTCGGCCGTCATCTGGTTGAGGTAGTAATCCTGGCAGCCGCCGCCCACGATGTTGATGCTCGTGTAGTCGTGGCCCGAAAGCTCGCGCAGGCCCCCGATGGCCTTGGCATACGAGCGGGACAGGCTGCAGTAGTTGGTGCGCATGATCTCGCCCACGGTCTGCGGAACCGGCTCGCCGCCCTCGGCGCAGGCCTGCTTAATCTCCTGGATCATGGAGTCGGGAGCCAGGAAACGGTCGTCGTCGACATCGACATACGCCTCGAAGGGCTCGGCCTCGCGGCAGAGCGTGCGGAGCTCGTCAAAGCCAACCTTATGATCCATGAGAGCCTTGTGCGAGGTCTTGCCCTCGACATAGTCGACGCCGTTGATCTCGCGGCGGACGGATTGGTTCATCCACAAGCCCATGATGTTCTTGAGGAAACGGTAACGCTTGAGGTAGCCGCCCTCGTTGGTAAAGTTCTGCTTGCGAGCGAGCTCGTTGGTGATGGCGTGCTGGTTCTCAACGCCCAGCAGGCTCCATGTGCCGCTCGAGATATAGACGGCATTGTCATCCTTGGCGGGTACGGCCAGGAAGGCAGAGCCGGTGTCGTGCGTGGCGGGCAACACAACGGTCGCGGAGTAGCCGATCTTCTCGGAGATGTCGGCCGTGAGCTCACCGAGCACGGCGCTGGGCATGGTCGGCTCCAGGAAGATGCCCTGGGGAATACCAAAGCGCGAAAGGATCTCGGTGTCCCACGTGCACTTCTCGGCATCGAGCATACCGGTAGTGCTCGCGTTGGTGTACTCGTTGGCCTTGATGCCGGTCAGACGCCAGTTGAGATAGTCCGGGATCATCAGGAAGGTGCGAGCTGCCTCGAGCTGCTCGGGATGCTCGTTCTTGAGGGCGAGCAGCTGATAGAGCGTGTTGAAGGGCTGACGCTGAATGCCGGTACGGGCATAGACCTCGGCCGGATCCATAATTTGGTCGGCAACTTCGTAGATGCCGTCAGTGCGGGCATCGCGGTAGGCAACCGTATCGCCGACGATCTTGTTGTGCTCGTCGAGCAGCACGAAATCAACGCCCCAGGTATCGATACCGATGGCGGCCGGAGCCTGTCCGGTCTGATCCTTGACGGCGCGCAGGCCTGCGACGACATGGTCGAACAGAGCCTCAACGTCCCAGCAGTCGTGGCCGTCTACGCGCTTTTGCTCGTTATCGAAGCGGTAAACCTCCTGATAGGACATCTTGCCGTCCTCGACCCAGCCAGCAAGAACGCGACCGCTCGAGGCACCGATATCGACCGCCGCGTAATGCTTGGACTCGATGCGACTCTCCATGTGCTCTCCCCTTTTTGAAGCGGTTCATTTACAGTTTTCATTATTATTTGAACCGTTTCAATTTCAATATGAGTCAACCTCGTTCCTGTGAGCGGTTGTTATTAGACGGTAAACGGTAGTTTTTGATTGAAAATGCTCCCAAATAAAAAGATGCGGCCACCCGCGCTGAGCAGGTGACCGCATCTTTAAAATGATATTGAAATGGCTCGGATGCAAACGCTAGCGCACGGCCTTGACCGCCGCCGTCAAATCGAACAACGTATCGAGCACGGCCTCGCAGCCGTCCACGACGTCCTGCGGCAGCGGCACGATATCGGGAACGGCAAAGACGTGGCAGCCAGCCGTGATGCCCGAGACGCAGCCGTTGCGTGAATCCTCGACCACGGCACATTCCTCGGGAGCAAAGCCCGCGCGCTCGCAGGCAAGCAGATACATCTCGGGGTCGGGCTTGCCGTGCACGACGTCCTCGCCGCAGGTCACCGTTTCAAACTTGTCAAAGAGGCCGACCATCTTAAGGTTGCGTTCTGCCGTGACATGGCGCGATGACGTCGCAAGGCCCACGTGATAGCCCGCAGCCAGCAGCTCGTCTATGCACTCGGCGGCGCCGGCCTTAAGCTCCAGGTCGGTCTTGACCATCTCGTCGCGAATCTCCTTGTGGCGATGATAGAGCGCCTCGGCGGTTTCTCTGCTGCCGTAATGCGCCTCAAGGATGTCCATGACATCGGGCAGCGTGCGACCGATAAACTGATGGATCAGCGCTTCATCAATCGCGACACCCAGCTCAACAGCGGGCGCTTTCCATGCCTTGATGCCCAGACGCTCGGTATCGACCAGCGTTCCGTCCATGTCAAAAATAACAGCCTTGATCATATCGGTCCCCCATCGACTCTCGCTGTCGCATTGCCGAAACTCTACCGCATTTGGCAACTTGTATATAACGTATATACCATATTGCACTTTCGTTACATAGATAGAAGTCTTATGACAAGCAGTCCAGTAGGATTATAGTTTTCGACCGAGTACTCAACGATAAGGAACGTTTCATGATTTTAGACACCGCGGCACCCGCAGAGGAGCTTCAAGACAAGCTATCGGCGCTCGAGCAGCTGCTTTTGGCATACGGGCGCGTGGCTATCGGGTTTTCCGGCGGCGTTGACAGCAGCTTTTTGGCCGCCGTATGCGCCCGCATCATGCCTACCAATACCCTCCTCGTCCATCTCACCACGCCGCTCATCGGCACGCCCGAGCAGGCTTCGTTTGAGCGGTCCGTTGATGGACAAGCCAATGAAGGGGCGCATTTTAAGCTCCCCGTGCTCAATCTTTCGGTCGATCAGCTGCAGCTCCCCCAAGTAGCCTGCAACGATGCCAATCGCTGCTACCACTGCAAGCACGCCGGCTTTACCGCCATCGTCAACCACGCCAAGTCGCTCGGCTTTCCCACCGTCATCGATGGCAGCAATGCAAGCGATCGCGGTGACTACCGCCCCGGCATGCGTGCGGCAGAAGAGCTCGGTGTGCGCTCGCCGCTTATGGAGGTCGGCTTTACCAAGGACGAAGAGCGCGAGCTGCTGCGCACATGGGGCTATCCCGTTTGGAGCCTGCCGGCGGGAGCCTGTCTTGCCACGCGCGTCCCCACGGGCGAGGAGCTTACGCGCGAGAAGGTCTCCCTGATTCGCGCCTGCGAGGATTACCTGCACGATCTTGATCTGGCACAGGTACGCGCGCGCTTGGTCGGCGGCTGCATGCATATCGAGGCCGCACCCGCAGATGTTGCCAAGATTGCCGCCCTCGGCGGTGCCGCCGTCGACGACAAGGGCAAGACCCCGCTGCCCGCCGCTATCGAGTCCGCGCTGCGCGAGCTGGGCTGCGGTCACATCTCCCCCGAGGTCACCCCCTACATCCACGGCAACATGAACCTGTAGGTTGCGCCGTTTTACAAACGGCGTAACTGCTCGGCGCTGCGCAGGCCCCGGACGCGGCAATCTGACGTTCAACTGCACGGGCGCGACCAAAAGGTCCGCGCACGCTTGTTTCACGTCACCTTGCCGCGCCCGGAACCTGCTCGCTCGCGTATGCTCAACCTGAACCACATTAATAGTTGCCGACCTTCCGAAAGGGGACAGGTTTATTTTGGCAGGTTTTATCTGAGGAAACGTCGAGCCCCACACGTCCCAACCATCGCAACCCCTTCTAGGGCAAATGGATCGATAGCGCGTCTCCCAATCTTTAAGTATTTGTTCGGTAAAGCGGCCCCTGCCGGCTCCTGCTAGACTGGTAGATTCCCAACCGTCCATCCAGGAGCCGCAATGTCGCGCAAGTCCGCCTACAAGCAAGTACTTTCCATCGGCACCGCCGTGGTGCTGGGGTTTGCGTTGTTCACAGGGTCGCTCGACGGAGCGCCCAAGTTGTTGTCGCCGCAAAGCGATGAGCAGGCGACGGCTCTGGCCGAAAAACAAAACGAGAGTCCCAGCCGCACCGACGACGAGGCAGACCTGGTTGCCCGGCTCGAATCGGGAACAGCAAGCTCCGAGGACTCCGGCGATGGCTCCGAATCCACCGCGACCAACACCAACGGCAACGTTGCCTCCGCGGACAGTGCCGCCACCCCCATCGACGAAGTGGAAAACCCAGATCTCAACCGCGCCCGCGGCGTATATCTCAGCAGCATTCCCGACTACGCCGGCAACCCCTACGTTGCCCTTCGCGCCGACAGCACGCACCCGCTCGGCACGCCATCATTCACGCTCGACGAATACGAGCGAGCTACCGAAGAGGGCTGCTTTAAGAAGTTCTCTAAGCTCGATAGCCTGGGCCGCACCCGCAAAGCGCTCGCCTGTGTGGGTCCCGAGTCGCTCGGTCAAGGCAAGCGCGGGGATATCTCGCGTATCCACCCCGCCGGATGGCACCAGCAGCGCTACGACTTTATTCCGGGTCAAAGCCTCTACAACCGCTGCCACCTTATCGCCTGGTCGCTCTGCGGCGAAAACGCCAACCGCAAGAATCTCCTCACCGGCACGCGCTATCTCAACGAAACGGGCATGCTGCCGTTTGAAGAGCAGATCCTCGACTACATCCACGACACAGGCAACCATGTGCTCTACCGCGTCACGCCCATGTACAACGAAGAGGAACTTGTCTGCCGTGGCGTGCGACTTGAGGCGCAATCGGTCGAGGACCACGGCAAGACGCTGTGCTTCCACGTATATTGCTACAACCTGCAGCCGCATGTGCAGATCGACTACTCCACCGGCCGCAACCAGGCCTCGGGTGATTAAGCCCCTAACCGCGACAAGAATCGATTTGCAGTCCCCAAGAGATCAAATGAGGCCGCCCCGGTTACCCGGGGCGGCCTTTTCGTCAGCACCTATATTGCAGGCAAAGCCACGCGCTACTTGGCGCGACCCTCCTCATAGCGCTCGACCAGCTTGGCCTGAACGTCATAGGGCACCTGCTCATAGCCCGCAGGCTTCATGGTAAAGTCGCCCGTGCCGCGCGTGATGGAGCGCAGACGCGTCGAGTAATCCGTCAGCTCGGCCAGCGGCGCCTGGGCAATGACCACGGTGTCGCCGCGCTCATCGGTCTCCATGCCCGTCACGCGACCGCGCGAGGCCGAGATGTCGCCCATCACAGCGCCGGCGTAGCTCTCGGGGATAGTCACCGTAATTTCCTCGATAGGCTCCAGCACCACTGGATCGGCATCGGCACACGCCTTGCGCAGGCCGATGCGAGCCGCCGCGCGGAACGCCATCTCGTTGGAGTCGACGCTGTGATACGAACCATCGTACACAGCCACGCGAATGCCCGTAAGCGGGTAGCCGGCAATGATGCCGTCCTTCATGGTCTCCTGGACACCCTTGTCCACGGCGGGGATGAGCGAGCGCGGGATGCGGCCGCCCACGACCTCGTCCACAAACTCATAGCCGTCGCTCGTGCCGTCGGGCCCGATGAGCGGCTCAACGCGCAGCCAGCAGTCGCCATACTGACCGGCACCGCCAGTCTGCTTCTTGTGGCGGCCCTGGGCACTCGCCGTGCGGCGGATGGTCTCGCGATACGGAATGCGGATCGGCACGCTCTTGGCCACGACCTTGGTACGATCCTCCAAACGGTTGAGTAGCACCGAAACCTGCGCCTCACCCACGGCGGAGATGATAGTCTGACCGGTCTCCTCGTCACGATCGATGCTCATGGTCGGATCAGCCTTGCACGCCTTCTCGATAAACGTGTAGAGCTTCTCCTCGTCCCCGCGATTCTCGGCCTCAATGGCGATGCGGTACTGCGAGTTGGGGAACTTAAACGCCGCCGCCTCGACCTTACCGGTAATGGAGAGCGTATCGCCCGTCTCGGCAGCCAGCTTGGGCGCCACGATGATGTCGCCGGCATAGGCGTGACCGACCTCGGTCATGTCGCGGCCGCACATCACATACAGGTGAGCCAGACGGTCGCTCTTGCGGGTACGTGCGTTGATGAGCTCAAGGCCCGGCTCAAGCGTGCCCGTCAGCACCTTGATAAAGCTGATGCGGCCCTGCTGCGGATCGGCCAGCGTCTTAAACACAAACGCCACCGGGCGGTCATCGTCGCTCGAAATCTTGAGCGAATCGCCGTCGATGAGCGGCATCTCGCCATAGTCGGTCGGTGCCGGGAAGTACGTTGCGATGTCGTCCATCAGTGAGTTGACGCCCTGCTCCTTAATGCAATCGCCCGCAAAGACCGGCACAAAGATGCGCTCGGCGATCGCCTTTGACAGCAGGCCTTCAAGCTCCTCCTGCGTCAGCGTCTCCTCGCCTTCCAGGTACTTCATCATCAGCTCGTCGTCGGCCTCGGCCACCAGCTCGCACAGATGGTCATGGGCCTCCTCGGCCTGGGCACGATACTCCTCGGGAATCTCCGACTCAACGGCTTCGGCGCCGTTGCAATGGCGCGCCTTCATGCGCACGAGGTCGATGATGCCGTCAAAGTCCTCGCCCTCGCCCCAGGGAAGGGTCACGGCGCCCAGGCGCGTACCAAAGCGCTCCTGCAGCAGGTCCATGGTGGTCGCAAAGCTGGCCTCGGAGCGCGACAGGCGGTTTACGAACACCGCACGCGCCAGGCGCAGGTCCTCGGCGGCATACCAGAGCTTAACCGTCGTAGGCTGCGGGCCGGCCTCGGCGTCGACCACAAACAGGGCCGTCTCGCAGACGCTCATCGCGGCAAAGGCGTCGCCGATAAAATCGGGATAGCACGGGGCATCGAGCACATTGATGCGAGCGCCCTTCCAGTCGATCGGCGCAATGGTCGTCGAAATGGAAAACGCACGCTTGACCTCTTCGGGGTCATAGTCGAGCGTGGGCTTGGTGCCGTCGTGGCCGCCCAGGCGGGCGGTCTTGCCGGAAAGGTGGAGCATGGCCTCGGCGAGTGAGGTCTTGCCCACCCCGCCTTGGCCTACGAGCACCACGTTCCTTACGTTACCGGTCTTGGGAGCACCCATGATGACCTCCTTGCAGGGCCGCGCGCAATGCGCGACGCCAACGGGGAGAGTTCGCGGTCGGTGCCGTCCCGGGAGCAGCATGGTCGGCAGCCGAGCCGACTCACCCTCCAAATGTCCTATGCCACCACCCTACCCTCACGGGCGGCTGTCCATGCATACCTTTCGGCACACGTATGAATACAGGCGGCGAGAGGAAGAGACAAGCTTGTGAGGCAATTATTGAACCCCGTCGATGTAAACAAAAAGCCGCCACAGACCGTAAGACCTGTGGCGGCTTCGCCTCGATTAATAGTTGAGTAAATACCTGAGCCTATCCCTCGATGCGGCTCAAGAACTCACGCGTGCGCCGCTCGCGCGGATGGTCGATGACCTGCTCGGCAGGACCCTCCTCGACAATACGACCGCCATCCATAAAGACCACGCGGTCGGCAACATCGCGCGCAAACTGCATTGCGTGGGTCACGATCACCATCGTCATGTTCTGCGCAGCGAGGTCCTTAATGACACGCAGCACCTCGGCCGTCAGCTCGGGATCGAGCGCCGAGGTCGGCTCGTCAAAGAACAGGATCTCCGGGTCGAGCGCTAGGGCGCGGGCAATACTCACGCGCTGCTGCTGACCGCCCGAAAGCTCACATGGCACCTTGTTCTCGTTTCCCGTCAGCCCCATTTGTGCAATCAACTCGTGAGCGCGGGCTTCCGCCTGCTCGCGCGGACGCTTAAGCACGCGAATCGGCGCATCGGTGATGTTTTTCATCACCGTATAGTGCGGGAACAGGTTGTAATTTTGGAACACCAGGCCGAATCGCGAGCGCGCCTGCTTGGGCACATCGCCCTTCGCATAGACCGCGCCCGAACCCGCATCCGTCGCAACGGCAAGGTCGCCAAACGAGAGCGAGCCTCCGTCGAGTGTCTCGAGCAGCGTGGCACACCGCAGCAGCGTAGACTTACCGCCACCCGAAGGCCCGATAATCGCCACGACCTCGCCACGCTTTACCTCGAGCGAGATATCCTTGAGCACCTCATTGCCGCCAAACGCCTTACGCGCGTTCGATATATTCATTACCGTTCCGGACACGGGAACCTCCATGTGTTTGAGAAGTCAGCGAGCGTGTGGATGACGAGACAATGTGCTTCGAAAGAGGAGCGCCGCGTACTTCTGTACGCAAGCGACGGCTTGAGAAGCAGATTGGCCGTCAGACACGCGCGCAGCGTCGAGCAGTCCGCCGTTCGTTAGAACGGCGGAACGATCTAGTCATGATAATAGTCCAGCTTCTTTTCGGCGGCGCCCAGCAGCATCTCGACCACAAAGTTAAAGACCCAGTAGATCAACGCCGCAATCGCAAACGGCACCATGCTCACCTGCGAGGCGACCAGCGCCTTGGCGGTCGAGAACATCTCACCCACGCCAATGGCAAACGCCAGCGACGTGTCCTTGACCAGTGTGATGATCTCGTTGCCCATCGCCGGCAGAATACGCTTGGCGACCTGCGGCATCACGATATACAGAAACGTCTGCAGACGCGAGTAGCCCAGCACCTCGGCGGCCTCATATTGACCACGCGGAATCGACTGCAGGCCCGAGCGATAGATCTCGGCAAAGTAGCCGGCGTAGTTGATGATGAACGCCACAACGCACGCCGTCCACTTGGAATCGGGCGTGAGCGAAATGCCGAATACGTAGTACGGGGCAAAGTAGATGGCAAACATCTGCAGCATGAGCGGCGTACCGCGCATGACCGAAATATAGATGCGCGCAATCCAGCGGAGCGGCGCAATTTTGCTCATGCGCATGAACGCCACGGGGATTCCCAGCGGAATCGACCCGAGCAGCGTCAGCACAAACAGCTGCAAGCTGACCAAGAATCCCTGGCCAAGCATCTGCATCATGACCTGAATAGACATTACTTGAGCACCCAATTATCGAAAGATAGACCATAGCTTGAATACTTATCGCACAGGTCCTTGACCGTGCCGTCCTCGTAGAGCGCCTTGAGCGACTCGGTTACAGCATCGGCCGACTTGGTGTCGCCCTTCTTAAAGCCGACGGCGTAGTGCTCGCTGGACAGCGGCTCATCAAGCTGCGTGTAAGCATCGGGCTTGGCGGCAAGCTGATACTGGGCAATCGAAAGGTCGCACGCCACGGCATCGACCGCACCACTCTCGAGCTGCATAAACGCCGTGTTGTACTCACCGATGGTATCGAGCGTGGCAAACGTTGCGGCCAGATCCTTCTGGTCGCCCTCGAGCACATCCTGCGCAGCGGAATCAGTCTGGGTAATCACGGTCTTGCCGGCAAGATCGTCCCAGCTCTTGATACCCGCGTCCTTCTTGACCACGAGCACCTGCTCATTGAGCATGTACGGCTCGGAGAACGTGTAGTCGTCCTCGCGGCCCTCCATGGTAAAGCCGTTCCAGATGCAGTTGATGGCGCCTGAGTTAAGCAGCGTATCCTTGGCGTCCCAGTCGATGGCCTCGTATTTGACCTCCCAGCCCTGCTTATCGGCAACAGCCTTGGCCAGATCGAGATCAAAGCCGGTGTACTCGCCATCGTCGCCCACAAAGCCGTACGGAGGATAGGACTTATCAAAGCCCACCACGAGCTTCTTGGACTCCGCGGCGCCCTTCACATCCTTGGCCGCGGCAGAACCAGCAGCGGAGCCCTTGCCGGCACCACCGCCGCAGCCGACAAGACCAAGGCCAAGCACCGTGGCAAGCGAGCCGGCTAGACCAACAAACTGACGACGAGACATATCGGTATTCATGGTATTCCCCCTCGATAGCACTTTAGTTAGGTAAAGTGAGTCATGTAACGTTCAGAATCATACACTTTAGCGTGATAGAGCACAAGGCGAGTTTGCCCGCCGCGTGAGGGGTGTGGGGGTTAAGTTTCCTGCTCTACAGTCCTGCTCACGACGGAGGCCACATTAAGTGGCCTCCTGTTCGTGCGGAACTCGCGATAAACTTAACCCCCACACCCCTCACGCGGCGGGCAACCGTCGTTGGGCTTATCACTGGCACGAATAAACCGCTTGCATATCGTCTGCTGGCTTGGCACGGTACAATACTTGCAGCTTAAATTTATGAATTAGTGGAGTTATTGATGGCAGAATCTCGTGCGGAGCGTAGGGCTCGTCGTGCTTTGGTGGAAGCGGCTGAGGGGTCAAAGGAGGAGAAATCTTCTACGAAATCCAAGTCTTCTAAAGCTGCAAAAAGCAAATCGACCAAGAGCAGGGCTAAGACCAAGCGTTCTGGCTCTCGTCGGGGCGGGGATAAGGCGCCTCAGGCTCGCCCCAAGCGCCCGCTTAACGATTCGGTTCCGTCCTCGCGTAAGGCCGTGGATCCCAAGTCGCCTTGTTCCATCATGCGGGCTTGTGGTGGGTGTACGGCGCTCAATCGTCCTTATAAGAAGCAGTTGGCGGCCAAGCAGGCTGCTATGGAGGAGCTGTTTGCTGAGCTCTGTGAGCGCGAGGGTGTTGCCGTGGATCCCATTCGCGGTATGGGTGTTACCCTGGGCGACCCGGGCAAGTATCCTGCGCCGCGTGGTTTTCGTCATAAGGCTGCCACACCGTTTGCTCCCGGTAAGGAGGGTGCTGTCCGCTGCGGCTTCTTTGAGCGCGGCACGCACAAGATCGTTGCCGTACCCGAGTGCCCTGTCGAGGCGCCGGGCGCTCGTCAGATTCTCAACGGCATCGCTCGCGAGGCCGAACGTCTGCACATTCCCGCCTTTAACGAAGACAAGCATCTGGGGCTGCTTCGCTATGCCGTCGTTCGCTGCGGCTGGCGCACCGACCAGATTATGGTCACCCTTGTGACCGCCCAGCGCGACTTACCACATGCACAGGAATTCTTTGAGGCCGTTGCCGCACTCGACCCGCACATCGTCGCCGTTGCGCAGAATATCAACGGCCGTCCCGGCAATGCCATCCTGGGCGAGGAGACCCGCATCGTCTATGGCGCCGAGTGCATGCGCGATCAGCTGCTCGGCTGCGAATTCGACATCTCCCCCACCGCGTTCTATCAGACTAATCCGCAGCAAACCGAGTTGCTCTACCGACTCGCCATTGACGGCATGAATTTGCAGCAGGGCGACGTACTCATGGATGCCTACTGCGGCAGCGGAACCATCGGTCTGTGCGCCGCAAAAGATGCCCAGGACAAAGGCGCCGGCATTATGCTGCTCGGTGTAGAGCGCAACCCCGCCGGCATTGCCGACGCACGTCGCAACGCCGGGCTCAACGGCCTCACCCGCAACGCGTGGTTTATGGCTGACGATGCCACTGACTACATCCTCGATGCCGCCGACAACAACGAGCGGATCGATGTCCTTTCCATCGACCCGCCACGCGCCGGCTCCACACCAGAGTTCCTCGAAGCCGCTTGCGCACTCAAGCCGCGCCGCATCACCTACATCAGCTGCAATCCCGTCACCCAAGAGCGCGACCTACACCAGCTCCTCGACGGTGGTTATCGCCTGCTCAAGATCACGCCGGTCGACATGTTCCCTCACACCGACCACACCGAGACCGTCGCGGTCCTCGAGCGCCGCTAATCCACCCCAGTAGATTTTTGGGACAAGAAGGGGACGACCCATCTGGGCCGCCCCCTTTACTTGGTTTATGAACGCCGTTACATGCCCTTGCGCAGGTCGCATACACCGGCCGCCGCCATCTCGCGCAGCAGCGTCTCGCGATCGCGCGTCACGATCAAATCCAGCGGGAAGTGAATCTCGTCGAGCATCTTGCGCGCGTGATCGAGCTTGCCGATGGCCATGCCAATGTGGGCATCGGTCGACACGCCAATGCCCACGCCCAGCTCGGCGCAGCGCTCGGCGATCTTGCGGCATACGGCCCAATGCTCGGTGTCGGCACCGTGCTCAAGACTATGGTTGTTGATCTCGATAATCTTGTGCTTGGCCTTAGCCGCCAACAGCACCTCGTCGATATCGAACGACACGCCCGAGCGCCCCGTGTGGCCCAGCATGAACACCTTGGGATGTTCTAAGGCATTGATATACATCTGGGTCGTTTGAGCCAGCGTCGCGCCCTCGGCAAACTGCGGATTCTGCACGCTTGCCACCAAATAATCCAAATTGCGCGTCACCAATTCGAACAGTGAGTGTTGACGACTGTACGAATCGCCGGCGATATCGAGGTCGACGGGAATATCCTCGCCAAACAAGCTGCCGTCCAGCGAAACGATATCGGCCTCGGCGCCGCGAAGCACCAGCACGCCGCTCCAAATGCGTGGCCAGATATCCTGGTTAATAAAGAATTGGAAACTGCGCAGGTCATTGGGACAAGGCGTAACCATCGAGCTTAAATGATCGGCGGAACCGAGCACCTGAAGGCCGCGCTCTGCCGCCCAATAGATGTTCTCCTCGATGGTTGAGTACGCATGCGCAGAGAACATCGTATGAGTATGAATATCACAAGAAAGAAGGTAGGGCATCGGGTCTCCTTGTCCAGTATGGCCGTCGCGTATATTCATTGTACGCATAGCTTTCGGCAGTCGTAAAACTGCTTCATCCCAATCACACAACGGCATAGACAACGGGGTCTGGCTTAAAACCAAACCCCGTTTCACGTAAAACATTGTAAGCAGAGCGCTTTACTTTCGACGATATTCGTCGGCCAGTTGCTTCCAGGCAGGCAACGAATTGACGATGGTCTCGTAGCTCACACAGTAGCCAAGGCGGAACCAGCCCGGCATGCCAAAACTATCCGAAGGCACCGCGAGCAGTTCGTACTTCTTCGCGCGCTCGCAGAAAGCGTTCGCATCGGGCTCCAGCGCCTTCACCCACAAGTAGAATGCACCATCCGGCTCAACATAGGTGTAGCCGTACTCCGCTAGTGCATCGGTAAGCGCGGTGCGGTTGCGCGCATAGGCCTCGACATCACTCGGCTCATCAATGCAGTCGATGATTACACGCTGGAAGAGGGCCGGTGCGCACACGAAGCCCAGCGTGCGGGCGGCACCGGCAACGGCCGGCATCAGGCGAGCAGCCTGCGGATTGGTATTGGGAACCAAAATCCAGCCCACGCGCTCGCCCGGTAGCGAAAGCGACTTGGAATACGAGTAGCACACCACGGTGTTCTCGTAGATCGAGGGCACCCAAGGCACCTCGGCGCCATAGACAATCTCACGATACGGCTCATCAGAGATGAGCATAATCGGATTCTCGGGATCGCGCTGAGCGTTAGCCTCGCGCAGAACATTGGCCAGTCGCGTCAGCGTGTCGCGTGTATATACGGCACCGGTCGGATTGTTGGGCGAGTCGATGATGACGGCAGCCGTCTTATCGGTAATCGCCTTGAGCACGTTACTCACGCTCAGCTGGAACGTATCTTCATCGGCGAGCGCCTCGATACACGTACAGCCGGCCTTCTCAATCCACACGCGATACTCCGGGAAGTACGGGGCGATAACAATGACCTCGTCACCCGGGTTCGTAACGGCATTGAGCGTGCAGGTGAGCGAAGCCGCGGCACCCACCGTCATAAAGACGTCCTTGCCCTCATAGCTCGTGCCAAAACGGCGGTTGAGCGACTCGGCCACGGCGGTACGGCACTGCGGCAGACCCGGTGCAGGCGTGTATCCATGCAGCTGGTCGCTCGGCAGCTCCAAGGCCTTCTTAATGGACTCAGCCACGGCGGCAGGTGCCGGAACGCTCGGGTTACCCAGTGAGAAATCGAACACGTTTTCCGCGCCGATCTGCGCTTTGCGCTCAAGGCCGTAGCTAAAGATCTCACGGATGATGGAGCTTTCCGCACCGCGAGCATACATAGTTTCGTTGATCATCTGTTCCCCTTTCGCATAGGCGCTATTGTACGCTTTAGCTGAGCAAAGTGCCGCAGCAATGTTGATTGGGGACAGACTTAAATGCGTGAAAACGCTCATTTAAGTCTGTCCCCAATCAACATATCGCTCAAAAGAAAAGCCTCCGCAGGTTTCCCCGCGGAGGCTTTCGCCACAAAGACTATTTTTCGTCGTCGGTGTCGGCACCGGCATTGACGGCACAGTCATCGCCGGCATCATCGGATGCGGCCTCTGCATCTTCCTGCATGGCCGCCTGCGCAAATGCCGCGGCGTCCGCCGCCAGCTCCTCCTCGCTCATACGAGGCGCGCGCTTCTTGGTCGGCATACCGGCCGCTTTGGCATTGCGCTCCTCCTTGGCCGCCAGGATATCGCCCTCGCGCTCAAGATAGGCATCCCACTCGTTGTCGAGCAGGGCGTTCACGGCGTCGCCTTCGACGGTCTCGCGCTCAAGCAGCACCTTCGCCATCAGATTGAGCTGATCGCGACGGGCATCCAAAATCTCGACCGCACGGCGATGGGCCTCGCGCATGATGCGCTGAACCTCGATATCGATGCGGCGCGCCGTCTCCTCGGAGTAATCCTGGTGATCGGCGTAATCGCGGCCCAGGAATACCTGATGCTGCGCCTCACCAAACACTTGCGTGCCCAGCTCCTCGCTCATGCCCAGGCGCGTGACCATCTCGCGCGCCATCTTAGTCGCGCGCTCCAGATCGTTGCTCGCGCCCGACGTGATGTCGTCGCACATGAGCTCCTCGGCAACGCGACCGCCCAAGAACACGGCGAGCTCGTCGAGCGTCTCGTTCTTGGTCTTGAGGAAGTGATCCTCCTGCGGAAGCTGCAACGTGTAGCCCAGAGCCTGGCCGCGGCTGACAATCGAAATCTTATGAACCGGATCGGAATGCTCCAAGATGTGGCCCACCAGGGCGTGACCGCTCTCGTGGTAAGCAATCGTGGTGCGCTCGGCTTCGGTCATCACGCGGCCCTTGCGTTGCGGTCCGGCAATCACACGCTCCATCGACTCCTCGACCTCGTCCATCGAGATCACAGAACGATGACGGCGAGCGGCCAGCAGCGCAGACTCGTTGAGCAGGTTCGCCAAATCGGCACCAGTAAAGCCAACGGTCATCTGGGCGAGCTTCTCAAACTTAACGTCCTCGTCCATCGGCTTGTTCTCAGCATGCACGCGCAAGATCTGCTCGCGGCCCTTTACGTCCGGGCGGTCAACCGTGACTTGGCGGTCAAAACGGCCGGGACGCAGCAACGCCGGATCCAGAATGTCGGGACGGTTGGTCGCGGCGATCAGGATGACCGACTCGCTTTCCTCAAAACCGTCCATCTCGACCAGCAGCTGGTTGAGCGTCTGCTCGCGCTCGTCGTGGCCGCCGCCCAAACCGGCTCCGCGCTGACGTCCCACGGCATCGATCTCGTCAATAAAGATGATCGACGGAGCCTGAGACTTGGCCTCCTTAAAAAGGTCGCGCACGCGGCTGGCGCCGACGCCCACGAACATCTCGACAAAGTCAGAGCCCGAGATGCTAAAGAACGGCACGCCCGCCTCGCCGGCAACGGCCTTGGCCAGCAACGTCTTACCGGTACCCGGAGGACCCACCAGCAACACGCCGCGGGGAATCTTGGCGCCCAGCTTGCGATAGCGGTCCGGGTCGCTCAAGAAATCGCGAATCTCTTCGAGCTCCTCGACCGCCTCATCCACGCCAGCGACATCCTCAAACTTGACCTTGGGACGCGTAGCCTCGTTGGTCTTGGCATTGGTCTTGCCAAACTGCATGTTCCTGTTGTTGGCACCCATCATCTGGCGCATAAAGTAGAACATGATGGCGATCAAGGCAATCGTCGGAAGCACACTCACCGCCAAGTCGCCCCAAAAATCGGGATCGTTGGTGTTGACGATGTACTTGGTATCGGGGTGCTCCGCCATGAGCTCGGCAAGCGAATCGGAACCGACATAGGTCGAGGAAAAGCTCTTGAGCTCGCTCGTGTCGCCCTTGTCCTTTTTCGTCTTCCAGTAATGACCCGTCACGCTTCCGTCCTGAACCGTATAGGTCAGATCTTCGACGCGATCCTGCTTGATGGCGCTGACCATCTCGCTCGTCGCGAGCTTTACGGTATTGCTGGAATTGGCAAAGCCGGAGCCCATGTTAAAGAAGGCGTAGCCCAGAAGCGCGCAAGCCAAAATAAAATACAGCCAGCCCGTACGCGTGGGCTTCTTGCCTCCGGGCATCCCCGGGATCTTAGGCTCCCGGGGAGTCTGGGAATTGTTATCGTTACGGTCGTCGGGCATCTTACGAATAAACCTCCGGTTTCAAAATGCCCAGATACGGAAGGTTACGATAGCGCTCGGCATAGTCGAGGCCGTAGCCCACCACGAAGGCATCGGGGCAATGGGTTCCAACATACTTGGGCGTGACGGCCGAGGTACGGTCCTCAACGTCCTTCCACAGGAAGGCGGCGACCTCCAGAGAAGCGGGCTTGCGGCTCTCGAGGTTCTTCATCAGGTACTTGAGCGTCAGGCCCGAGTCCAGAATGTCCTCGACGATCAGCACGTCGCGACCGCGGATGTCGATATCCAGGTCCTTAATGATACGCACGATGCCCGAAGACTTCACACCGTCGCCATAGCTCGAAACAGCCATGAAATCGATGTTGGTCGGCAGCTCGATCTTGCGCATCAGGTCGCCCATAAAGACCACGGCGCCGCGCAGGACCGCAATCAGTACCAGATCCTTACCCGCGTAGTCGCGCGTAATCTGCTCGCCTAGGCGAGAGACGATACCGTCGATATCCTCCTGCGTAAACAGAACCTTCTCGATATCCGGATGTTGAGAAGCCATGACAACCCTTTCTTGTGCTTATCGCCCACACACCGCCGTATGGACGCGAACTACACATTCTAGCAGCGCACGGGGTATATTTTCCAGCCCGCGCACCATCAGTGCGGGAATACCGTCAACGCCGCACAGAAAAGCTGGTGCGAGGGGCTAATCCGCATCAACCACGCGAAGCAGATAGGCCACGCGCGTCGCCGCCGTGCACTTAAAACGTTCGTCCGCGCGAACGCCCGCGACCCATACTACGGCACCTCCCGGAGCCGTTCTTACCACGGGTACGCCAGAGCGGTCTGAAACAGGAATACGCGCCTCGTTCAACAGGTCTGACACTTTCTTGCTTCGACCGTTCATCCCCAACGGGCACATCACGTCTCCCGGCACAGGGCTATCCACCCACAGGCGCGCCAATCGCGCCTCGGCGGGAATCTCCCCACGCGAGCCCGCCAGGATCCGCTCGCTATCGCTGTCGGCAAAACCCAGGGCAGCCGCGTCTACCAAAGCTGTCGCTTCCCCGGCAGCCGCAAGCTCACGGGCGCGGCGCACGATATCGCATCCCGGCTCAACGGCCATCGGTTCTGTGACCAGCATACGTCCCCCGCCCAACGGCAAGCGACCGGGTACGGTAACCCAGTCCGCGACCAGGCCCTCGCGAGCCACCGGCGCCTTGAACGCCAGCATGCCAAACTCCACACGGGCATCAATTCCCGCAGGAAGCGTTACCGAGCCCGAGCCCGCAGCGACACAGGAGAGCACGCGCTCCACGTGCCGCATCTCCGGTCGCGCGTCGGGATCGATGCGCTTAATCGCCAACCGCACGATACGCCGTGCAATCACAACCTCAGCGGCGGCAAGACGGCGCGCATCGAGCACCAGTGCGCCCGCCGCTTCCTTGCGCAGGCAACTTCGAAACGACTGTGCCGAAAGCTGGGAAAGAAAGGCGTCTTCGTCGCCCAGAATTTCGCAAGCGGCGCCAATCGTCTTACAGACGTTCGTGTTGCGCTGCGCCACCACCGGCATCACCCGATGGCGCACATAGTTACGCAGGTACGAAACGTCCTCGTTGCTTTCATCTTCCCGCCATGGCTGACCGTGCACCTGCAGATAGCTCACGAGCTCATCATGCGTGAGGTCGAGCAAGGGGCGCACCACAATGTTCCGACGTCGTGGAATGCTTGATAGACCCGCGGGACCCGACCCTTTAATGGCATTCATCAAAAATGTTTCCGCGCGGTCCGACGAGGTATGCGCGGTACAGATACGAGCCGCCGTCCGCGGTGCGCCCGATTCGGCACAAAGTTCGCGAACATATCTCCGTGCCGCGGCATAGCGCACCTCGCGGGCCGCGGCCTCGATATTGCCCGATTCGTCATCAAAATAGGCATGCTCAACGCACAGCGGCAAGCCGTATTGCACGCACAAATCACGTACAAAGGTCTCGTCGCCATCGGATGCCTCCCCGCGCAGATGATGGTTCACATGCAGCACGTGCAAACGCTCGCGTGCAATGGAAGCGATGCCGCGCCCGTCCTGGATATCCAGCTTTGATGTGCAAGCCATAAGGAGCAGCGCCGTCGAGTCCGCACCGCCTGATACCATGAGCACTACGGGGGCAGCGGTCTGCCGCGTTGCCAGAACGTTCTTATCCGTCCTCGGCGCGGCATGATGTCCATAGTGCTGAGATACCGTTGGCATTCGCTTCCTCCTCTATTCGTCCGCACCCATTGTATCCTTTGGAATCTTATGTCTCGCCTGCACCTTCATATCCTCGGCAGCGGCTCAAAAGGCAACTGCGCACTCGTCGAGGGGCCTCAGGGGCTCATCATGATCGATAACGGCCTGTCCCGCCGCGAGACACTTAAACGCATGGCGGAGCTTGGCCTCTCGGCAGACGACGTCGCCGCTCTTGTAATCACTCATGAGCATGGAGACCATATCAAGGGGCTCGATGTATGGTGCAAGCACTGGCATGGCCCCCTCTTTGCCAGTAGGGACACCCTTTCATGCAAAGAAAACCTCGCACACCTGCCCGTGGAGGAATTTGACCCCGGTGACACGCTCCCCATTGTCGGCATCCAGGTACAAACCTACTCAACATCGCACGATGTCATCAATCCTGTCGGCTATCGATTCAATGCTCTCGATGATTCCATTGGGTTTGCCACCGACACCGGAGAGTTGTCGAGCAAGGCCATAGGCATCCTCAAAGACTGTCGAGTTCTCGCGCTCGAAAGCAACCACGATGTAACTATGTTGCGCGAAGGACCGTACCCACGCTTTCTTCAGGAGCGCATCCTGTCCACAAAGGGGCATCTCTCCAACAACCAGGCCGCCGATGCCGCGCGCGAACTTGTTACCGATCGCACCGAACAGCTCATCGCCATGCATATCAGCCAGGACAATAATCGTCCAAGCCTTACCGTCAAAAGCTATGCCAACGCGCTTGATGCGAGTCTCGATGATGAACTCGGCAGCTCAGCCACCTGTCTTCAAGGGCCACGGAAGCTCTCGATACGCCCTGCAAGTCAGTATCAACCGACAACTATTCAATAGCCCACTCAAGACAACAAAAGGGGGCTGGGAATCACTTCCCAGCCCCCTTAATTCATACTCTCGATTGAAGCAGAGCCATCGTTAGTCGATAGAAATCTTCGTGACGTTCTTCTTCTCGACAATCTTAGGAACCGTAACGGTCAGGATGCCGTCAGCATACTTAGCCGAAAGGCCCTCGCTCGAAGCGTCCTTCAGATACACGCCGCGCGTCGCGCTGTACGAGCCGAACTCCTTCTGGAGGAAGTTCTTGCCCTCGTTTTCGGCGCTCTCCTCGACGTTCACACTGATCGACAGGCGACCCTCATTGAGCTCGACGTCGATGTCATCCTTGGCGACACCGGTCAGATACGCCTTGACCTCGTAGCCATCGCCCTTGTCCTCGACGTCAACGGGGAACGCCTTGGAGGCAATCGAGCTATTCGCCAGGTCGGTCATGTCATCAAACAAATCGAACAGCGAACTTGCAGAAGGACGGACGCCAAAAACCGAACGATAAGGAACCATGCTTGCCATGTTTACCACTCCTTGTAAGGACTGCCGAGCCATCTTCTAGGTGACTGGGACTTCTTTTGACGCTCTTATATATGCCCAGCCGCTTCTTATATATACATCGACTATAAAGTTTTTTAAGTCTATTGATATAAGCATATCTAAGTCTGGTTGACTAAGGTTTTGTCTAATAAACGGAATTTGAACGAAGGCTTAAATAATGTATGCAATCCCATCAAAACTAGACGGCTGGCTTACAATGGGCGCATACACGATATTGATGACGAACTAAGGGCATCATGGACGATCAAAAACAGGACAACACGTTTATGCCGGAGCAGGACGAAGCATCCAGCCCGCAACCGATTCGATTCCATCGCCCCCACATCTCGCAAGAGCCCATCAATGACTCAGAGCCCGAATATGTGACAAGAAACCGATATCAAACACTCGAAGATGCGCAAACGGGGCACAAACATATGGGCGTCGCCTCGGGAGACCCTGTATATCTGAAAGACGCACCATTATCTAAATACAGCGTAGCTAGTGATGAGCCGATGAAAGCATCCGCCGCTCATCAACAAAGAGGGCCTCGACCCAAGCAAACCTTGACGCATTCGGCTCGCTATCTCGAAACGCCAAAACAGGGAAAATCAATCTTCGTTTCGTCAAGTAAACGACGCAAGCAACATCGACTGACAATCCTGCTTTTGATCATTGCGGCCATAGCAGTTGCCCTCGTTATTCGATTTATTTTCTTTAAATAAAAGCTCAATACCAAAAACGATAAGATCATCTGGTGTAATTGAGTCATTTACGCCCGGTAAACGAAAAAAGGGGGAGGCCGCGAGGCCTCCCCCTTCTCAGTTCAAGCGTACGGCTCGGTGCCGTCCACCGGTCAGCGGCGCCCTGGCCTCCCACGGGCTGACCCCGCAGTACTCTCGGCGCGATGGGGCTTAGCTTCCGGGTTCGGAACGGGACCGGGCGTGCCCCCCATGCTCTGGCCGCTGACCGGTGGGCGGCGCCCACCGTTACGGTGTCCGGTGTCTACTCACGTGCCCTGGGGGCCGCATGGCGCATAGGAAAGTATGACTCGGGGGCATCCTCGTGCCCGGACCGCGCGCATGAGCGCTCAGTCCCGCGGGCCGCGAGGTGCGGTTCCGGAAGAGCTCGGGCGATTAGTGCGGCTCGGCTGAGGCTGTCGCCAGCCTTGCACCTGCCGTCTATCGACCAGGTAGTCTACCTGGGCCCTTACCGGAAGGAGAACTAATCCCTGGAACGGCTTCCCGCTTAGATGCCTTCAGCGGTTATCCGCGCCGCACGCGGCTACCCGGCCGTGCCGTTGGTCGACAACCGGTTCACCGGAGGTGCGTCCACCCCGGTCCTCTCGTACTGGGGGCAGCCTCCATCGATTCTCCTGCGCCCACGGAGGATAGGGACCGAACTGTCTCACGACGTTCTGAACCCAGCTCGCGTACCGCTTTAAACGGCGAACAGCCGTACCCTTGGGACCTGCTCCAGCCCCAGGATGCGATGAGCCGACATCGAGGTGCCAAACCTTGCCGTCGATGTGGACTCTTGGGCAAGATCAGCCTGTTATCCCCGGAGTACCTTTTATCCGTTGAGCGACGGCCCACCCACTCGGGGCCGCCGGATCACTAGAGCCTGCTTTCGCACCTGCTCGGCTTGTGGGCCTCGCAGTCAAGCCCGCTTGTACTCTTGCATTCAAAAGGACGGTTGCCGACCGTCCCGAGCGGACCTTCGCGCGCCTCCGTTACCCTTTAGGAGGCGACCGCCCCAGTCAAACTGCCCGCCTGGCACGGTCCCCGAGCCGGTTGACGGCCTCGGGTTAGGACGCCGGTCGCGCGAGGGCAGTATTCCAAGGGCGGCTCCCCGGGGGCTGGCGCCTCCGGATCTGTGCCTCCTGCCTATCCTCTACACGCGGGACCAGCGGCCAATGCCAAGCTGCAGTGAAGGTTCACGGGGTCTTTCCGTCCTTCCGCGGGTAAGTCGCATCTTCACGACCAGTGCAATTTCACCGGGTCCATGGTCGAGACAGCGCCCAAGTCGTTGCGCCTTTCGTGCAGGTCGGAACTTACCCGACAAGGAATTTCGCTACCTTAGGACCGTTATAGTTACGGCCGCCGTTTACCGGGGCTTGGCTTCGGGGCTTCGCCTTGCGGCTAACCCCTCCGCGTGACCTTCCGGCACCGGGCAGGCGTCAGACCCTATACGTCGCCTTGCGGCTTCTGCAGAGTCCTGTGTTTTTGGTAAACAGTCGCTTGGGCCTCTCCACTGCGGCCCGCCTCCGCTCCCCGGGCAAGCCGGTTCACGTACGCGCGGGCACCCCTTCTCCCGAAGTTACGGGGCCATTGTGCCGAGTTCCTTGACCATGGTTGACCCGATCGCCTCGGTATGTTCTACCCACCCACCTGTGTCGGTTTGCGGTACGGGCGCGCACGCGCCTGCCTAGGGGTTTTTCTAGGGACCTCGGGCTCACTCGCTTCGCTCAATCGCTTCGTCCGGAGCCTCGCCCTCGTGCGGACCGGATTTCCCTGGTCCGCGGGCCGCGCTCCATCACGGGGACGTCCAGAACCCCGCCGAGCCACCCCCATCCGTCGCCCCGTCGGTCGTAGCGCCGCGTGCGCGGTGCAGGAATGTCTGCCTGCTGCGCGTCGGCTACGCCTACCGGCCTCGCCTTAGCCCCCGACTGACCCTGGGAGGATTAGCCTTGCCCAGGAAACCTCGGGTTCACGGCGGACGAGTTACTCTCTCGTCTCTCGCTACTCATGCCAGCATTCTCACTCCCATGCGCTCCACCGTCGGTCGCCCTCCGGCTTCTCCGCCCATGGGAAGCTCCCCTACCGATTCTACTTAGGTAAAATCCCGCCGCTTCGGTGTCCAGCTTAGCCCCGTGTATTGTCGGCGCATGTCCACTCGACCAGTGAGCTGTTACGCACTCTTTGAATGCATGGCTGCTTCTAAGCCAACATCCTGGTTGTCTGGGCGGACGCACATCCTTTGCCACTCGGCTGGAACTTGGGGACCTTAGCGGGCGGTCCGGGCTGTTTCCCTCTCGAGCACACAGCTTAGCCCACATGCTCTGACTGCCGCGCTCTGGGCCGCCGGCATTCGGAGTTCGGTTGGATTCGGTAGGCGGCGAAGCCCCCTCGTCCATCCGGTGCTCTACCTCCGGCGGTGAACGCGCGACGCTAGCCCTAAAGCTATTTCGGGGAGAACGAGATATCTCCGGGTTTGATTGGCCTTTCACCCCTATCCGCAGGTCATCGCCGCCGTTTTCAACCGACGTGCGTTCGGCCCTCCACGGGGTCTTACCCCCGCTTCAGCCTGCCCACGGATAGCTCACCCGGCTTCGCGTCCGCGGCGCGGGACTCAAGTCGCCCTGTTAAGGCTCGCTTTCGCTCCGGCTCCCTTTCGGTTAACCTCGCCCCGCGCCAGCGACTCGCTGGCTCATTCTACAAAAGGCACGCCGTCACACCACAAGGGTGCTCCGACTGCTCGTGGGCGCACGGTTTCAGGTACTGTTTCACTCCCCTCCCGGGGTGCTTTTCACCTTTCCCTCACGGTACTGGTGCGCTATCGGTCACAGGGTAGTACTCAGGCTTGGATGGTGGTCCACCCAGGTTCGGACCGGGTTTCACGTGCCCGGCCCTACTCAGGGACCGCGTCGCGCCGTCCGGTCTGGGTTCGCGTACGGGGCTGTCACCCGCTGCGGCCGGCCCTCCCATGCCGTTCCGCTCCCCAGCCGGACCTGCGCCCGGGGGCGGCAGCCCCCGGATGCGCGGCCCTGCAACCCCGTCGGCGGAACCCCTGCCGGGTATGCCCGCTCGACGGTTTGGCCATCGGTCCCCTTTCGCTCGCCGCTACTCGGGGAGTCTCGAGATTGATTTCCTCTCCTCCGGGTACTTAGATGTTTCAGTTCCCCGGGTTGTCCTCCCCCCGCCTATGTGTTCAGCGGGGGGATATGCACACTGCTGTGCATGGGTTCGCCCATTCGGAGACCCCCGGGTCGAAGGATGTGTGCTCCTCGCCGGGGATTATCGCAGCTTGCCGCGTCCTTCATCGGCTCCCTGTGCCAAGGCATCCGCCGTGCGCCCGTGGTATCTTGCGGGACCGCATCGGGCCCGCGGGATATCCACGTGTCGCTAATTAAGTCAATTAATCGATATCATGAATAGCGCTCGTATGTCGCAATTCGGGTATCTCATACCGCGGCACAGTCTTGACTGTGCTCGCGATCAGATGCTCCTCACTCATAATTAAGTGAATTCTTCTTGTTTGGATCGGATGAATGATTGCTATCATTCTGTCTTTAAATCGCAGAAAAGAATCGAGTCTGGAAGATTCGGATCTTCCATCTCTCTCCTATCGCTATGCGGCTCTCAAGGTACGCGGGTGCGACCCCGGGGACCGGGTGCTGCGGGGAATCATCCGTGGCGGGACATCTACCGGACGGGCTCCTGCCCTCTATTCGAGTTAAAGTGTTTCTCTCTAAGAATGTATCTCCCTAGAAAGGAGGTGATCCAGCCGCACCTTCCGGTACGGCTACCTTGTTACGACTTCACCCCCCTCACCCTCCACACCTTCGGCGCCTCCCCCCTTGCGGTTGGGCCGGCGACTTCGGGTGCAGACGACTCGGGTGGTGTGACGGGCGGTGTGTACAAGGCCCGGGAACGCATTCACCGCGGCATGCTGATCCGCGATTACTAGCAACTCCGACTTCATGGGGGCGGGTTGCAGCCCCCAATCCGAACTGGGGCCGGCTTTCCGGGATCCGCTCCCCCTCGCGGGGTGGCATCCCTCTGTACCGGCCATTGTAGCACGTGTGCAGCCCAGGGCATAAGGGGCATGATGACTTGACGTCGTCCCCGCCCTCCTCCGCCTTGACGGCGGCGGTCCCGCGTGGGTTCCCGGCATCACCCGATGGCAACACGCGGCGGGGGTTGCGCTCGTTGCGGGACTTAACCCAACATCTCACGACACGAGCTGACGACAGCCATGCACCACCTGTATGGGCTCCTCTCGGCCACGGGGTCTCCCCCGCTTCACCCATATGTCAAGCCCTGGTAAGGTTCTTCGCGTTGCTTCGAATTAAGCCACATGCTCCGCTGCTTGTGCGGGCCCCCGTCAATTCCTTTGAGTTTTAGCCTTGCGGCCGTACTCCCCAGGCGGGACGCTTAATGCGTTGGCTGCGGCACGGGGGGATCGTCCCCCCACACCTAGCGTCCATCGTTTACGGCTGGGACTACCAGGGTATCTAATCCTGTTCGCTCCCCCAGCTTTCGCGCCTCAGCGTCGGTCTCGGCCCAGAGGGCCGCCTTCGCCACCGGTGTTCCACCCGATATCTGCGCATTCCACCGCTACACCGGGTGTTCCACCCTCCCCTACCGGACCCAAGCCGCGGAGGTTCCGGGGGCTTCGGGGGGTTGAGCCCCCCGCTTCGACCCCCGGCCTGCCGGGCCGCCTACGCGCGCTTTACGCCCAATGAATCCGGATAACGCTCGCCCCCTACGTATTACCGCGGCTGCTGGCACGTAGTTAGCCGGGGCTTCTTCTGCAGGTACAGTCTTGACTCTTCCCTGCTGAAAGCGGTTTACGACCCGAAGGCCTCCGTCCCGCACGCGGCGTCGCTGCGTCAGGGTTCCCCCCATTGCGCAAGATTCCCCACTGCTGCCTCCCGTAGGAGTCTGGGCCGTGTCTCAGTCCCAATCTGGCCGGTCGGTCTCTCAACCCGGCTACCCGTTGTCGGCACGGTGGGCCGTCACCCCGCCGTCTACCTGATGGGCCGCGGAGCCATCCCCTCCCGTCGGGGCTTTAGCCGGGGTGCCATGCGGCACCCCGGGGTATCCGGTATTACCCGTCCTTTCGGGCGGCTATCCCGGGGGAGGGGGCAGGTTCTCCACGTGTTACTCAGCCGTTCGCCACTCGCTTCCATCCGAAGATGGGTGCCGTTCGACTTGCATGTGTTAGGCGCGCCGCCAGCGTTCATCCTGAGCCAGGATCGAACTCTCCGTCCAAAATGTATGGGCTTCGAGCCCGTCCGGTCCTCTCAGTTCATCGCTGATCGGTTCCGTTCGATTCATATGGTTTTAGTATAGGAAAAGGAATTTCTCGGGGCCGCCTCTCGGCGGCCTTGCGAAAAACAAATCCAAGTTAGACCATTTCAAATGGTTCGATGTCTGCCCGGATGCGACACTGAAGTAAGTGTCCATCCTCGCAGTATCCGGTTCTCAAGGTGCACGCCTGGCGGCTGGTCCGGTCCGACCGGGCCGCGCGGCAAGGAGATATATTGCCAGACCGGAGGGGCGCCGGGGGCGGGAATCTGGGCGTACACATTTCCTACACAGTTTGGGATTCTCAGCTGTATTTACCAGTAATAAAGAGGGGACCTCGTTTCCGAGATCCCCTCCTCCGTCTATCTATAGAAATTGGCTTTCAAAGCCTTAGGCCAAGAGCTTGCGACCGGACTCCTCGATCGCGTCAAGTGCTGCATCAGCCTCGGCGGCATCCGCGCCCTTAGCGAAGATGTACAGCTTAATCTTGGGCTCGGTGCCAGAAGGACGGACGATACCCTTGTTGCCACCCTCGAGATCGAACTCAATGACATTAGCCTTCGGCAGGCCGTTCACGCAGGTGTTGTAATCCACGACGGCCTCAATCTTGGACCCAGCAAGCTCCGCAGGCGGGTTCTCGCGCAGACCGGCCATGATGCCGGCCATCTTTGCCGCACCCTCAGCACCCGGATAGCTCAGCGAAATCGTCTTATTGTGGTAGTAGCCATACTTCTCGTACAGCTCGTGCATCGCGTCGGCGAGGTTCTTACCCTGCAGCTTGTAATACTGAGCCATCTGGCAAATCAGCAGCGAAGTGCTCACAGCGTCCTTGTCGCGCACGTGGTCGCCAGCCAGATAGCCGTAGCTCTCCTCGAAACCGAAGACAAAGCGATCGACCTCGCCAGCATCGGAAAGAGAAGTAATGATGTCGCCGATGTACTTGAAGCCCGTCAGGCAGCGGCGGAGCTCAAAACCGTACTCGTCGGCCAGAGCGTCAACCATGGCGGAAGAAACGATAGTAGTAACGGCAACCTTCTTAGTAAGGTCCTCACCGCGGGCAGCACGGGTCTTGCAGATATAGTCGAGCAGCAGAACGCCCATCTCATTGCCAGTCAGCAGCAGATAGTCATCGCCATTCTTAACGGCAACGCCAACACGGTCGGCGTCGGGATCGGTTGCAAGCAGCAAATCAGGGTGAACCTGCTCACAGAGATCGATACCCTTCTGCATGGCCTGACGGATCTCGGGGTTAGGATACGGGCAGGTCGGGAAATCGCCGTTAGGCTCCTTCTGCTCGGGAACAACCGTGACATCGGTGATGCCAGCGCGCTCGAGAACCGTCGTGACGGGAATGAGGCCGGTGCCGTTGAGCGGAGTGTAGACGAGCTTAAGCGGAGCGCCAGCGATCTCCTCGGCAGAAAGGTTAGTCACGCCGCGGGCGAGAACGGCGTCGTAATAGCGCTCGAGGCACGAGTCATCGATCCATTTGACCAGACCCTGCTCAAGAGCCTCATCGAAGTCCATGGACTTCACGCCGGTGAACGTATCGGTCTCGGCGATAGCCTTAGAAATTGCATCGGCGGCCTCGCTGGTGATCTGGCAGCCGTCGGGGCCATAGGCCTTATAGCCGTTATAAGGAGCCGGATTATGACTAGCGGTCATGCAAATGCCACCGGAGCACTTAAGGTCGCGGACGGCCCAGGAGAGCGTCGGCACAGGAGAAATCTTGGGATACACGAGGGCAGTCACGCCGTTTGCTGCAAGAATGGCAGCCGTCGTCTTGACGAACAGCTCACCTTTATTGCGGCTATCGCGAGCGATGGCGACCGTCGGATGCTCAAAGGTCGCATTGAGGTAGTCAGCGAATCCCTGGGTCGCACGACCGACCGTATAGATATTCATACGGTTAGTGCCCGCACCGATAGTGCCGCGAAGGCCGGCAGTACCGAAGGCGAGATCCTGGAAGAAAGCGTCGGTGATGGCGTCCTCATCACCCTGCTCCTTCATCGTGTTGAGCTCAGCGAGGAGCTCCTCGTCCTTGACATTGGCAATCCAAGTATCAAGCAGCTCATGAACATCTGCCATGTGAGTCCTTCCGTCACAATCAATAAAACGACCCGTGTAAAAACAGGACAAGCGCAGCAGTGCGCTAAAGCAAATATTAGTCCATTGAGAACAGAGAACCGGCCAAAGAACGGTGAACGTCTATATTCAGCGGTGGATGATTAAATTGATTTAATTGCATAAGGAATGTTGCCCGTAAACGCAAAAAAGGGGGAGGCCGCGAGGCCTCCCCCTTCTCAGTTCAAGCGTACGGCTCGGTGCCGTCCACCGGTCAGCGGCGCCCTGGCCTCCCACGGGCTGACCCCGCAGTACTCTCGGCGCGATGGGGCTTAGCTTCCGGGTTCGGAACGGGACCGGGCGTGCCCCCCATGCTCTGGCCGCTGACCGGTGGGCGGCGCCCACCGTTACGGTGTCCGGTGTCTACTCACGTGCCCTGGGGGCCGCATGGCGCATAGGAAAGTATGACTCGGGGGCATCCTCGTGCCCGGACCGCGCGCATGAGCGCTCAGTCCCGCGGGCCGCGAGGTGCGGTTCCGGAAGAGCTCGGGCGATTAGTGCGGCTCGGCTGAGGCTGTCGCCAGCCTTGCACCTGCCGTCTATCGACCAGGTAGTCTACCTGGGCCCTTACCGGAAGGAGAACTAATCCCTGGAACGGCTTCCCGCTTAGATGCCTTCAGCGGTTATCCGCGCCGCACGCGGCTACCCGGCCGTGCCGTTGGTCGACAACCGGTTCACCGGAGGTGCGTCCACCCCGGTCCTCTCGTACTGGGGGCAGCCTCCATCGATTCTCCTGCGCCCACGGAGGATAGGGACCGAACTGTCTCACGACGTTCTGAACCCAGCTCGCGTACCGCTTTAAACGGCGAACAGCCGTACCCTTGGGACCTGCTCCAGCCCCAGGATGCGATGAGCCGACATCGAGGTGCCAAACCTTGCCGTCGATGTGGACTCTTGGGCAAGATCAGCCTGTTATCCCCGGAGTACCTTTTATCCGTTGAGCGACGGCCCACCCACTCGGGGCCGCCGGATCACTAGAGCCTGCTTTCGCACCTGCTCGGCTTGTGGGCCTCGCAGTCAAGCCCGCTTGTACTCTTGCATTCAAAAGGACGGTTGCCGACCGTCCCGAGCGGACCTTCGCGCGCCTCCGTTACCCTTTAGGAGGCGACCGCCCCAGTCAAACTGCCCGCCTGGCACGGTCCCCGAGCCGGTTGACGGCCTCGGGTTAGGACGCCGGTCGCGCGAGGGCAGTATTCCAAGGGCGGCTCCCCGGGGGCTGGCGCCTCCGGATCTGTGCCTCCTGCCTATCCTCTACACGCGGGACCAGCGGCCAATGCCAAGCTGCAGTGAAGGTTCACGGGGTCTTTCCGTCCTTCCGCGGGTAAGTCGCATCTTCACGACCAGTGCAATTTCACCGGGTCCATGGTCGAGACAGCGCCCAAGTCGTTGCGCCTTTCGTGCAGGTCGGAACTTACCCGACAAGGAATTTCGCTACCTTAGGACCGTTATAGTTACGGCCGCCGTTTACCGGGGCTTGGCTTCGGGGCTTCGCCTTGCGGCTAACCCCTCCGCGTGACCTTCCGGCACCGGGCAGGCGTCAGACCCTATACGTCGCCTTGCGGCTTCTGCAGAGTCCTGTGTTTTTGGTAAACAGTCGCTTGGGCCTCTCCACTGCGGCCCGCCTCCGCTCCCCGGGCAAGCCGGTTCACGTACGCGCGGGCACCCCTTCTCCCGAAGTTACGGGGCCATTGTGCCGAGTTCCTTGACCATGGTTGACCCGATCGCCTCGGTATGTTCTACCCACCCACCTGTGTCGGTTTGCGGTACGGGCGCGCACGCGCCTGCCTAGGGGTTTTTCTAGGGACCTCGGGCTCACTCGCTTCGCTCAATCGCTTCGTCCGGAGCCTCGCCCTCGTGCGGACCGGATTTCCCTGGTCCGCGGGCCGCGCTCCATCACGGGGACGTCCAGAACCCCGCCGAGCCACCCCCATCCGTCGCCCCGTCGGTCGTAGCGCCGCGTGCGCGGTGCAGGAATGTCTGCCTGCTGCGCGTCGGCTACGCCTACCGGCCTCGCCTTAGCCCCCGACTGACCCTGGGAGGATTAGCCTTGCCCAGGAAACCTCGGGTTCACGGCGGACGAGTTACTCTCTCGTCTCTCGCTACTCATGCCAGCATTCTCACTCCCATGCGCTCCACCGTCGGTCGCCCTCCGGCTTCTCCGCCCATGGGAAGCTCCCCTACCGATTCTACTTAGGTAAAATCCCGCCGCTTCGGTGTCCAGCTTAGCCCCGTGTATTGTCGGCGCATGTCCACTCGACCAGTGAGCTGTTACGCACTCTTTGAATGCATGGCTGCTTCTAAGCCAACATCCTGGTTGTCTGGGCGGACGCACATCCTTTGCCACTCGGCTGGAACTTGGGGACCTTAGCGGGCGGTCCGGGCTGTTTCCCTCTCGAGCACACAGCTTAGCCCACATGCTCTGACTGCCGCGCTCTGGGCCGCCGGCATTCGGAGTTCGGTTGGATTCGGTAGGCGGCGAAGCCCCCTCGTCCATCCGGTGCTCTACCTCCGGCGGTGAACGCGCGACGCTAGCCCTAAAGCTATTTCGGGGAGAACGAGATATCTCCGGGTTTGATTGGCCTTTCACCCCTATCCGCAGGTCATCGCCGCCGTTTTCAACCGACGTGCGTTCGGCCCTCCACGGGGTCTTACCCCCGCTTCAGCCTGCCCACGGATAGCTCACCCGGCTTCGCGTCCGCGGCGCGGGACTCAAGTCGCCCTGTTAAGGCTCGCTTTCGCTCCGGCTCCCTTTCGGTTAACCTCGCCCCGCGCCAGCGACTCGCTGGCTCATTCTACAAAAGGCACGCCGTCACACCACAAGGGTGCTCCGACTGCTCGTGGGCGCACGGTTTCAGGTACTGTTTCACTCCCCTCCCGGGGTGCTTTTCACCTTTCCCTCACGGTACTGGTGCGCTATCGGTCACAGGGTAGTACTCAGGCTTGGATGGTGGTCCACCCAGGTTCGGACCGGGTTTCACGTGCCCGGCCCTACTCAGGGACCGCGTCGCGCCGTCCGGTCTGGGTTCGCGTACGGGGCTGTCACCCGCTGCGGCCGGCCCTCCCATGCCGTTCCGCTCCCCAGCCGGACCTGCGCCCGGGGGCGGCAGCCCCCGGATGCGCGGCCCTGCAACCCCGTCGGCGGAACCCCTGCCGGGTATGCCCGCTCGACGGTTTGGCCATCGGTCCCCTTTCGCTCGCCGCTACTCGGGGAGTCTCGAGATTGATTTCCTCTCCTCCGGGTACTTAGATGTTTCAGTTCCCCGGGTTGTCCTCCCCCCGCCTATGTGTTCAGCGGGGGGATATGCACACTGCTGTGCATGGGTTCGCCCATTCGGAGACCCCCGGGTCGAAGGATGTGTGCTCCTCGCCGGGGATTATCGCAGCTTGCCGCGTCCTTCATCGGCTCCCTGTGCCAAGGCATCCGCCGTGCGCCCGTGGTATCTTGCGGGACCGCATCGGGCCCGCGGGATATCCACGTGTCGCTAATTAAGTCAATTAATCGATATCATGAATAGCGCTCGTATGTCGCAATTCGGGTATCTCATACCGCGGCACAGTCTTGACTGTGCTCGCGATCAGATGCTCCTCACTCATAATTAAGTGAATTCTTCTTGTTTGGATCGGATGAATGATTGCTATCATTCTGTCTTTAAATCGCAGAAAAGAATCGAGTCTGGAAGATTCGGATCTTCCATCTCTCTCCTATCGCTATGCGGCTCTCAAGGTACGCGGGTGCGACCCCGGGGACCGGGTGCTGCGGGGAATCATCCGTGGCGGGACATCTACCGGACGGGCTCCTGCCCTCTATTCGAGTTAAAGTGTTTCTCTCTAAGAATGTATCTCCCTAGAAAGGAGGTGATCCAGCCGCACCTTCCGGTACGGCTACCTTGTTACGACTTCACCCCCCTCACCCTCCACACCTTCGGCGCCTCCCCCCTTGCGGTTGGGCCGGCGACTTCGGGTGCAGACGACTCGGGTGGTGTGACGGGCGGTGTGTACAAGGCCCGGGAACGCATTCACCGCGGCATGCTGATCCGCGATTACTAGCAACTCCGACTTCATGGGGGCGGGTTGCAGCCCCCAATCCGAACTGGGGCCGGCTTTCCGGGATCCGCTCCCCCTCGCGGGGTGGCATCCCTCTGTACCGGCCATTGTAGCACGTGTGCAGCCCAGGGCATAAGGGGCATGATGACTTGACGTCGTCCCCGCCCTCCTCCGCCTTGACGGCGGCGGTCCCGCGTGGGTTCCCGGCATCACCCGATGGCAACACGCGGCGGGGGTTGCGCTCGTTGCGGGACTTAACCCAACATCTCACGACACGAGCTGACGACAGCCATGCACCACCTGTATGGGCTCCTCTCGGCCACGGGGTCTCCCCCGCTTCACCCATATGTCAAGCCCTGGTAAGGTTCTTCGCGTTGCTTCGAATTAAGCCACATGCTCCGCTGCTTGTGCGGGCCCCCGTCAATTCCTTTGAGTTTTAGCCTTGCGGCCGTACTCCCCAGGCGGGACGCTTAATGCGTTGGCTGCGGCACGGGGGGATCGTCCCCCCACACCTAGCGTCCATCGTTTACGGCTGGGACTACCAGGGTATCTAATCCTGTTCGCTCCCCCAGCTTTCGCGCCTCAGCGTCGGTCTCGGCCCAGAGGGCCGCCTTCGCCACCGGTGTTCCACCCGATATCTGCGCATTCCACCGCTACACCGGGTGTTCCACCCTCCCCTACCGGACCCAAGCCGCGGAGGTTCCGGGGGCTTCGGGGGGTTGAGCCCCCCGCTTCGACCCCCGGCCTGCCGGGCCGCCTACGCGCGCTTTACGCCCAATGAATCCGGATAACGCTCGCCCCCTACGTATTACCGCGGCTGCTGGCACGTAGTTAGCCGGGGCTTCTTCTGCAGGTACAGTCTTGACTCTTCCCTGCTGAAAGCGGTTTACGACCCGAAGGCCTCCGTCCCGCACGCGGCGTCGCTGCGTCAGGGTTCCCCCCATTGCGCAAGATTCCCCACTGCTGCCTCCCGTAGGAGTCTGGGCCGTGTCTCAGTCCCAATCTGGCCGGTCGGTCTCTCAACCCGGCTACCCGTTGTCGGCACGGTGGGCCGTCACCCCGCCGTCTACCTGATGGGCCGCGGAGCCATCCCCTCCCGTCGGGGCTTTAGCCGGGGTGCCATGCGGCACCCCGGGGTATCCGGTATTACCCGTCCTTTCGGGCGGCTATCCCGGGGGAGGGGGCAGGTTCTCCACGTGTTACTCAGCCGTTCGCCACTCGCTTCCATCCGAAGATGGGTGCCGTTCGACTTGCATGTGTTAGGCGCGCCGCCAGCGTTCATCCTGAGCCAGGATCGAACTCTCCGTCCAAAATGTATGGGCTTCGAGCCCGTCCGGTCCTCTCAGTTCATCGCTGATCGGTTCCGTTCGATTCATATGGTTTTAGTATAGGAAAAGGAATTTCTCGGGGCCGCCTCTCGGCGGCCTTGCGAAAAACAAATCCAAGTTAGACCATTTCAAATGGTTCGATGTCTGCCCGGATGCGACACTGAAGTAAGTGTCCATCCTCGCAGTATCCGGTTCTCAAGGTGCACGCCTGGCGGCTGGTCCGGTCCGACCGGGCCGCGCGGCAAGGAGATATATTGCCAGACCGGAGGGGCGCCGGGGGCGGGAATCGCGCACTCCATATTTTGTTCACAAATGAATAGGTCCCTCAGTCGCATCACTGAGGTTAAAACTGAAGCATTGGCTTCTGATATTGGCGATGACCAGCTGGTTTATAGGTGTTAAGGCATCGGTCATCTCTGGAGCGCCACTTTACTCCAAAAGCATCAGCTATTTGTTTCCCGTCGGTAAAAGGCAGGTTTTGTTCGCCAAGCGTTGTTATATATAGAGAAGTTCGGGTTCGAACCCGTGTCGCGGCAACAAAAAGCGGCCGGCATCCGCCAGTCGCTTTTTTAGTCTATGGTGGGCCGTCAGTGGTTCAGCCTGCTCCGCAGGCGGCCGCTGCGGCGCTTTCGCGCCTTGCGCGCTGCGCTGGCAAACGCTCACGCGTTTACTCAGCTCCGCGCCCCGACGGGTTCGAACCCATGAAAGGGCGACAAAAAAGACGGCCAACCGAAGTTAACCGTCTCAACAATCTTTGGGTGGGCCGTCAGGGGTTCGAACCCTGGACCTTGGGATTAAAAGTCCCCTGCTCTGCCAGCTGAGCTAACGGCCCGCGGGTGGCATTGTACCACGGTCTGGGACTATTCCCAACTCCATTGACCGTTCTGGAAAATCACAACTTCACGTCCATCAGGCGTAATGCCCGTAATATCGATGTCGTCCGTGCCAATCATAAAATCGACGTGCGTGCTCGAGACGTTAACGCCATGCTCCAGGAGCTCCTCCTTGGACATGTCATACCCACCTTCGATGCATTCGGGGAAACCGACACCCAGCGCGAGATGGCAGCTGGCGTTCTCATCATAGAGCGTGTCATAGAATAGAACGCCACTTTCACGGATCGGCGTGTTCTTGGAGATAAGCGCGACCTCACCCAGATGAGCGGCACCTTCATCGGTGTCAATAATGCTCGCAAGCGTCGCCTTACCCACGCGGGCATCGTAGTCCACTACGCGGCCCGCCTCAAACTTAATCCAAAAATCGTCAACCTTGTTACCGTGGTGAATGAGCGGCATAGCCGAATACACGATACCGTCGGCACGCATACGGTCAGGCGAGGTGAAGACTTCCTCGGTGGGAATGTTGGGGAAGAAGGGGTGCCCATCGGGCGTCTTGCCCTTGCCGCCGGCCCACTCGTGACCTTTCGTCATGCCGATCGTCAGATCGGTTCCATTTGCCGAGGTGTAATGCAGGTAGTCGAAACGATTGTCGTTCAGGAAACGCAGGTTCTTTTCGAATGCGGCGTCATGGAGTTCCCAGTCGCTCTCCGGGTCCTGGCCATCGGCGCGAGCGGTGTGCAGAATCGCATTCCACAGCTTATAGATTGCAACCTCATCGGCGTCTCCCGGGAACACCTCGCGCGCCCAGGCGACGACCGGCGCGCCGGCGATGCACCACGGGTTGATGTTGTAGTCCAGTCCGCGGCGGAAGACCTTGCACTGCGTGTTCCTTGCCTTAGAAGCTGCAGCAGGCTTAGCGGGATCGATGCCCTTCAGAGCCGCAGGGTCCGCGCCCTCGATAAAGATAAAGCAGGCGCCGTCCTGGGCCAACGAATCCAGCTGCATGCGCTTCCACTCGGGCGTCTGCTCAAAATAGCTTTTCTCGACATGCTCGTACGTGAGCCTCGTCACGGCATCATCGGCCCAAATGACCGTCACGTGGCCGGCGCCGGCAGCATAGGCCTCCGCGACCACCACGCGCGCAAACGGCGCGCACTCGACCGGAGACTGAACGACGACCTCCTGGCCGGGCTTGACGTTTACGCCCTTGCGGACGACCAGGCGCGCGTAGTTTTTAATCTTGGGCTCCAGGGCCTTCATGCCCTCCAGAGCCTCTTCGACCGTCAGGGCAGCTCGAATCATGTGCCACTCCATCTATCTATAGAACAGTAAAAAGGCGCGCCGCAAAAACGACGCGCCTTATATCTTAGCGATAAGTATGTATGCAAACGCTACTTCTTCTTGGAGTCCTTCTTGTCCTCCTCGGCAGCCGAGCGCTCGATAAGAGCGTTGAGCTTATTGTCGGACATGCCCTCGGCCTGCGTGCGGTACATGTTGCGCAGGGGACGAATACGAACGAAGTCGTAGATAAAGTCACCCAAAATGACGACGTAGGACAAAACGATGCCGACCATCTGGACGGGGCTGGACACCATGCCAGCGGGAGCGAAGTACAGCGAAGCCCAAATGGCCACGACGAGCACCATGCCGATAGTGAGCACGGCCCACCAGATGCGGCGGCGCTTGGTGTAGTCCTCATCCTGCTTGAGAAGGATATTCGACACCGTGTAGATGCGGTCCTCCTTGGCGCGCTGCTTAGCCTTGCGGGCGCGCTTCTCCTCTTTAGAGAGGCCCTCGAGGTTCTCGCCCTTCTCGAGCTCTTTGCGGCGTGCCTTAGACGAAGCCGGCACGACGCGGACAGAGCTCGCTGCCTGACGGGCGGGCTTGGCGGATGCGGCGGACTTGCGCGCAACCCCGGTAACCTCGTGGGATTGCGTGCGCTTGTTCGTGGCGCTACGGGTACTCACTTATGCGTTCTCCTTCATGCTTGTGAACTGGGAGCCCGTAATGATCTGGAAGGCCTCGCGATAGCGCTCGGACGTGCCATCGATGACCTCGGCGGGCAGGTGCGGGGTCTCCCCCGTCATATCCCAGTTGGCCTTGAGCCAATTGCGGACGAATTGTTTGTCGTAGCTAGGCTGGATCTTGCCCTCCTCGTAGCTGGCAGCAGGCCAGAAACGGCTGGAGTCGGGCGTGAGGCACTCGTCGATCAGCGTGACCTTGCCATCGATGACACCGAACTCGAACTTGGTGTCGGCGATGATGATGCCACGGGTCGCGGCGTACTCGGCAGCGGCCTTGTAGATCTTGAGAGACAGGTCGCGAATCTGCGTGGCGATGTCCTCGCCAACGATCTCGCAGCAACGCTCGAACGAGATGTTCTCGTCATGGTCACCGATCTCGGCCTTCGTGGAGGGCGTGAACAGCGGTTCGGGAAGCTTGGAAGCCTCGGTCAGGCCCTCAGGCAGTTGGATGCCGCAGACGGTGCCGTTCTCGTCGTAGGTCTTCTTGCCCGAACCGGTCAGATAGCCGCGGACGATGCACTCGATAGGAATCGTCTGCGCCTTCTTGACCAGCATGGCGCGACCAGCGAGATAGTCACGGTACTCAGCAAACTCCTCGGGGAAATCCGCCGGGTCGATGGAGACGAGGTGGTTGGGAACGATGTCGGCAAACTTATCGAACCAGAATGCCGAGATGCGGTTGAGCACCTCTCCCTTAAACGGAATCTCGTCGGGAAGAATAAAGTCGAACGCAGAAATGCGGTCGGTGGCGACCATCAGCAGGTTTTCACCGGCATCATAGATATCACGAACCTTGCCACGGGAATCCGGACGACGCTCCATCGTTGTCACGTGAGTCACTCCTTACCAAAATACGACAGTAATGCGGGTTCTTTCCCGCATGTTTTCGCAAACTCGGAGCGGCAGGGACGAAACCCCTCCTTCACCGAATAGCGAAAAGCTAGTGCTCCATTGTAGTAGATGCCGCGTCCGCCGTGTGCTCGCGAGGCAGATGAATCGTAAAAGTCGTACCCTTTCCAAGCTCCGACTCCACGGAAATATAGCCATGGTGGCGCTCGACGATTTGCTTGGTCACGGCGAGGCCCACGCCCAGACCGCCCGCCTCGCGGGCGCGGCTGGCGTCGGCACGCCAAAAACGTCCGAAAATACGCGACAGGTCTTCCTTGGCGATACCGATGCCGGTATCAGAAACGGCGATGCTGACGTGTTTGCGGTCACTGAGCACCGACACCACGACCCAACCGCCCTCGGGGGTGTAGCGCATGGCGTTGCTCATGAGATTGATGACGCATTGTGTGATCATGTCGGGATCGGCTTCGACGACATCGTCGTGACCTTGGGTCTCGTCAGCAAAGCGCAAGCGCAGATCGCGGTCGACAAACAGGCGCTCCTGGGCATTGACGATGGAACGCACGAAAGGAACCATGTCCACCGGCTCAAGGTTGAGCGGAGCCGTGCTGTTTTCCATGCGCGACAGGTCGAGCATCTGCTGCACCAGACGAGCCAGGCGACGCGTCTCGGAAGCAACGGTCTCCAAATGCTCATCGTCGGTGGGATACACGCCATCCTGCATGGCCTCGACCGTTGCGAGCATGGCCATAAGCGGCGTGCGAAGCTCGTGTGCAACGTCTGAAGTCAGGCGCTTCTCGTGTTTCATATCCTTCTCGAGCGAAGTGGCCATCTCATCGAAGGTCTCACCCAGCTGATCGATCTCGTCATCACCGCGCAGTCCCGTGCGAGCCGACAGGTCGCCGTCACGGATTTGCTTTGCGGTACTGGTGATGCGATGAATCGGCTTGGTGAGCATGCGCGACACGAGCGATCCGATAGCGACCGAAATGCAGATTGCAACAACCGCGGCGAGGGCCATGGCGTTAAAGGTCTTCTCCCTAAACGCAGAGTCCGCCTTGGTGAGCAGAGCGTCGGAGCCGATGGCCCACAGCTTTACCTGTCCGACATGCTCGCCGGAAGACGTTACAATCTCGACGTTAGCAACGCTATCGGAGTCGGTTGGAGCAGACGAGACCGGGCTATGCGATGCCCTCTTGCCGCTCGTGTCGTCGGTCGTAGCCTGGTTTTCGCGTACATCGGCGGTGGCGCTTGCCGAGGGCCAGGAATCGTCATAAACGATCACGCCCTTTTTATTGACGACCTGCATGCCCAGATCGTCGGAAACCAAACTCGACGTTGCGACCGTGCGCAGTTCTCCCGCGGTCCAAGAGCCGTTTTCCTCATATGAGGTCGCCAACTTCTCGGCAGCGGAATTTGCGATTTCGACGATATTGGAGCGCGTGTAATCCGAAAAGACCGTGCCCCACACAACAGAGACCACGCCCACCAGCACCAATACCGTCATGAGCGATGTCAGAGCAAAAGCAAGTGCCATGCGCGAGGGATAGCTCATCGTTGGCCGTGAATCGGAACGAGGCGTGTTCCAACTAGCCTTGGAACCCGCCTCGCTCTCCTGCTTGTGCTTTTGTCCGATTTCAAAGCGCGCAGGTGTCATATGTGATTTCCCTATTTCTCGTCCGACTTATCGGTCTTGGCCGGAGCCTCGAAGCGATAGCCGACACCGTGGACGGTGTAGAGCCACTTGGGCTTCTTGGGATCATCGCCCAGCTTGGCGCGAAGGTTCTTCACGTGGCTATCGATGGTGCGCTCATAGCCCTCAAAGTCGTACCCAAGCACCTTCTCGACCAGCTCCATACGGTTGTAGACACGGCCGGGATGACGAGCAAGCGTGGTGAGCAGCTTGAACTCGGAAGCCGTCAGATCGACTTCCTTGCCTTCGACCAAGATCTTGTGGCCCGAGATATCGATGACCAGATCGCCGAAGTCGAGTACCTCGACGGCGGGCTCGTCGGCCTGATGGGCACGACGGAACAGGGCGCGTACGCGGGCGACAAGCTCGCGCGGCGAGAACGGCTTAATCAGGTAGTCGTCGGCGCCGAGCTCAAGACCGATAATACGGTCCTCGATCTCGCCCTTGGCAGTCAGCATGATGATGGGAACATCCGAGGTATCGCGAATGGTGCGGCAAACGCGCTCGCCGGGGATCTTGGGGAGCATAAGATCGAGCACGACCAAGTCGAACTGATGCTTCTCGAACTCCTCGATCGCGGACTGGCCGTCGCCGACGCCCACAACCCAGTAGCCTTCGCGCTCGAGATAGGCAGCGACGGCGTCACGGATTGCCTTCTCATCCTCGACCAGCAGAATCTTTTTTGCATCTGAAGCCATAACACGGCCCCCCTGTCTCAATTAGCTAAGAACAAGCCCATTTTAACGCACCTGAGCCCGCCGGATGCCACTATGACGCGGCAGCTCGGCGGGCGGTACTCACAATTACAACGCGTTTATTCCCCTGTTGGCGCCTTTTTAACCCCTCTAAGCTTAAAGAGAGAATAGGCGTGCAGCGACCGTCTCTGGTATACCCTGGCTGTTGCGCACCGTGGCGTACGTAAGGAATGAGTCCGATTTTCCCGCCGTAGCTGGATAATCACCATACTCCAAAGCGCGGTCGGGCGACAGCAGCGAACCATAGGTCTTGGCAGAGGTGTCGATCAGGAAATGCGATGCCTGTACCTTAACAAGGTATTTATTCTTCTTGCCAGCCGCACATGCGAGAGGCTCGCGGGACAGGAAGAGGTACGGCCCTCCCTCATTACCGATATACGTGCCCATGTTGCCCAAGCTGCCCACGCCACTATAGGTCGCCTCGATAGAAAACACGAAGGTATCGCCCATATATACGGCCTCGAAAGGCGAGACTGACGAGGGAAGGACTAGCTGGGCACGTTTGGTGTTGTTGCCATCGGTCAGATCGATTGCCGTTATGCCGTAGTAGACGCCCTCGTCGTTGCGGACACGCGGCGAGATGGTCAAAATGCCGTCGCTCGCGCGTGGGGCCGACGCAAAGCGGCCCGTCGATTTCCAAATTGTCTCGGCCTTAGATTCATCAAGCGAGCGACGATAGCAAAACGAATCGTTACTCGTTTTATTGCCGCCTGCCGAAGGCATTTTATACCAGATGACTGATGACCCGAACGCCGTAAACAGTGGCGGATCGTAGTCCTTGCCACCTCGATCGAGCTCAACCACGTCGCCAGAGAGCGAAGCGCCCGACAGATTTTGAGCGTAGAGCTTCCACGATGAATTGGCAAAGTTCATCTCAACCCACGCAAACACGCCATCGCCAGCACGGACATCGTAAAAAGCATATCCCGTGCCCTCGATAGGATCCTCAATTAATGTGGTAAGTGAGCCATCGCCCAGGTTGAGCACACCGAGTGTGTTGGCGTGCAGTGCCGATGCGGGCGCCATCATTGCCGCAGCATAGTCACCCTCGCAGTAGTACAGCAACGTGCCCAGCGGCAGCGTCCACGATGCCACCGGCTCAAGATCGATGTCGACTGCCTCGTACTCATCCGTAATCGAGATGATCTTGGAATCGTCCTTGATAACCTGCGGCTCGCCAGCGGCATCATCACTGGTGCCTGTTTTTTTCGAACATCCGGCAAGCACCGTGGCAGCGCCCGCGGCAGCTCCACCGAGCACAAAGCCGCGGCGCGATATTCCGTTCTTGATGTGGTCGGCGATACCCATTAGGCGATCTCGGCGCGGGCGGCCTCGATAGCGCGCGTAAGCTGATCGGCGCAAGAGGTCTTCTTCATGCCGCAGGTATTGCCGGCAAGAACCTCGATCACACGGTCGGCAGGAGCGCCCTCGACCAGTTTGGAGATGGCCTTGAGGTTGCCATCGCAGCCGCCGGTAAACTCGACGCCCAGTACCTTGCTGCCGTCGTCGGAAAGATTGAGATGGATATTGCGAGAGCACACGCCCTGAGGCTTGTAGTCAAAGCTAATCATTGAGATCCCCTCTCATAGAGAAATTTCAGATGTCTATTATCCCCGCCCGGGCCGATATAGTATCGCGGGCACCGATTCAACATCCTACGATGCACAAACCGGTGACTGCAATACTAACGATTCGCGTCCTGAGCGTGAACTTCACGCTTCTCTTGATACATGTTATGGTCGGCAACGCGGTATATCTCGGCCAGCGTACAGCCGGGTGTCTCTACCGTCGCGATGCCAAATGACGCGCTGACGGCCAGCGCATCATCGCTCGCCGCAGCAAGACCGCGGCGAAGATCTTGCACCAATTGACGCGCGGACTCGCGATCAGTGTAGGGGCATATCAACAAAAACTCATCTCCACCAACGCGCATGGGCACAAACTTCTCGCCTGCCACCCGCCTCAATACAGACGCCGTACGCCGCAGCAACTCATCACCCATTTCGTGACCGTAAAGATCGTTGGTGCGCTTGAGGTGGTTGCAGTCCATCATGATCACACTCACGGGCAGGGATTTGTTCACCGAGTCGTCGCCAAGGGACTCAAGGTAATTTCTATTGCGAAGCCCCGTCAGTTTATCCTGAAAAGAAAGCTCTTCGGCGCGCTTTGCCATCGAGATGTTATGCGTCGCCACGACGACCGATTCCAGTCGGCCCCGCTCATCGCGACGCTGCGGAACAACCTGCAGCGAATACCAAGCACCTCGGCAATCTCGCACCTTGGCATCCAAGTGCGGCACGCCCTCCATACGGTCCCGAAGCGTACTTGTATCTATAAGCTCCATGACCACTTCGCGGCTTTCGGGACTCACAACGTCTCGACAAACCGTGTCCAAAAAGTCATATGCCTCGGTATGCTCAGCAAATATTTTCGCCATCGACGGCGACATGTTAATTCCCTCGATCTCGACCGTATCGAGATGCAACAGGAAGGTCGACTCATACGCAGAACTGATGGCATTGATGATGCCGAGCTGCTTGTCCTTTTCGGCCAAGTTGCGACGGTCGGCAATAGTGCGCACCAACAGCACTACGACCCAAAACGCCAGGCACGCCAGCACGCCGGCAGCGACAAATGCAATCCTGCCAGACATGACCTCAGATTTGGGGTAGAGCGCAAACAGGCGGTAGTCCTTATACGCCGCACGCACGGCATACCAGGTAGTTCCCTGATATTCGACGCGCGTTAGGCTTTCGTCTTTCCAGTCAGTTCCGCTATCGGCAAGAAGTCGGGCAAGGGCTATATCGACGGTCGAATCGTTTGAGGATACGATTTGCGCATCGCGCATCACGAGCACCGTTGGACCCTGATGGAACGTGTTGTTCACGAGCACGTCGGCGATAACGTATGAATAGTCATCGGAGGGCTCAGCCGCAAGCGATTGATACCCCAACGCCACCCCATCACCGTACGGAATGGCACTCACGGCAAAGTCGACGCCGCGACGCTCTACGACGGTCGAGTAGGACACTTTGGAGCCTCGATACATCGATGCGACCGGCGAACAGGCCAGCTCCTCTCGCCACAGCATCAGAGGATCGCGACCGTCGACATCGTAATGAGCGGCCATATGGCCGTCGGCGTCCATGACCAACATTCCCGAAAGACACTCGGTATGGACATATTCCTCGACCAGATCGTCGTTGACTTCAACGCGATCAGGCGGCAAGAACGCCGCAAACGACTCGAGCGCAGCATCCAAATTGTGCGTCGCCTCGGTTTTTCTTCCCTGTTCATATCGGTCATATTTTTTGCAGGCGTTTTTTAGAAACACCATGGTTTCCTGGCCAAACCCAAGCGTTTTATCGAGACAGCGATGCGTGCCGACCATGTAGAGCAAACTCAATAGGACAACGCTGGCCACAACGCCGATAGCCGCGGCGACCAAACCCTTTCGACGCAAGCGGCACTTGTCATTTGTCATGATTCCGCCCTTTGCCCGTCCGCCGTCGCTCCTGCCTTGTAATTGCTCACAATACGATCAATCGTGCCGTCCCGATCCATGTCGAACAGCACGGTATTGAGGTTTTTGACGTACTCCCCTTCATAGCTGTTCTCAAACGCAACGCCCAGGTCAACTGTCATAACGTCGTCGGCAAACACGCGATAAACACCGGGATACTGCGCGACGAGCCGGTCGAGCGATTGAACGTCCGCCATCCAACAGTCAACATAACCTTTGACCAGGGCAGCTTTGCAGAGTTCGGCAGAGCCATATGATTTGACGTGCACATCCGGCGAGATACCCAGGTCCCCGGCAAGCAATCGGCGTTCACTCACCGAACCCGCAATCACCGCAATGGTCTTGCTTTCATCGAGAGACGTCAAACCCTTAATACCACTCGTTTTCTTGGCGGCGACCGAGACTGTCACGGTCAGATACGGCTCAGTCCAGCAATAAACGTCTTCGCGATAATTGGGCGAATAGTCGCACCACAGACAATCGATATCGCCGTTTTTGAGCAGGCGATCGCGATCATTCCAAGATATGTCAACAAATTGCGGTTTGATTCCAGCACGCTTGCAGGCCTCGCGGGCGATATCGATATCGATACCGGCGTAATCGCCTGTGGTATCGACATACACATAGGGGTCATTATCCGTAACGCCAATCTTGAGCACCGGGAGATCTTTATCGGCTTCATTCGAGGAGGAAGGACTGCGTCGAACGGTATACGTCAGGGCGCCCGCACAGACGGCAACAAAGAGTATGAGCACAAACGAGACGATAGCGCCTCGTTTAATACGTCTGGGCACGTGCCTCCTTTCATCAAAACAGCAGCCGAATTTTCATTCTATTACCGGAGCCTGCGGCAGCAACGAAAAAAAGCGCCTCGCCCAAGACGGGCAAGGCGCCAATGGTTGAAATGTATCCGCAAGCGGTCGAATAAAGCCAGCCTACTCGAAGCTCAGCTGCTCCAGACGATCAAAGACCGTGTCGATACGGGTGAGGAAGTCCCACGGATCAAAGATCTCGTCGAGCTTCTCCTGGCTGACGGTGCAGCGCGGGTCGGCCTCGAGACGCTCCTTAAAGGTGGGGCCGGAGACACAATCCTGCACCTCGTGCCAGGTTGCCATGGCGTTCTCCTGCACAATGGCGTACGCGTCCTCGCGGGTGATGCCCGTGTCGACGAGGGCCAGCAGCACCTTGGAGGAGAAGATGAGGCCGCGGGTCTTATTGAGGTTGGCCATCATGCGGGCAGGGTACAGCTGCAGGCCGTCGATAACGCGGATGAGGCACTGGAACATGTGGTCGAGGGCGATGAAGCTGTCGGCCTGAGCGACACGCTCGGCAGAGGAGTGCGAAATGTCACGCTCGTGCCACAGGGCGACGTTATCGAAGGCAACCTGGGCGTTGGACTTCACGACGCGCGACAGACCGCAGACCTTCTCCATGGTGATGGGGTTGCGCTTGTGCGGCATGGCGGAGCTGCCCTTTTGGCCCTTACGGAACGGCTCCTCGGCCTCGAGCGTATCGGTCTTCTGCAGATTGCGAACCTCGGTAGCGATGCGCTCGCAGGTGGCCGCGGTGGTGGCGAGAACGCCGGCGAGATAGGCGTGATGGTCGCGGCTGATAACCTGCGTGGACAGCGGGTCGTGAACCAGACCCAGGTGCTCGCAGACATACTCCTCGACAAACGGTTCGATGGAGCTGTACGTGCCAACAGCGCCCGAGATGGCACCGAAGGCAACATTCTTGCGGGCGTCCTCAAGACGATCCAGATCGCGCTTGAGCTCCCAGGCCCAAGAGCCGAATTTCATGCCGAAGGTCATCGGCTCGGCGTGGATGCCATGAGTGCGGCCGGCACAGAGCGTGTTGCGCTCCTCAAAGGCGCGACGCTTGCAAATCTCGCCGAGCTTCTTGACGTCCTCGATGATCAGGTCGCAGGCCTGGGTGAGCTGGTAGCACAGAGCCGTGTCGCCCAGATCGGAGCTGGTCATGCCATAGTGAACCCAGCGGCTGGGCTTGGGGTCGCCCTCGGGAACATCGGCGTCGATGTACTCCTTCATGTTGGTCAGGAAGGCGATGACATCGTGGCGCGTGACCTCCTCGATCTCGTCGACCTTTGCCTTCTCAAAGTTGGCATGGTCGCGGATCCACTGGGCCTCGTCTTTAGAAATGCCGATCTTGCCGAGCTCCGCTTGGGCCTCGCAGGCCAGGACCTCGATCTCCTGCCAAATGGCGTACTTGTTCTCGAGGGAGAAGATGTGTCCCATCTCCGGGCGGGTATAGCGATCGATCATAGCGGCTCCTTTTTGGTTATTGGCACGTTGGTCGTAACCCAACCATTGTACCGTGCGCAGGTGCAAGTATGGGCAGCAGGCATTAACCTAACATTTTGGAATTGGAGCGGGCAACGGGACGTCCGCGTATTTGCTTCGCAAATCCGCACCGGCTGCGATCGATCTCCTCGGATTCACGGAGACGATGGGGAAGACTTTGTTGAATTGGCCGTCCCAAGGTCTCCCGCGCTCGATGGAGCGGGCAACGGGACGTCTGCGTATTTGCTTCGCAAATCCGCACCGGCTGCGGTCGATCTCCTCGGATTCACGGAGACGATGGGGAAGACTTTGTTGAATTGGCCGTCCCAAGGTCTCCCGCGCTCGATGGAGCGGGCAACGGGACGTCCGCGTATTTGCTTCGCAAATCCGCACCGGCTGCGGTCGCCTATCGGCGACCTTGCCTGCTCGCTATAAACGCTTCGCGTTTATTTAACGCTCGCACCCTGTCGGGTTCGAGTCCCGGCACTTTATTGAAAAAGGCACGGTAGCGAAACGTTACCGTGCCTGAAATTCGAATGGAGCGGGCAACGGGACTCGAACCCGCGAGTGTCAGCTTGGGAAGCTGATGCCTTACCACTTGGCGATGCCCGCTTGTGTGTTGGCTAGTATAACGCGGTTGTCTTGTTCGATACAAGGGTGGCGATGCTTGTTTTAGCTGTGGAGATTCGTTTGAAAATCGCATCAATTGTGGAGACGAGGACCTTTGGCCTCCTGTTCTCCTTATCTTCTACCTGCGCTTTTGCCTGATTGTTGTATTCGAGCTCAATTTGTCAGGAATTGGGCAAGCTTTTGGTCAGGCTCCGGTACTTACCCGCATGAACCTCGGGGGTAGCCTCATCCTACGCGTCGCAACCTCCCCATGCGGCGCACGAGGGATAAGGAGCAGCCATGTCCAACGCACCCACGCACTCTGTCCACAGCGCAATCGCAACAGGTCCGCTGCTCCTGCTCCTCTTCCTGCTGTTCGGCTGCCTAGCACCGGGAGCCGCATTTGCCGTCGATGGCTACGACCAGCTCGGCTTCCGTACTATTAGCGATGATTGTGGGCCCTTCTTCATCGGCAAATATGAAGCTCAAGACGCCTCGATTGCCTACTGCATGAACCAGGAACGCCCCGGGCCCACCAAGCCGGGCGGCCCATGGCTCAACTTTGATCAAGGCTGGGTGTGGCTCGACGACGAGTTCGCGGCAATCGTTTGTCACGGATATCCTACCGCCACGTCGTTTGGCGGTTACCATCTTTCACCCGATCGCGCCCGCGCCGCCACCCAGCTTGCCGTATGGATGCTCAACGGCACTACCCATGTCGACGGCACCTACTCCTACACGACCGCTCAGGGCAAAACCAAGAGTGGGCACTTTACCGCCGACAATGAAGTCGTGGCGGCTGCGCGGTGGCTCCACGACAGCGCAAAATCAGGAAGCATCAAAGCCGCTCCGCACCGCGCGCGGCGCTATATAGGAACCGTATCGGGCGGCAGCAAACGTCAAGACATGCTCTATGTACTGCCGGCGGTCTCTGTTTCCTTCCAAAAGCAGTCTGCAAACGCTGCCATTACCAGCGGAAACAATACTTATCAGTTTGACGGGGCAACATTCGATGTTTTTGAGAGCGCCAGCGGCGCGCGTGTCGGCACCGTCCAGATGGACAGCAACGGTCGAGCGCGGGCAACACTCCTACCCAACACGGCATACTACCTAGTTGAAACAACAGCGCCAGCTGGTTATATCCCCCTGCACGATCGCATTACCTTTACCACGACGGATAACGGCGGATACGTCACCATTGATGAACAACCCGGCACCATTACCTTGCGCATTGTAAAGCTCGACGCCGCAACGAATGCAGGCCCCCAAGTTGGGGCTTCGCTCGCAGGAGCAGAATTCGTGTGCGTATCGCAATCAACCCCTGGATGGACACAAACTCTCAGGACCGATGAAAGCGGTCGAGCTACCCTCACCGATGTCCCCCTGGGAACCTTTACCATCTATGAATCGAAGGCGCCCGAGGGCTATTTGCCCTCCGGTGACAGTTGGTCTTACACCGTTGGAGCCGACCAACTCGGCGATTCAGGCGTGGTCGAGATCGAATCTCGCGTTTCCGATATCCCTATTGCGTTTGACCTTGAGATTTCCAAATTCAAGGACTACGGCAATAGCGATCAATCCGGCCTGGAGCAGCCGGCAGGAGATGTTGTCTTTGAGGTTGTCAGTAACAGCTCTCAGCAGGTTGTTGGCACACTGACTACAAACATCTATGGCTTTGCCTCCACCAAAGACCAGCCCGAAGCATGGTTCGGCACAGGCAAGCGACCAGCCGGTGTCCACGGAGCCGTCCCATACGACCGCGCCGGCTACACGGTTCGTGAGGTTCCGGAAACCGTCCCCGAGGGTTTTAAACGTGCGGGGGAATGGACCGTCGAGGCCAATCAGATTTCCGACGGCGCCGAGCTTCAATATATCGTGGACAACCACGCTCTGTCGACGCATCTCCAGATTGTAAAACGCGATGCCCAAACAGGCGCTTCTGTTCCCCTAGCCGGATTCACCTTCCAACTCCTCGACAGCAATCACAAACCTGTCTCACAAACATGCTGGTATCCAGCACATAACGTAATGGACACCTTTACGACTGACGCGACCGGCACCGTCACACTGCCCGAATCGCTCGTGCCGGGCACCTATTATGTACGCGAAACCTCGGCCAAAGAGCCCTATCTTGTCGGCGGAGAGATCGAGGTAAACATACCCGCCGATATAAACCTAACGCCCGTTGCAATCGTCTCGTATTATGACCACGCCGCGACCGGAAACATCAGGATCGTTAAAACCGATGCCGTAGACGGCAGCAGCCTCGCGGGCGCCATCTTTGAGATCCGTGCCTCAGGTGATATCGTGCGCCCCGACGGTAGCATTGCCGCGCTCGACGGTGAGACTGTCGCTACCGTCACGACGGATGAAACTGGAGAAGCACGCGCGGACGACCTCCCGCTGGGATCTGGCACCGCACGCTACGAGGTTGTCGAGACTCAAGCGCCGACCGGCTTCTTACTCGACCGGACGCACCATATCGTCGACCTTACCTATGCCGACCAGAAAACACCCGTTGTGGAAGCACGGCTTAACGTATCCGACGATTACACCAAGGTTGATATCTCCAAGGTCGATGCAAGCGGAGAGCAGGAAGTGAAAGGCGCACAGCTCACCTTATATGGTCCCGATAAAACCGAAATAGACTCCTGGACCTCATCCGACAAGCCGCACCGCATCGAACATCTTGCACCCGGCACTTACTCGTTGCGCGAAACGATGTCTCCGCGGACCTATGACCTTGCCGAGGAGATAGCGTTTGAAATAAAGGATACGGGAGAAGTCCAATCCGTCGCGATGAAGGATGCGCCCATCGAGATCAAAGGACAGGTCGACAAGCGTCAGGAACTTGTCCAACCTATCGGGAAGGGTCTGTTGGCTAACGGCGATGGAAAAAACCGCGCCGCGATGCAAACCAATACGGATGGGCTTTTCTCCTATACCATCGATGCTCGAAACGATTCCGCTACCTGGGTTGATGAGTTTACGATTACCGATGATCTTGAGTGCGCCAAAGACGGTACGGCGAGATTCGTCTCAATCGAAACCCCCGTCGCCATCGGCGACCTCAACGGTCTGTGCAACGTGTGGTATCGCACGACGCCGTTGGACTCGACAGACGTCGATGAGCCGGCAAACGCGACGCTTGACGATGGGCACGAAAATCCTTGGCTTGAGTCCGACGAAGTAAAAGAGAGTCTGGGTGAAGATTGCCGCCTCGTCGATTACGACGGCTGGCACCTCTGGAAGGCGGATGTCTCGACCACGGAATCCGCCACACTCGAGGCGAAAGAACTCGACCTTGCATCCAATACCGTCGTAACGGGCATTCGCATTGAATACGGTGCGGTAGCCGCCGACTTTACGACTCGAAGCGATACGGATTCTTGGACCCGTGATGATCTCAAAGATGAGCACGACGACCTTGACGATGCCAAAGCAATCCTTGGCACAGATGCTTGGGGCGCAGTCGTGCACATGCAGGCAACGTCGGCTTATACACCCCAAACTGCACTCACCAACAGCGCACGCGTCGATCTTTGCCGCAACGGCGGCGGCGATAAACTTGAGTCACATGACGAGGACCGTGTCATTCAACGCTGTACCCTACCGCAGGACCTACCGGCAACAGGATCAGCTCCCATCGCCGCTTGCATCACCGCGCTCCTGACCTCGGGTGCCGCAGCCCTATGGTTCGCTCGCCTTAGGTCAATCCCAAAGAAGCGCTAGCGCGATGAAAAAGCGGGCGAGCCAGTCCCCCGGCTCGCCCGCTTTCAATCATTTAAATCGCCGTATCTACTCTGCAGACGAAGATCCACCATCAACGATTGCCTGCTCGGACTCAGGAATCCCATCGGCACCTGTGCTCTGTTCTTGCTCCACCTCTTCGCTGATTGCGGAGGCGGGGGTCGAGCCCTTCGCGCCCACGATGTAGGCAGCTCCAAACCCTAACGCAATGGCAATCAAGGTCAAAATCACGTAGACAGGCCAATGGCGCTTAATATACGAAAACACGTTGACTCCTTAGAGCTCCGTCTACGAACGGCGGATAACCTCGGTCACGACCTCGGATACCGTGGCAATGTTCGTCGGGTTGACATTGTGGGGCAGGTCGTCCTCGGTACGAGCGCAAGCCAGACGCGTGCCGTCCACGCCCGCGATGGTGAGGGCTCGGCGGCTCGCCTCGAGCGCGGCGTAGGCATCGGTCTTGGCATAGGGCATCTCGAGCGCGCCACAATCGACATGGAACGACTTGCACACCTTGCTGACCAGGTTCATGATGCGGCGATCGCCCTTGAGCAGCTGCTGTTCGCCCTCAACCGTCACCACCGAAAGCCTACCGGCGCCGACGGATTCAAGATTGATGAAGAAAACGCCGCGGAGCTTATCGCGATGCGAAGCCAAGAAGGCCTTCATGCCGGCGCCATCACAATCCAAGGCGCCCGTTGCCACAAACCAGATATCGTGACCGAGCAGTTCATCATCGCCCATAGAGGCGACAGCCGAGAGCATATCTTCGGAAGAAGCGCCGTCGGAAGACGTAGCGCCGCCCTTCCAGCCATCGTTATCGTCCTCGAAATTATCCCACGAACCGATGCCGCGACCGGACTTCTTGGCATCGTAATCGTCTTCGACGCCCAGCCAATCACTCATGCTGTCCTGTTCGTTTTTCTTTTTACGACCGAACAGGCCGCCCAGACCGCGCTTGCGAGGCTTGGGTGCCGCCGGGGCGGGAGCCGAAATGGTCTCGATCGGCTGCGCGCCCGACGCAGCGGGCATAGGAGGCGCAACGGGTGCCGATGTGGGTTCGGGACCCTGAGCGGTAGCAAAGGGGTCGTTGACCTGGGCAGAGGGATCGGGAAGGTCGAACAGCGACGTGCGAGACGCAACGTTTGCCTGCTTCATAGACGGCAGCGACGGATCGGGGACCGAAGCCAGCGGAGACGAGGAAGGTGCGGGCGACGGAGCCGACGCCGGATCGGGAACATTCATCTGCGGGCGTGGTGATGCCTGGGAGGAAATCTGGGCCATAAGGGAATCGACTGTTTCGTCCTGGGTGGGAGAAACATCGGCAACCGTGGCACCGGAACCACTCGGGGTCGGCATGGTGAAAATCTGCGTGGAGTAAGGCCTCGACTCATCCGTCTCGGGAGTCTCGGAAACCGCAGACACTTCCTCCTGCTCGACCTCGGTCGAATCATCTTGCTCGGCTGCCGCGTATTGCTCTTCGTCAGAGTTGGCCTCGACGGGCTCGTCCTCGGCAGCATCCTGAATTTCGGCAGCATCAATGGGCTCGTCATCGTCTGCCGCGTCGTCCTGCTCATCGGAAGCAGGAAGGGGCTCGGCAATCGCGGTGCCTTGCTTTTCAAACGTTATCGTGGAATCGAACTTCGCGGCATCAAACGACATGGTGCTATCGACGTGCTGCTGAGCCTCGAAAGACGTCGTCGCCTCAACAACATCCGCGGACGCCGGTTGCTGGGACTCAAAGGACGTTGTAGCTTCGGCAGCGTCGACGGGCACGGACTGCATAGTCTCGTTCTGCTCGAACTCTTGCGCCGCGCGCTCACGTGCCGCCTCGGCTGCCTGCTGCTGAGCGATAGCCTCCTGCTCGGCAGCCTCGCGTGCGGCAGCGCGCTTCTCCTCGAAATCGTCGACAAATTTCTTGCCCTTTGCAAGCGCACCCTTAAAGAAGTTGGAAGCACTGGCGCCAATCGAAGAGAACGCGGATGCAATATCGGCATGGGGCGTTGCCGCGGGAATCTCGGCCGAGAAATCAGTATCGCTCTCGTAAGACACGCGCCTCGGCTGTTCAACGTAATCGTCGTCAGACTCGTCCGCAACGTCTTGCGCCGGCGCGGCGGGGGCCAAAATGTCCAGTCCTGCCGCGGGATCGATCGCGGACACCGCCTCGGGCTCGGCAACGGCAGCGGTAACCGCGGCAGACTCATCATCCACGGCGACAATGGGCGCAGGTGCAGTCACGACGGGGGCAGGCTCGGGCTCAAACGTCGGCTCCTCGCCTTCCTCGTAATCGAGCGTGCAGGACTCGGGAAGCATTCCGAGCGCACGGATGGCATCCGAACCAAAGCGGATGTTGCCGGCGGCATTGCGATAGAGCTTGGGCTCGGGCTCGGCCGCGACAGGCTCCTCCGCCGGCTCGGCAGTGGGAACCTCGTCATTGAACTCTTCGGCCTGGACAGCCTGATTCTGATCCTCGGGCACGATGGCGCCAATCAGCGTCTCGTCGGCAGACGCACCCTCAAAGCCCTCGATCTGCTCGTCGAAAGCCTCGCCCTGTTCGGGCTCGGTCTGAGCGTCGGGAGCAATCGGCTGACCGAACTCGTCCTCGGCGTAGGTAGGCTCTTCATACTCGATGGTGTTGCCGTAGTCGTTTTGCTGTTGGGCCGCGGCATACTCCGCTGCTGCGCGCGCCATCTCCTCGGCACGACGCTTCTGCTCCCCAAAATAGGTATCGAACGGAACATCGTCGGGAAACTCGTTTTCGCCCTGGAAGGGAGCAACGTTGTCCATAACGCCGAGCATAGCGGCGACAGAAGACTTGTTGCACACCGCGCCGGACGTATAGGGAAGAATGTAGCGGTTAGAAATGATGTTTGCCGCGTTGGCGAGCGCAACGAGGGAAGCGAGGATCGCGACAATCCACAGCAGAACCTTGAGCGCGCCGGGGAGCGGCAGGATACGCAAGATGGCAACGGCAGCAGGGGCAACCGTGGCAACGGGCAACAGCTTGGCGATGAGCGCACGATACGAAGCATAGGGCTCGCGAGCGAGCAGCTCAGCACGGGGAGAGTCGTAGTGTGCGACAACGACCACCGGGCGGTTGCGCGGAGACGCGAGCGGGCCCGAGGCCTTGTGATAGGCGATGACATTTTGGCTCACGCCCGTCTTGCCCAGGCGCGAAACCACAGGGTGGCCCGTGCGCTCGAGCACGTAAAGAACGGCGCCGACAATGGCCAGCAAGGTGCCGACCAAGCCGATGCCGCCGCCGATGCCCATCAGCAGGGCGCCGGCAAACGCAAGAATACCGGTAACGGCAAATGCCAACCTACTGGGCGCCGGGGCATTGAACTCCTGAACCTCGGGATCAAAGCCGTGGTTGCGGAAGATCTGAGCGATATCCTCGGCAGCCAAGCGCTCTTCTTCGCTGCATGCCGGCGTAATGCCGGTGTTCTGCAGCAGGTGGTTAATATAGTTCTGGGTGTTCGCCATGTGCGCTCCACATCCATAATCCGACAAATAGGCCCAATGCATGCACATTAGAACCGTATATAGTCGAAAGTATACCCCGAGCGAGCGCAAACGACCGAATTCGGGCCATCTTAACGCCCCGAGCGGACAAGGATATAGCCTAATCTCCATATCGGACTAAAATCATGGCAGCAAACCACCTTCTCATGCGAGGACTCTATGACGGCAAGCGACGCGACCGCGACAATTAAACAGGAAAATTCGGAGCCCAGTTTCGATAAAACGGCTCAGCGCATCCTCAATCTTTTCTTTGTGCTCAACAGCTCCCCCGAACCGCTGACGACCGAGCAGATCGTCTTGGATTCCGACCTGGGATATGGCTCGGGCAACATCGACTCGGATAAGCGCAAGTTTCGGCGCGATCGTGACAAACTGCTCGAACGTGGCATCTTAATCAAGGAGGTTCGCCCCGCCGGTGCGCAGGAGACCGAGGAAAGCTCGTGGACAATCGACCGCGAGCACACGTTTGCAGCAGGCGGCCTCATCACCGCAGACGACGCCGACATCCTACTCAACGCCATCGACCAGACGCTAGCGGCCGGCTCTTCCACCTTTGCCGCGCCGCTTGCCGATATTCGCTCCAAAATTGCCTACCTCACCGGCATGTCGGCGGTGGACGAAGCACCGATCCGCCGCTCTCCCACCGTCGATGCGGTATGGAGCGCCTTTGCCGAGCGATGCGCGCTGCGATTTTTATATCAGAACGGACGCGGCGAGCAGAAAGAGCGTACCGTCTGCGTCTACGGCATGTTCGAGCGCGAGGGCGTGGCGTACTTCTGCGGCCTCGACAATGCCACCGACGACATCAGGACATTCCGCTGCGACCGTATCGTTCGCGCTTGGCGTCCTTCGAAGACCTACACCATCCCTGCGGACTTCAACCTCAACGACTACCTGTTCTTTGAATTCGATTTTGCCGACCGACCGCCCGTTGCAGCCACGTTCTCATTCGCCCCTCAGACGCAGATCGATATGATCAACGGTCTCACGCGCGGGCGAGGTAAGCTCGCACACACCGATGCGGGATGGATCTGGACCGTTGACGTGCGCGACCTTGAAGCCGCCGCTTCATTTTGCATGGCCCACGCCATGGACGGCATGAGGCCCATGGCCCCCAAATCGCTCAAACAGGCGTGGAACCACCTCATCGAAAGGACGGTGCACGAGCATGCCCGTGCGTAAACTCACCAGCGAGCAGAGGCTCTCGCGCGCCATCGACCTCATGGAGGCCCTCTACGCCGCCGGCGAGAACGGCATGACTCGAAACGAGATTTGCAGTCGCTTTGACATCACGGGGGCGTCGCTCGACGAGATTCTCGAGATCGTCTCGACGCTCGCGGACCGAGAATCGGGTGCGCGTATCATCTGCGAATGCCACGGCGAGCGTGTGGTCCTCACCGGTGACGCCGGACGTGTGCTACCGTTGCGCTTGAGTGCCGCCGAGGGCGCCGTGCTCAACCACGAACTTGAATCGTTGGGGATCGAGCCGCAGACGGCAGCTCGGATTCGACACGCTCTTCTACCCGAAGAGCTCGGCTATAACCAGCGCGTCTTTGACACCGTCAACCACGGGTCGCACTGGCAGCAGCTGAGCTGCGCCATTCAGGACGGCGTTCGCTGCCTCATCTCGTATCGTTCGATGGACGATGCACGGCCACGCGAGCGTCTGGTCGACCCCTTGCGCATTACGGCAAACGGCGACCAAACATACCTGATTGCCTGGGACATCGCAGTCGATGAGCAGCGCACCTATCGCATGGATAAAATCGAGGGACTCACCTTGACGGAAGACTCCGTCGTGCCTCACGCACCGGACGTTGCATCCCTCCACGATTCCCTTGCCCGGACGCAGCGTAGCGCAAAGCTCTTGATGCCATTCGATATGGCGGAGCATCTGGACTGGGCCGGCATCACCCTCATCGAGCGCAGCGGGGCAGACATGGCAACGGTAACCGTGCATTACGGCTCCGAGCGTTGGCTACTGAGCCAGATAATCGCAGCGGGTGGAGCCATCCGCATCTTGGATGACCCCACCCTGTCAAAGCGTCTGTGCGATATGGCAAAAACCCTCGTCTGTCCGCTTTAGCGCCGCCGCTCGTGGCGTGCGCGCCACAGTTGCAGATAGTGACCGATCTGTGCCGATTCGATGCGCTGGTAGGAGCTCGTGGGCAGCGACGTTAAGAACTTCTTTCCGTAGCCCTTCGTCACCAGGCGCGGGTCGGCCAGAATCAGCACGCCGCAATCGGTCGACGAGCGGATAAGGCGGCCGGCCGCCTGCTTGACCTCGAGCACTGCCTCAGGCAGCGAATAGCGCGCCCAAGCGCGGTCTTCGCGCAGGTTGCGCTCGCACGAGAGCGGGTCCGTGGGGCTCGAGAACGGCAGCTTGGGAATGATGACGCAGCGCAGCGTCTCGCCGCTGGCGTCAAACCCCTCCCAGAAGGCCTTAAGCGCAAAAAGCGACGAGGTTGGCTCGTTGATAAACCGGTCGCGTAGGCGACGAGGAGATGAGTTGCGCTGCTGGCAGTTGAGCTCCAGACCCGCACGGGCCATCTTGGGCTCAACGCGGGCGTACAGGTCTTCCATGTCGCGCCGATTGGTGAACAACGTGAGCACCGATCCGCCCATGGCAAGATGGGCGTCGACCAGCACGCGCTCGAGCGCCGTAAGATAGCTCTCACGATCGCGCGGATCGGGGATATCGCCCGCAACGACTACAGCCATGTTCGAATCGAAGTCGTAGCTCGAGTCCAAGTGCAGTGATGAGGATGTTGAAGCACCGATGCGATCGAGGCCGACCGCGTGGTTAAAGTGTTCAAAGCTTTTGGACACCGTCATGGTCGCCGAGGCAAAGATAGCCGTGTGAACCTCGGGCAGCCACTCGGTTGCCAAGGCCTCGCCAATGTCGATGCGCTCTGCGGTCATAGACTCTCCGCCGGCACGCAGCCTGCGATTGACCTGCAGCGAATACACGTAGTGTTCATCGGTACCATCAATGATGAGCTTGAGGTTCTCGGCCAGCTCGTGCAGGCGGCGCGAGATATCACCCAGGTCGACAACAACCTCTGGCTTGTCGGCGGCGACGGCTTGCACCAGCGCGTCGACGCTCTTGTCAGCTTGTTCCAATGCGTCGATGCCAGTGTAGGCCGACGGTAAGAAATCATGCCAGTCGTCAGATTCGCGCAGCTCGGGGCCAATCCATAGATTGGCATTGTCATAGCCCCCACGGGCACGGCGACCGAGCTCGCGAACGCCATCGAACACGCCGGCGATCGCCATGCTCGCGCGCGCAACCGTCGACGTCGCCTTGGCAGTAAGGCCCAGATAGAGCGTAGAGCCCTCGGAGGTTGCCAAATCACGGGAAACCTGGCTTAGCGCGCCGGTGCTCGAGCCACCCAGACGCTCAAACAGAACGCGTGATTCGTCCGCCGACACCACACGCGCCCACTGACGGCGCGCCTCGCGCTCGATGGAATGGGCCTCGTCGATTACCCAATGACGAATCGGAGGCAAAATCCTGCCCTCGGCCGCGACGTTGCGGAACAGCAGGGAATGGTTGGTGACCACCACATCGGCATGCGCCGCACGACGGCGAGCGCCGTGGACCAAACATTTATCAGGGAAAAACGGGCAGAGGCGACGAGCACACTCGCGCGAGGCCGTCGTAAAGTCGGGACGGTTGACGCTGCGCCACCGAATGCCGAGCGAGTCGAGGTCGCCATCGGCTGATTGGCAGACGTACGCCATAATGACCGCGACCGCCGTGAGCGTGTCCGCCGGATCGCGCTTGGTGGTAATCTCGACCTGGCCGCGGCTCATGCGCTCAAGCTTGCGCAGGCACGGATAGTGGTCATACCCCTTGAGAGCGCAAAATGACAGACCACCGTCCAGTTGCTCGGCAAGTTTTGGCAGCTCATGGTACATGAGCTGGTCGGCAAGATTGTTCGATTTGGTCGCAATACCAACCGTGATGTTGTTACGGCGTGCTGCCTCGGCAAAAGGCACCAGATAGGCCATCGATTTGCCGACGCCTGTGCCTGCCTCAATTACTCGATGAGTGCCCGTGACCAGCGCATCGCGGACCTCGAGCGCCATCGCGATCTGCTCATCACGCGGCTCGTAGGTGGGATACATGCGATTGACCAGGCCACCTGGCGCATAGTCTGCCTCAATCTCCTCACGACTCGGCATCTTGAGAACCGGCAGTTCATCGGCGTCCACCCGATCGTCGGCGCGATCGGCCTTGAGAACGTCAGCACGAGCGGCGCTGAGAGAGAAGATAGAACCAGGGTTCTGCCCTGCCAAGAATGAGAAGATAGGACGATAGGACCAAGGCACGTCCGGATGCATGTCGGCTAGGCGCGCCATGAGGCCCTGGGGCAAGTCGGTGAGCGCCACGAGCAACACGCGCCATACGCCACACAGGGCGTCGACATCGGCATTGGCACGGTGTGATACCGAGTCGCAGCCAAACAGATCGGCCATAAAAGACAGCTTGTGCGAGGCCAGGCGCGGAAGCGCGATGCGCGACAGCGCCAGCGAATCGATCCAAATATCGCTCACGTTGACGCCGCCTTTGACCGACTCGATAAACGAGCGGTCGAACGTGGCGTTGTGTGCGATCACCGGGCAGCCACCGACAAAATCGGCGAGAGCGGCGACGGCCTCAACCGCCGACGGGGCATCTGCCACATCGGCATTTGTAATGCTCGTGAGCTCGGTAATCTCGGCGGGAATCAGCTGCTTGGGATGCACGAAGGTATCGAAGCGGTCGACGATCTCGCGGCCCGAAAGACGGGCCGCCGAGATCTCGATCAGCTCGTTGTCCTGCACCGAAAGACCCGTGGTCTCGGTATCGAGGACAATCACATCTTCCTCGATAAGGCCGAAGGACTGCGTTTTGGCGCGGTCGGCAAGCGTGGCATAGGAGTCGATGACAAACTGCGGCGTTCCTGACGAAACCGCGTCCTCGATTAGCATGCAATGCCCGCTCGACGAAGGCCCATACGGATCAGGCTGTCACAGACCTGCGGGAACGTCATGTCGTCGGTGTGGCGGATCTCATCCGGATACAGCGACGTATCGGTCATTCCGGGAATGGTATTGGTCTCGAGGATAACGGGGCCGTCCTCACTCACAATAAAGTCGCTGCGCGAGATGCCCAGGCAACCGAGGGCCTTGTGAGCGGCGCAGGCAAGCTCCTGAGCGCGAGCGTAATTCTCGGGTGAAATCTGCGCCGGAATGCGATGGATGTCCGTAGGGTCAACATACTTCACGTCCAGATTGTAGAACTCGCAGTCCTCGGGCTTACGAATCTCGACAATCGGCAGGGCGCGCACGTCATCTTCGCCGTATACGCCGACGGTGATCTCGGTACCCTCGATGCACTTCTCGACCAGCACTTTGTCGCCGTACTCAAACGCCTTGGCGATTGCCGCGGGCAGCTCGGAGGGCTCATGGACCAGGGAAATGCCATAGCTGGAACCGTTGACGGCCGGCTTCACAAAGCAGCGCTCGCCACAAACCTCGACGATATGATCGATATCGACTTCGTCGCCCACCTCGAGCGCAAGGCCGGGGGCAATGGGAATGCCCGCCTTGACGTATAGGAGCTTAGAGACCTCCTTGTCGGCACCGCAGGCGCTGGCAAGTACGCCCGAGGCCGTGTAGGGGATACCCAGGGTCTCCATGGCACCCTGCATGGCGCCATCCTCACCGCCGGCGCCGTGCATGGCGATAAATGCCACATCGAATCCGCTGGTCGCCATGGTTACCATAAAGTCATCAGCGGCCGTGTCAAGCAGCTCCACCGAGGTGTAGCCGGCTTCCTTCAGTGCCACCACAACGTTCTTTCCCGAATCGAGCGAGATCTCGCGCTCGGCGGAATGACCGCCCGCCAAGACCGCTACGTGCATGTTCTCTAGGCTTTTACCCGGCATGGGCAGACTCCTCCTCTATAATTTCTGCAGCTGATACCATATTGTAGCGATACCCTCTACGTTTCCCCAAAATCGAAAGGCTTCCATGAATCCCAGGACTAAATCTCAGGACATTCGCGACTTGAGCCAAAACGATATTCGCGAGCTCGTGGCCGAACTTGGCCAGCCCGCCTTCCGCGCGAAGCAGCTCATCGAATGGGTCTTTGAGAAGAACGTTTGTTCGTTTGACGATATGACCAACCTTCCCAAGGCTTTCCGTGAGCAGCTTAAAGAGGCTTTTGCCTTTGATACGCCGACTGAACTCACCAAGCAGGTTTCCAAAGATGGCTCGCGCAAGTATCTGCTCGAGTACCACGATGGCATTTCCGTCGAGACTGTCGGCATGCCCCGTCGTAACAAGCTTTCTGTCTGCGTTTCCACCCAGGCAGGCTGCGGCATGGGCTGCGCCTTTTGCGCTACCGGTCTCAACGGCCTCAAGCGCTCTCTGACCGCTCAAGAGATCGTCGACCAGGTGCTTCATGTATCCAACGACTTTGGCGAGCGTGCCACAAGCGTTGTCTTCATGGGCCAGGGCGAGCCGTTTGCCAACTACAACGAGGTTCTCAAGGCATTGCGTATCCTAAACGACCCCGATGGCATCGGTATCGGCGCTCGTCACCTCACCGTCTCTACCAGCGGCGTTATTCCCGGTATTCGCAAATTTGCCGATATCCCCGAGCAGTTCACTCTTGCAGTTTCCCTGCATTCCGCCATCCAGTCGACGCGCAATAAGCTCATGCCCGGTGTTAAGAAGTACACGCTGCTTCGCCTTCACGAGGCGCTTCAGCTCTACACCGAGAAGACTGGCCGCCGCCCGACCTATGAGTATGCCATGATCGAAGGCGTCAACGATACGAATCCCGAGATGCAGGCGCTCTGCGACTTCTGCGAGGGAACGCTGTGCCACGTTAACCTCATTCAGCTTAACGACATCGAGGGCAGCCCGCTCAAGCCGTCGCCGATTCATAAGGTTGAGGATCTTCAGCGTCGTCTTGAGTCCCGTGGCATCGAGACCACGATTCGTAACTCCCGTGGTAACGATATTGACGCTGCTTGCGGGCAGCTGAAGCAGCGCTTCAAAGTTCAGAAGAACGCATAGGGGAGTCGCACCCCAAAACGTTTCATGTGAAACATCGAACGGCCCCGGTTGCAGGATATGCAACCGGGGCCATTTCATTTATTGACCTCAATTTTGGACCAGCTGCTACCTTTCCCATTTTTTACGGACAAAATAAGGGGCCCTTGTCTCATGAATCAGACAAGGGCCCCTCAAAATATGCAGGGTAATTGTTAGGTACCTAATAGCCTACATTTTCCCATTGGTTGCTAACCCAACCTTGATTAATCTTAGGATTTTTCGTTACCTGAGCAGTCCGCATGGCAACATCTTCTGTCATAACATCCATTTTCTTCTTGGATGTATCAACGATATCTTGCGCGCCACGAAGCAAACGACCTCGAAGTTCATCGTCTGTCGCGATCTTATAGCCAGCAAAGGCACCAGCCGCGACAGTCGTCGCCAATGCAATTGCAGTAAAAATCTTATTCCTCATCTTGGCCACCTTGATCAAACTGAATCATTTCACCAAGAATACGAGAGAGCTCTTCCTCGTCTTTAAACTCAATCTCAATCTTATTCTTTCCACGCGAACTCTTCACGCGCACGTTGGTATTAAATACCTGACGAAGTACACGCGCAGCCTTTTTAAAAGACTGAGGCGTTGCAGGCCGCGGCGTCTTAGGTGTCTCTCCGGCAGAAAACAATGGAGCAAGATTTTCTGTCGCTCTTACGGAAAGGCCCTCCGCAACAACCTTCTCTGCAAGTCGAATTCGAGCATCCTCATAGGGAACTGCAAGAATCGCACGTGCGTGACCAGCAGTAAGTTTACCCTCAAAAATCATCTGCTGAACTTCTTCGGGGAGATCGAGAAGGCGCAGCGAGTTTGTAATTGCAGAGCGTGACTTGCTTACGGCCTTCGACAATGCCTCCTGGGTCATACCGCTAGCATCGATGAGCTGGCGATAGCCCTTAGCCTCTTCGACGGGATTCAGATCAGAACGCTGAAGGTTTTCGATAAGAGCAAGAGCGAGCATTTCCTCATCATTAACTTCCTTAATGATGACAGGCAGTTCCTCAAGACCAGCAAGCTTTGACGCCTGGTAACGACGCTCACCAGCGATGATCTCATAGCCGTTTCCATGCTTGCGAACCAAGAGCGGCTGCAAAACGCCATGTTCTTGGATTGACTCGCTCAACTCGCGAAGTTCAGTTTCATTAAAGTGAATTCGCGGTTGATTAGGGTTGGGAACGATATCCTCAATAGGTAGTTTTGTTTCAGATGCGGCATTTGAAGCAGATGCAGCGGAACCACCGGTCTCATACTCGGCCTCAGAGACCAAAGCATTGAGTCCACGCCCCAATCCGCCACGTTTCTTTGCACTAGGCACGCTTGATCACCTCTTTTGCAAGGTTCATATACGCTTTTGCACCCTTGTTTTGAGGTGCATAGGTAATTACCGGTTCTCCAAAAGACGGAGCTTCAGAGATTTTAACCGTACGGGGAATCAGCGTCTTAAACGCCTTATCACCAAAGTACGATTGAACTTCCTCAACAACCTGATTCGACAAAGAAGTACGTGAGTCATACATGGTCATAAGCACGCCATAGGTGTCTAAGCCCTTGTTCAGACGTGATTTGACCATCTTCATTGACTCAAGCAGCTTCGTAACGCCCTCAAGTGCGTAATACTCACACTGGATTGGAATCAAAACGCTATCTGCTGCGGTCAAGGCATTGATAGTAAGCAGGCCGAGCGAAGGAGGACAGTCAATGAAAATAAAATCGAACTCGTCCTGAATCGGCTCAAGCAAATCTTTGAGGCGGGTTTCACGAGCAATTGCGCTTACGAGCTCAATTTCGGCACCTGCAAGCTGAATCGTAGCTGGAATTACGAATACCTTTTTGCAATTTGTATCAAGAACAAGCGATTCTGCCGGCACATCATTCAACAATGCATCATAGATGCAGTGATCAAGGTCTTCTTTTTCAATACCAAATCCACTGGTGCTGTTTCCCTGCGGATCAAAATCGACAATCAGTGTCTTACGACCCTGCTCACCCAGTGCTGCTGCAAGGTTTACAGCCGTCGTTGACTTTCCGACGCCGCCTTTTTGATTGATGATTGCAATGATACGCGTGTCTTTTGCGCTCTTAGAACGCTTAACGTCGCGAAATCCCACGGTCCCTCCTGGTGTGTATTAAAGCTGTCAAACGGAGGATGTTTCACGTGAAACATTCCGATTCGATATCAACCGCCATGTTTCACGTGAAACACTGCAAGTTGTTAGTATCCATTATGTTTCACGTGAAACATCTAGGCAAGCGGATTCTTCTTTGCCATGCCATTTGCACGAGGCAATGAAACGGATGCTGGATGACTCTTTTTAAGAACAATGAACTCCCTGTGGCCCAAGCCCTCAGGCAAATCGATTGCATCATTCAGAAGCAAAGTGAAGCCGCAAATCTTAGCTGCTGACATGCCGGAAGCAAGCTCCTCATCCGAAGGATTACCCTTGGTGATAACAAATAGCCCTCCATCCTTGAGGAACGGAGCTGCATACTCAACAAGAATCGGTAGAGGAGCCAGTGCGCGGGCGGTTACGACAGAGAACTGCTTCTTATGGCTTCGAGCATATTCTTCAAGACGATCATGGACCGCATGAGCATGTTTCAATCCAAGAGCATGGACAAAAGAATTGACAGCATCAACCTTCTTGCCAACAGAGTCAATATAAGTAGCTTTACGATGCGTGGTTATGGTTAAAGGAATACCGGGGAATCCCGCACCTGTTCCCATATCGAGCAAAGCTCCCTCAGGAGCCTTATTGATATAAGGGAGCAAAACAAGAGAGTCGAGGATATGAAGAACCGCAGCATCTTCTATGTTAAGAATACGGGTGAGATTGGTTGTCTTATTTGTTTCCAGAACCAAATCCAAATGCTGAATACATTTCCTCAGCTCAACATCAGTTACGCTCAAGGAATACTCTTTGCAATAGGAAGTTAGACGACTCAACATCTCGTCAGCCTGCTGATCAGTAAGTACTAACAACGAAAGCTCCTTTCTGACAAAAATGAGTGTATCGAGAACTTTTGACAAAAAAAGGGGACGTGGAAACCACGTCCCCTTAGCATAAGCTCGAGTAGTTTATCGAGCAACAATCACCACATGGCGATCGGGATCAGAACCCTCAGAATGAGTATCGACGGCGTCATTGCCACGAAGTGCAATGTGAACCAGTCGGCGCTCGTAGGCATTCATGGGCGGAAGCGAAACACTCTTATGAGTGCGGATGGCACGCTCGGCAGCAGACTGAGCCATGGAGGCAACCTTGTCCTGACGGCGGCTCTTGTATCCCTCGACGTCCACTACAACCGGATACCTAAAGCCGAGCTTGCGGCTCACCAGCAATGAGAACATAACCTGAAGGGCATCAAGGGTGCGACCATGACGGCCAATGAGAACAGCAAGGTCGGGAGCCGTTACATCCAAAATCAGCTCACCCTCGTCGCCCTCATACTCATCGATAGGAGAGTTGGCGGCATCGAAGTGCGAAAGGATGGAACGCAGGATGGAAATCGCAACATCGGCAATGGTGTCGAGCTCCTCATCGGTCAGCTCTTCACCGGCCTTGTAGCGCTGTGCAATCTCGGGATAATCGCCCGCGACCTGCGGGGCAACCTCCTCAAGCATATCCTCGATGATCTCTTCAGACATAACGTACTCCAAAAGTTAGGTACCTAAATAAGATTGATATCCCACTACTTCTTCTTGTGCGGGCGCGGCTTCTTCTCGCGACGAGTGACCTCAACCTGCAGCGGCGCGTTCTTAAGACGCTCCTCCTCATCGGCCTTCGCCTTGTCGATGACCTTCTGCGTCACAAAAATCTGCTGGATAACCTGCCAAGCAGACGAGACGTCGTAGTACAGCAGAACACCAACGGGAAGGCTCCAGCCCATCCAAAGCATCATGACCGTCATGACAACGGCCATCATACGCATACTCTGAGCCTGCTGGCCGGTCTGGTTGCGCGACATATAGAGCTGCGGAATCAGGGTCAGGACAGCGAACAGGATCAGGCAGACCAGCGCAGGCAGCGCGACCATAAAGCCATCGGCAAAGGAGGCACTCGGCGTGGTGGTCAGGTCGGGCAGAATATTAAAGAACGAGAACGTGCCGTCGTTAAAGTAGTCCGGCAGGTTACGCAGCAGCGTAAAGAGGGCGAACAGGACAGGCATCTGAATCAACAGCGGCAGACAACCAGCCATCGGGTTGAACTTGTTCTCGCTGTAGAACTTCTGCATCTCCTCGGCCTGACGCTGGGGATCGTCGGCATAGCGCTCCTGGATCTCGAGCATCTTGGGCTGCAGCACCTGCATGCGCGCCGTCGACTTAGTCGACTTGAGCATAAGCGGCGTCAGCAGCAGACGGATGATGACCACCAGGATGATGATGGACAGGCCCCAGTCGACCGCAAAGGTCTGGATGAGCTTGAGCAGCTCGAAAAGGATGTTAACGATCCAATCCCACATGTAAGTTTTCCTCCGATAGCGAGTGCCCGCTAGGGCACAGGGTCATAACCGCCGACGTGCAGGGGATTGCAGCGAGCGATGCGCCTCACGGCAAGCCAGCAGCCTCTCAAAACACCGTACTTCTCAATCGCCTGGACGGCGTATTGCGAGCACGTTGGGTAATAAATGCAGGCGTCAGGCAATAAGGGCGAAATAACCTGTTGATATATGCGAATAGGAGCGATGGCAACACGTCGCAAAACGTGATTGCTCATCGCTCCTCCCCGGCAACGCCGGCGCGTTTCATAAGCGAACGCAATGCATTGTCCATCTCCTGCGGCGAGGAAACCCTCGTCTTGGGAGTTGCGAACAAGATGATGTCATAACCCGCAACGGGAAATCCACAGCTGCGGGCGGCCTCGCGCATCACACGCTTAGAACGGTTGCGCACGACAGCACAACCGAGCCGTTTAGCACCAACGAAGGCGACCCTTCCGGAGTCGCCTTCGCCAACCGATTCACATATGGTCATTCGAATCAGAGGGTGATTGAAACGACGCCCCTGACTGAACACATGCTCGAAATCTTGCCGAGACTTAATAGTCTTCATGCGAGATGTGTGTATCGCTGCTAGACAGTGAGACGCTTGCGGCCCTTGGCGCGACGACGGGCGAGCACGGCACGACCACCCTTAGTGGCCATACGGGCACGGAAGCCATGGGTCTTGGCACGCTTACGCTTATTAGGCTGATACGTACGCTTCATCTTAAGTTCCTCCTGCTGCATTTCGAGTGTCCGCGGGGGCGCGGACGCAGATATAGACACGTGAGCTTGAAGATTGTAGGGAAATCAATGTTCAAATGTCAAGAAATCAAAGGTAAAAGGTTGCGCAGTTCACACGGTTCCCCCATAAGCCGAGCTCGATTTAGCGGTGCATGGCAACTTTTCACGATATTTCATCGAGTTTTCAACAGGTCATGTTGGCAATGTTGAGAACTTTTCGTCCGTTTTCCAAAGTTTTCAACAGGTTTTGAAAAGTTGTCGAAAGATGAGAAACATTGCCCGGTGAGCTACTATTTGTTCGAAACCTTTTGAAAGATTGCGAGCGGCATGTCTGACGACTTTTACACCATGGTCGATTCCGGAGACCCGGCACCCGACAACGAGCACATCACCGGCGTGCGCGAAGAGCGTAAGGAAGGCGAGCAGACGACCACGCGGGCGCCAAAAGCCATGTACGCCGCGCGCATCGCCGTCTATGACGACATGCTGTCGACACCGCGTGTGATCGTCATTGATCCGCAAGATGTCCGCACGTATTTGGAAGAGACGACCAACACCGTCTACCAGTGCATGAAAGAACAGGGTGGCCATATCTCGCTCATGGTCATCCGCGAGATTGTCGAAAACTTTATCCACGCGCACTTTGCCGAGCCCATCATCTCGATTCTGGACGGCGGAGACACCATCCGCTTTGCTGATCAAGGACCCGGCATCGACGACAAGGAGCGCGCTTTCGACTTTGGCGTTACCAGCGCAAACAGCAAGATGAAGCGCTATATCCGTGGAACCGGAGCAGGGTTTCCCATGGTGCAGGAGTATTTGGAAAACGCCGGCGGGGCCGTGTCCATCGAGGACAACATGGGCAACGGCACCGTGGTTACGGTAAGCCTGGACCCTAAGCGCGTGCAGGAAATCGAACGCGCCGGCGGACGCGGTGCTGCCGTGCGGCCCGAGACGGAGCAGCCCACATATCCCCTGCCGGGAGCTTTTGCGCAGCAGCCCATGGCAACGCAGCAGATGCAGCCCCGCGTGGGACAGATGCAGCAGCCCGGAATGCTTCCTACACAAGAGCCCCAGGCGGCATCGGTGTCGATGCCGCCAAACGTGCCAGAGGCCATGCCGCTGGCGGATCAGGATGCAGCGGCAATGCAGCAGGCGACGGGGGCGCCGGGTGGCCAGCAAATGGGCTATCAGCCGTACCAACAGGGATATCCATATCAGCAGATGCCGCCACTGGGGTATGGCCAGCAGTTCCCGCAGCAGTACCAGCAGGGATATCAGCAGCCGTACCAGCAGATGCCGCAGCAGCAGTACAACCCCTGGGCCCAGCAGATGCCTCCGCAGCCTTACCAACAGTGGCCTCAAAGTTTTCAACAGCAAATGCCGCCGATGCAGAGTTCTCAACAACCAGCAGCTCAAATGATGTATCCTAATGCAGCAAATCAGTATGCGCAGCCACAACCGGACGTGTTCGTAAGCGATCGCGGCAACGCCGCGCTGGGCTATCTGGCGCAAAATCAAGCGTGCGGTGCTACCGATCTGGCGAGGGCGTTTGGAAACTCGGCCCCCACTTGGTCACGCACGCTCAATGACTTGGCGCAGGCCGGCTTGGTCATCAAGCATGGCCAGAAATACCATCTGACCGAACTCGGCGCCGCTCGCGTGCGAGCTCAGAGCTAAAGAACGGGAGAGACAGTGGACGAGGAAGCAAGCATCATCCTGGGGGATGCCATCGCCTTTTGCCAGCGCGACGGCCAAGATGCACGCCTCATCAACATGCTGGGGCAATCGCGCGCCATAAGCCTGACCGAAGATACGCTCACGATCGAGGCCCCCTCGCGCTTTGCCATCGCGCAGCTCAAAAAGCATCAGCCGACTATTGAGGCCTATCTGGAAGAAATCGCCTTTGCACCGATTGCGCTCGACATCGTGGCACCGCAAGGCACCGCAGCGGAATCCGCTGCCGCGACGGCGCCCGCCACGGCACCCGCTGCTTCCCCGGCGGCGCCGGCCTCCGCAGGCGACGTGCCGACAATCGAGCACCAGCACAGCGATGTTTCCCGTGAAACCATGGCACCGTTGCCGACCGCGGCGGCGACGTCAACGAACGCACCCGTCACGCACATGCCCATCGCTCACGACGCAGCGGCGGGCGCAGATTCGGGCATCGCAATCAAGAACACGCTCTCGGCCGATGATTTTCGTCGCATGATGAACCAGATGAAGGGCGGAGCGCCGACTAAGTCCACGCAAGCCGCGACCCCCGCTTCACCCATGCCAGCACCGACCGTACTGGCCGAGCAGAATACGGATGGAGCCCCGCTCGCCGCGAACTCAAAATTTACCTTTGAGAACTTTGTCTACGGCCCCGAGAACAGCCATGCCTATCGCTCGGCACTCAAGTTTGCCGCCCTCGCGGACGAGCGCGGCACGTGCACATCACTGTTCATCTACGGCAAATCGGGCCTGGGCAAGACGCACCTGCTGCTTGCCATCAAAAACGAGCTCGCCGAGAAGTCGCCCGAGATCAAGGTCAAGTATGCCAACTCCCAGGCATATCTGGACGACCTGATGACCGAGTTCGACCGCCAAAAGAAGAGCAACGCCCCCATCATGCAGGCGTACCACGGCGTGGACGTGCTCATCATCGATGACATCCAAAACATCATCGGCAAGCGCGCGAGCGTGGACTATTTTTTCCAGCTCATGGACGAGTTCATCCGCAACAACAAGAAGGTCGTCATCGCGGCAGACCGCGCCCCCAAGGACCTGAGCATGGACGAGCGTCTGACCAGCCGCTTCAACGCCGGCATGCTCTGCCTGGTCGCAGAGCCCAGCTACGAGATGAAATACAAGATCTTGCAGCGCTATTACGAGAACACCATCGTCGCCGCTCCCGAGGCAGGCGACGACTCGCTGCTGGCGGCCTATGGGGGCGACAGCGGGCACCTGACCGACGAGCACTTTAAGCACATGGCTGAGGTCTCGGGCACCAACATCCGCGAACTCGAGAGCTTCTGTGAGCGCTGCGCCGGCGAGGCGGGCGACCGCGAACGCGAGGGCGGGGAGCTCAACTTTGACGATATCGACGCCATCGCCAGCCAGTACTTCGACACATCGGCCAAAAAGATCAACGTCCAGACGGTTCAGTCCGTCATCGAAGAGCAGTACGGCGTGACGCACGAGGAGCTCATCGGCCCGCGTCGCAACGCCAATATCGCCAAAGCACGCCATATTGCCATCTATCTGGCCATCGAGATGTGCGAGATGACGACCACGGCGGTGGGCGCCGAATTTGGCAACCGCAACCACTCGACCGTCAGCACGAGTTACAAAAAGGTCCAGAAGATGATCCAGGAAGACCGCACCGTCACCGAAGACCTCAAGTCGCTGCGCGATAAAATTACACTGCGCTCGTAGGGAAATAGAGACACCTGTTGAAAACTTGTCGAAACCACGGGCATAAGGTGTCTAAAACCCAACCCGCGGTGATGAAAAGTTTTGCGCAGGTTTTGAACGTGGAAAACCACCCCTGTTGCACACAGGTTGCTGTCGATTCTCTTTCTGGGTCTGACCTGCGTCTTTGGGAGTAATCAACAGTTTCGTCAGTGCTATTACTATTATTAAGATATTTATATCTATAGAAAGGTATTAAAAGATGAAGTTCACCGTCAGCCAGAGCTCGCTTACACAAGCCATCGGCGTCGTTATGAAGGGTGTCGCTTCGGCATCCACCCTCCCCATCCTGTCGGGCGTGCTCGTTAAGGCCCAAGACGGCATCTTGGAATTCCAGACCTCTAACTACACCATCTCGATCCGTCATCGCATCGCGGCGCATGTCGAAGAAGAGGGCGAGATGGTTATTCCCTGTAAGATGCTCTCCAATATCACCAAGACCCTCCCCGATGCCCCGGTCACCTTTGAGCTGTCCGAGCGCCAGGTGCTGATTGGTTGCGAGAAGAGCTCTTTTAGGCTGAACACGCTCGATGCCAATGACTTCCCCGAGTTTCCGGCCTATGCCATCGAGAGTGCCGTGGAGCTGCCGACCGATGTCTTGTCCGAAATGGTCGGCCGCGTGTGGCGCGTCACCTCGACCGACAAGGCTCGCCCCATCCTGGGCGGCGTGCACATGAAGGTCGAGAACAACACCGTACGCCTGGTAGCGACCGATTCCTTCCGCTTGGCCGTGTGCGATACGCAGGTCGAGACCTCGACCCTCGAGGGCTCCTTTGAGCTCAACGTTCCGGCTGACGCCTTTAACGACGCGCTGAACATCATGGCCAGCCAAGCGACCATCATGATCGGGGCTACCGACACCCAGGTCGTCTTCGAGGCCGGCAACACCACCTACGTGTCGCGTCGTATCGAGGGCGTGTACCCCAACTACAAGCAGCTCATCCCCGATTCGTGCGTGACGAGCGTCAAGATCGACGTCGCCGCCTTTAACGCCGCCCTCAAGCGCGTGGCCGTTATCGCGAGCGCCAACCCCGCTGTCAAGTTCGAGATCGATGTCGAGAACGGGCAGATGGGCCTGTCTTCCATTTCCAATGACCAGGACCTTGCGCAGGAGACGATCGATGTCGAGGCCGAGGGCGAGTCGGGCACCATCGCCTTCAACTACCATTACATCTTCGGCTGCCTCAATGCCCTGTCCAAGGAGAAGGAGATCACGCTGGAGCTCAAGAGCTACTCGCAGGCGGGCATCTTTAAGTCCTACGACAAGATTAACTACCTGTACCTGGTCATGCCGGTCCGCATCTAGCGCTGCGCCATGACCATGTTCGCCCGCGATCTTTCCGTCGCGCACTACCGCAGCTTCGATAGTTATCGCCTTGCCCTGGACGAGGGCGTGACGATACTTGCGGGACCCAACGCGGCGGGAAAGACCAATCTCATAGAGGCGCTGCAGCTGCTGACGAGCGGCGCCTCGTTTAGGCATCCGACCGCAGCCGAGCTCGTCCATGACGGCGTGGGCTCGTGCAAGATTGAGCTGAGGCTCGAGGGCGACGGCCGCGTGCTTGATATGGGATTGAGCGCGGAGGACGGTAAGCGTTCGTTTAGCCGCAACGGCAAGAGATGCTCTGCCGCCGGTGTGCGCGGGGTTCTGCCGAGCGTGCTGTTTTGCCCCGACCATCTGGACATGGTTAAGCGAGGCGCCAGTGTGCGCCGCGCCGCCCTCGATGACTTTGGCATGCAGCTGAGCGCACGCTATGCCGATCTTGCGAGCACCTATGGGCGCTGCGTAACCCAGCGCAACGCCTTGCTCAAGGAGACCTGGTGCTGCCGCGAGATGCTCGGCGCGTGGAACGATTCGATTGCCCGCGCGGGCTCGGCCCTGCTCGTGCACCGGTTGGCCCTGCTCGACCGGCTGGCGGGTCATGTGCACACTGCCTACGGGCAAGTGGCGTCCGGTGAGGCCGCCAACGTGACCTATGCGTCCACGCTGGGGGATTTGCCCCAGGTCGAGGATCGCGAAGAGCTGAAGGGTTGGGCGTACGAGCGCATGCTGGCTGCCCTTGATGAGCACGCCGACGAGGAAATTCGCCGCGGCGTGACGTTGGTGGGACCGCACCGCGACGAGATCGAGTTCACCGTGGCGGGTCGCTCCGCCCGTTCATTTGCCAGCCAAGGTCAGCAGCGAACGTTGGTGCTGGCCTGGAAGGTGGCCGAGGTTGCCGTGGCTCGCGATGTCCTGGGCACCGCCCCGCTGCTGCTTTTGGACGACGTGATGAGCGAGCTCGACGGCGAGCGTCGCGGCGCTTTCCTGCGGCTGATCGGCGATGATATCCAGACGGTCATAACTACGACCAACCTGGGGTACTTTACCGATGACCTGCTTGATCGAGCCAAGGTGGTGAGCATGGGTGAGACGTGCTAATTACGAGCGCGAGAGCGAAACGGTCGCCTTCAGCGGGTTTTTGAACGCAGAGCGCCAGCGCATCTTGGCGGCTGCGACCCCTGAGCGCCGCGCGCAGATGGAGGCCGCCGAGGAGTCGCGCACGGTCTATCGCGCATGGAACGCTGTGTGCTCGGGCACGCGCGAGGGACGGCATGTGACGGGACTGCGCTACCTGCCCGAGTCCAATGAGCTGCTGGTGTATCTCGACTCGCCCTCGTGGACGCAGGAAATGACGCTGTTGCGCGAGATCATCCGCGCGCGCATGGAGCGCGCCGGTGCGCATGTGGACGGCCTGGTGTTCAAAACCACCGCGCCCGGTCACACGCCGCCCGCCGCCAAGGAACGCCTGCGCCCGGCGCCGACCGAGCGACCGCCGGCCCCGCACGCCGACCTAAGTGAGGCCGAGCGTACCGAGATCGAGTGCCAAGTGGCGCCCATCGAAGACCAAAAACTGCGCGAGGCCCTCGAGAATGCCATGAGAGCCAGTGCTGAGTGGGCCAAGGGCGTGCAAAGCAAAAAAGAGCCTTAAATCGCATCTGGTGGCCTTGTAGAGCCAAATACCCTCGTTCCCGAGGGTATTTTTTTACGATAAACTAGTAAGGCTGTACACATTTTCTTGACTGAAGGAGGACGTGTGGCAAACGAAAACGATTACGATGGCGGCGAGATTAAGATTCTCGAAGGTCTCGAGGCCGTTCGTAAGCGCCCGGGCATGTATATCGGCTCGACGAGCGCCAGCGGTCTGCATCACCTGGTGTGGGAGATCGTTGACAACTCCGTCGACGAGGCCATGGCCGGTTTCTGCACCGAGATCCAGGTGACGGTCCACGCCGACAACTCCATCACGGTCGTCGACAACGGGCGCGGCATCCCCGTCGACGAGCACCCTGTTAAAAAGATCCCGACGCTCGAGGTCGTCATGACGATCTTGCACGCCGGCGGTAAGTTCGATAACTCGGCCTATAAGGTCTCGGGCGGCCTGCACGGCGTGGGCATCTCCGTCGTCAACGCGCTGTCCAAGCGCGTGGTCGTTCAAGTTCGTCGCGATGGCAACACCTACGAGATGGAGTTCTCGCGCGGCAAGACCGTCAAGAAGATGGAGGTCGTGGGCACCTCGGACTCGACGGGCACCACCGTCACCTTCTGGCCCGACGACGAGATCTTCGAGACCTGCATCTACGATTTCGATACGCTGCACAACCGTCTGCAGGAGACGGCGTTCCTCAATAAGAACCTCAAAATCGTGCTGACCGACGAGCGCGAGGCGACTCCCCACGTGGAGGAGTTTTGCTACGAGGGTGGCATCATCGACTTCGTCAAGTTCCTCAACGAGGGCAAGGACGTCCCTGAGGCCTTTAAGGAGCCCATCTACATCGAGGGCAAATCGGACCCGGACGCGCCTGTGGCCAAGATGGGCGAGGTCGAGGTTTCCCTGCAGTGGAATGGCGGCTACGGCGAGAACGTCATGTCGTTTGCCAACGACATCTACACTCCCGAGGGCGGCATGCACCTTGAGGGCTTCCGCACCGCGCTCACCCGCGTGATCAACGACTACGCGCGCAAACAGAACCTGCTCAAGGAAAAAGACGCCAACTTGACCGGCGACGATGTGCGCGAGGGCCTTTCGGCCGTTATCTCGGTCAAGCTGCCCGATCCGCAGTTTGAGGGCCAGACCAAGGCCAAGCTCGGTAGCTCCTATATGCGCGCGCTCACGCTCAAGATCGTGACCGACGGACTCGCCGATTACCTCGAGGAGCATCCCAAGCCCGCTCGCGAGATCGTCAAGAAGGCGCAACAGGCCTGCAAGGCGCGAAACGCCGCCCGCAAGGCGCGCGAGGCGACCCGTCGCAAGAGCCTGCTCGAGACGGCGTCCCTGCCCGGTAAGCTCGCTGACTGCTCGGTGCGCGATGCCGAGCTGACCGAGCTCTTCATCGTAGAGGGCGACTCGGCAGGCGGTTCGGCCAAGGACGGCCGTCGCCGAGACATCCAGGCGATTCTGCCCCTGCGCGGCAAGATTCTGAACGTCGAACGCGTTGGTGACCATCGCGCGTTCTCGAGTGACACCATCCAGTCGCTGATTACCGCGATCGGCTGTGGCGTCACGACGAGTGCCGGCGACGGCGGCGACTTCGATATCACCAAGGCGCGCTACCACAAGATCATCATCATGACCGATGCAGACGTCGACGGTGCGCATATCCGCATCCTGCTGCTGACGTTCTTCTACAAGTACATGCGTCCGCTGATCGATGCCGGCTACGTCTATGTTGCCTGCCCGCCCATCTTTGGCATTAAGGTGCGCAACAAGATCCACTACGTGTATCCCAACGGCCGCCAGCCCGAAGACGAGATCCTGCGCGACACCATCCAGAGCCTGGGCCTGAACCCCGACGATAACGACGAAGACGGCAAGGCCAAGGATGGCAAGATCACCAAGAAGCGCAAGGGCTATACCGTCCAGCGCTACAAGGGTCTGGGCGAGATGGACCCCAAGCAGCTTGCCTCGACGACGATGGACCCCAGGACCCGTATCCTGCAGCGCGTGTCGATCGAGGACGCCGTGGTGGCAGACCGCGCCGTGCGCGAGCTGATGGGTTCCGAGGTCGGCTATCGCCGTGAGTACATCGAGAAGCATGCACATGATGCACGATTCCTTGACGCTTAAGAGGAGGTAACGTGGCAGACGATATCAACAATAACGAGGGTATGGGCGAGGCCGGCGATGCCGGCATGCCCGACGATCTGAAGCGCCTGCTTGCCCGTGCTGAGCAGGGCGAGGACGGCGATCCTGACGCCTATAACCCCGATGCCGATGATGACGAGGAAGAGGACGACGACGGCGAGCTCGAGGAGAGCTTTGGCGAAGTCGATCGCGGCGCCTCGGCCGGCGAGGATATCAATGGCGGCCAGCTCCAGATTTCGGAGTTCGGTCGCGAGATGAAGCAGTCGTTTATCGAGTATTCGATGTCGGTCATCACGGCGCGCGCCCTGCCGGATGTGCGCGATGGCTTAAAGCCGGTGCACCGCCGCATCCTGTACGCAATGAACGAGAGTGGCATCTACCCCAACCGCCCACACAAGAAGTCGGCCTGGACGGTCGGCGAAGTTATCGGTAAGTACCACCCGCATGGCGACTTCGCGGTCTATGAGGCCATGGTCCGCCTGGCGCAGTGGTTCTCTATGCGCACGCCGCTCATCGACGGTCACGGCAACTTCGGCAACATCGACGGCGACGGCGCGGCAGCCATGCGTTACACCGAGAGCCGCCTGGCCAAGCCCGCCATGGAACTGCTGCGTGACCTGCAGAAGGATACCGTCGACTGGCAGCCCAACTACGACGAATCGCTCGCCGAGCCCGTGGCACTGCCTGCACGCTTCCCCAACCTGCTGGTCAACGGTAGCCAGGGCATCGCCGTCGGCATGGCCACCAACATCGCCCCGCACAACCTCACCGAGGCGATCGAGGCCACCTGCTACCTGATCGATAATCCCGACGCCACTGTCGACGAGCTCATGCAGATCATGCCCGGTCCGGACTTCCCCACCGGCGCCATCATCATGGGCAGCGCCGGCATTAAGCAGAGCTACGAGACCGGCCGCGGCTCCATTACCGTGCGCGCCAAGGCACATGTGGAGTCCACCAAGACCGGCCGCAACCGCCTGGTCTTTACCGAGATTCCCTACATGGTCAACAAGGGCACCCTGCAGGAGAAGATCGCCCAGCTCGTCAACGACAAGCGCATCGAGGGCATCTCGGACATGCGCGATGAGTCCAACCAGAAGGGCATCCGTCTGGTCATCGAGCTCAAGAAGGGCGTCATTCCGCAGGTCGTGCTCAACAACCTGTATAAGTACACCTCGCTGCAGACGACCTTCGGCGCCAACAACCTGGCGCTCGTCAACGGCGTTCCCAAATGCCTGAGCCTGCGCGAGATGCTGCAGCACTACATCGATCACCAGGTCGACGTCGTCACCCGCCGCACCCGCTTCGACCTTAAGAAGGCCCAGGCCCGCGCGCATATCCTCGAAGGCTACCTGATGGCTCTCGACCATATCGACGAGGTCATCAGCATCATCCGTTCCTCGCAGACCGATTCCGAGGCCAGCAGCCGCCTGATCGAGCGCTTTGGCTTTACGCCCGAGCAGACCACGGCCATCCTCGAGATGAAGCTGCGCCGACTGACCGGCCTGGAGCGCGACAAGATTCAGGAAGAGCTGGACGGCCTGCGCCGCGCCATCGCCTACTACGAGGACCTGCTGGCGCACGAGGAGAAGATCCTGGGCGTCATTAAGGAAGAGATGCGCGAGATCTCCAAGAAATTTGGCGATAAGCGTCGCACCGAGATCAGCCAGGTCGAGAAGGACCTGGACGTCGAGGACCTCATTGCCGACGAGGACATGGTCGTGACCATCACCCACACCGGCTATGTCAAGCGCATCCCGGTGGCCGCCTACCGCGCCCAGAAACGCGGCGGCAAGGGCGTGTCGGGCGTCAACCTCAAAGAGGACGATGTCATCGACGAGATGTTCATCGCGTCCACGCACGAGTACGTGCTGTTCTTCTCGAGCAAGGGCAAGGTCTATCGCCTGAAGGTGCACGAGCTGCCGGTGGGCACGCGCCAGGCGCGCGGTACCGCGATCGTCAACCTGCTGCCCTTCGAGGAGGGCGAGAAGATCGCGAGCGTCATCAGCTGCCGCGAGTTCCCTGCCGACGAGTACCTGATGTTTGCCACCAAGAGCGGCATGGTCAAGAAGACCGTGATGAGCGCATATGACCGCAGCCGTCGCGACGGCCTGATCGCTATCAACCTGCGTGACGACGACGCGCTGCTGAACGTGCGCCGCGTGCGCGAGGGCGACAAGATTATCCTAGCCACCACCGCGGGCAAGGCGATCATGTTCTCCGAGGAGCAAGTGCGCGCTACCGGCCGCGATACCAGCGGCGTTCGCGGTATCGGTATGAAGGACGGCGTGAGCGTTCTGGGCATGGAAGTCACTAACGGCAACGGCGATCTGTTTGTCATCACCGAGCGCGGCTACGGCAAGCGCACACCGGTTGCGGACTACCCGGAGCAGAATCGCGGCGGCCAGGGTGTCTACACCATCCAGATGACCGAGCGTAAGGGTAACCTCGCGGCCATGAAGACGGTGGGCCCGCAGCACGAGCTGTTCATCGTGACGGAGGGCGCGACGGTCATTCGCGTCAAGACCGATGAGATTAGCCAGACTGGCCGCGCCACCCAGGGCGTCAAGATGATGACCGTCGACGACAACGACCGCATCTGCGCCGTAGCCCGCATGACGGCCGCCAAGGAGAAGCCCGAAGGCGCCGAGGCCGCAGCCGACACCGAAGAGGCCCCAGTCGACCTAGGCGACGGCAACGACATGCCAGAAAATCTCCTAGACGAGTAAGAGGCCCTAGCTGGTAGAAAATATCAGACCCCATATATCGGCGGTCGGCGCACTGCGCGCCGACCGCTTTTTTGACAATCGTGGAACCTGTGTCTGACGGGCGGGCGGGATGGGTTAGGTTTGTCGCGAGTTCCGCACGCAAAGAAGGCCACTTAATGTGGCCTTCGTCTTGCGCAGGACTGTCCGAGCAGCAAACCTAACCCATCCCGCCCGCCCGTCAGACACGCCCCCAAAGATTTTCAAAAAAGTTGTTGACGCGCGCGTAACGACTCGTCTAATATATCCCTTGCGCGATGGACCTGTAGCTCAGTTGGTTAGAGCGTCCGGCTGATAACCGGGAGGTCACAAGTTCGAATCTTGTCAGGTCCACCACTTTCTTTCGCAATAAACACCCCAGCGAGAGCCGAGTCGCCGCTGGGGTGTTTATTACTGTCTCCGTGGGGGTTTAGCTCAGCTGGGAGAGCGCGGGCTTTGCAAGCCTGAGGTCAGGGGTTCGATCCCCCTAACCTCCACCATGATGGACCTGTAGCTCAGTTGGTTAGAGCGTCCGGCTGATAACCGGGAGGTCACAAGTTCGAATCTTGTCAGGTCCACCATCAAAACCGTGAAGAGCCTCGAGGCAATTGCCTCGAGGCTTTTTTCTTACCTACTGAAAGTAGTCAAAAAGGCCCCGTCCCAAATTAACTACTTTGATTTTGTGTGCTGTGCGAAAGTTTGGGTAGTATAGCTATTCAATGCGGCGGGCTGCCGCGTGTTAACCGCTACGTACCGGAGGTGTTCCATGGTTCGTGTCGACATAGAGACCATCGTCATGGCCGCCGGTCCCGTGCCATCGCTTATCGTGCTTCGTGAGCGCAGCAGCAAATCGGACTCGCCCGCGCCACTGCGTTCCCTTTCCATTCAGACTGGTTCGTTTGAAGCTGCTGCCATCAGCCGCGGCATCGATAGCGGCCGCGCCGAGCGCCCGATTACCCATGACCTGCTGCTCGATACCGTTGACGCCCTGGGCGCCAAACTCGAGCGCATCGAGATCGTTCGCGCCGAGCCGCCGGTGTTCTACGCGACGATCGTCGTACTGGCCGATGGCGAGGAGCGCAAGATCGACGCCCGCCCCAGTGACGCCATTGCCCTTGCCGTGCGCAGCAATGCCCCCATGTTTGTGGAGGACGACATCATGAATCGCCTGGGTACTGTTTCTACCCACGCCGAGGAAGTCGACGACGAGCAAGAGTTCGAGAAGTTCGACGAGTTCGTCCATACGCTCTCCCCCGATGACTTCTAAATGCGGGGCGGCAGAGTTGCGGAGTGTTCGCTGATGGCCGGCGGTATGTCGGCTGAGGCGGCGGCCATTGCGCGCGAGGCCCAGATGCGCTCGGAGGCTTCTGAGGCGGCACGCATTGCCTATGTGACGCAGGCCCGCACGCTTCGCGAGCGCCGCGGCTCGTTTATCAAGATGGTTGTCGTCTCCGCCCTTGTCGCGGCAATCTGCTCGCGCCTTCGTGGTACAGTTGGTGCGCTTGGGTTTTCGATTTCAACAGGCTTGGTAATCTGGGGTGTGGTCGATGCAGTAATGCTGACCAACCAGATCAAGGTACTCGACAAGCGCGCGATGGATATGATGCGCGCCCGCGACGCTGCCGCCAAGATCGCCGCCGAGGCACAGGAACTGTAACGACGCCAGACTCGATGGGAAGGTCTAAAGATGGCACAGGATATGCAGGACGCCGGTAACGTCTCCGCCGAGCTCGACGCCATGGTGTGTGACCTGATTGGTGCGTTCTTGGACGACCTTGCCGCCGGCGAGAATCCGGGCGTAGTTGTGGCGATCGAGGACGCTGCTTCCAACCGATATCTGGCGGCGCTCGACGAGGACGGCGAAGAGGCGTGCCTCGAGGCGGCCACCAACTTTATCTCCGAGCACAAGATGGGTCTTAAGGACGAGGGCCTGGGCCGCATCGCCCGCTATGCCATCGGCTACACCGGTTGTGTCGAAATTGACGGCGGCTATCACGACGCCTTACTCGTGAGCTTCTTCGAAACCACGCTCGAGAGCGGTTTTTCGGCATACGTGCTGTATGAGGGCATGGGCGCCGGCGATGGTTTTATGTGGAGCGACCCTGAACCTGCAGGTGAGGAAACCCCTCTTATCTAAAATCGCTAAAATAAACGAGTTTTCGGTAAAAGGCTCAATATTCCCGCTGAGCGTTGTATCGCTGGGCGGGCCGCATACGCGTGCCGTTTGTATATGGATAGAAGATAGGGGAACTACATGCGCGTAGACAATCTGAGGAACATCGCCATCATCGCCCACGTCGACCACGGCAAGACGACGATGGTCGACAAGCTCCTGCGTGCCACGGACGCCTTCCGTGCCAACCAGCAGGTCGAGGACCGCGTCCTGGACTCTAACGACCAGGAGCGCGAGCGCGGCATTACGATTCTCGCCAAGAACATCTCTATCGAGTACAAGGACGTCAAGATCAACGTCATCGACACCCCGGGCCACGCCGACTTTGGCGGCGAGGTCGAGCGCGTGCTGCGTATGGCCGACGGCGCCCTGCTGCTGGTTGACGCTTTTGAGGGCCCCATGCCCCAGACCCGCTTCGTGCTGCGTCACGCTATCGACACCGGCCTCAAGATCATGATCGTCATCAACAAGATCGATCGTCCGGGCGCCAACCCCGAGAAGGCCTACAACGACTGCCTGGACCTTATGGCCGACCTGGGTGCCACCGACGACCAGCTCGAGTTCGCCATGGAGCACGTGGTCTACGCCAGCGCCATGAATGGCTTTGCCCGTCTTGACCCCAACGACGGCAACATGGACATGTATCCGCTGCTCGATATGATCATCGACGACATGCCCGCTCCCGAGGTTGACGAGAACGCTCCGCTGGCCATGCAGTGCGTGACCATTGACCACTCCAACTTCGTTGGCCGCATCGGCATCGGTCGCGTGTACTCCGGCACCATCCACCAGGGCGACCAGATTCTGGTCGTCAAGAACGACGGCTCCAGCGCCACCGCTACCGTCAAGCAGCTCTTTACCTTCGACTACCTGGGCCGCACCGAATGCCAGGAAGTCGGCGCCGGCGACATCGCCGCCGTCGTGGGCATCGACCGCACCGATATCGGCGATGTCTACACCGATCCCGAGAACCCCGTTGAGCTCGAGCCCATCGAGATCGACCCGCCGACTCTGTCCATCGTCTTTGAGGCTTCGACCTCTCCGCTCGTCGGTCGCGACGGCGACATCGTGGGCGCCCGTCAGCTCAAGGAGCGCCTGTTCAACGAAGCCGAGAACAACGTGACCATGAAGATCGAGGAGCTCGAGGACAAGAGCGGCGTCGAGGTCTCGGGTCGCGGCATCCTGCACCTGTCCGTTCTGATGGAGTCCATGCGTCGCGAGGGCTTTGAGTTCCAGGTCGGTCGTCCCCGCGTTCTGTTTAAGAAGGACGAGAACGGCAACAAGATGGAGCCTGTCGAGCAGGCCGTCGTCGAGTGCCCGGACGAGTACTCGGGCAAGGTCGTCGAGGTCTTCGGTACCTCCGGCGGCATCATGACGAGCATGGATACCTCGGGCATCGTGACGCACCTCGAGTTTAAGATCCCGACCCGCGGCATCATGGGTCTTAAGAACCGCATCATGAATGTCACCCACGGCGAGGGCGTGTTCTACCACACCTTCCTGGAGTATGGTCCCTACGCCGGCGAGATCGGCAACCGTCAGAACGGCGCCATGATCTCCATGACCACCGAGAAGGCCGTTGCCTACGCTCTGGGTACGCTGCAGGAGCGCGGCCAGCTGTTTGTTGAGCCGGGCACCGAGTGCTACGAGGGCATGATCGTGGGCGAGCGTAGCAAGGCTGGCGACATGGTCGTCAACATCGCTCGCACCAAGAACCTGGGCAACCAGCGTTCCTCGACCTCCGATATCTCCGTCCAGCTGGTGCCGCCTCGCACCTTCTCGCTGGAGGAGGCGCTGGAGTACATCGCCGACGACGAGCTGGTCGAGATCACCCCCAAGAACATTCGCCTGCGCAAGCGTCTGCTCAACGCCACCGACCGCAAGAAGGCTGCCGTCCGCGCCGGCCAGGTCAACAAATAAGCGCTGAGCTTTATAGCGACTAACAAGAAAGGGCGTCGACCGCAATGGTCGACGCCCTTTTTGGTGCAAGGGGACAGGTTGCTTTGCACCACCATAAAGGTGCCTGTCCCCTTTATGGTGGTTGGCGGCTAAGCGGTGGGGAGTTCTGGCGTGTTAGCCGGCTGCTGCGGCTTGAGGTGGGCGTTGCGCCAGATGATCTGGATAACGTAGCCGAGCATAAAGACAAAGGCCACGCCGCTGATGAAGCTGCCTACGAGGGGAAGCCCCGTGAGGGCGCCTGCGATTACGCCACCAACGGCTGCCATGGCGTAGCGGTTCTGGCTGTGTCCGACCATGCGCGCGATTGCGCACCCTGCAAAGGCACTCGATACCAGCGCGATGCCAATAACACCGCACATGAGGGCTCCGGCAAGCGACAGACCAGCGATAGAGATAATTAGCAGTAGGACGGCGGGGACGATAGCGACCGTGCCCAGAAGACCGCTCACCCACAGGGGCATGGGGCGCTGGTGGAGCATACCGGCGGCGCTGGCAGTCGCGCGCGGAAAGACGAGCTCGAGCAGTAGAGCGACAAAGCAGGTCGAGAGTGCCGCGGCGACGATACCGCCGATGACATCGTTAACGGTGGAAGTATCCTCGTTCTCGGTGCGGTCGATCTTGAGCGCGCCGACCTCGGCTCCCGCGGCGCGCTCGGGGTCCTCGGAAACATGGGCGTTCACGGTGCCGGTGATGTGGGCGTTCTTGCCCAGGATGAGCTTATCGGCCCAAACCTCGACATCGCCCTCGACGGTGCCATCGATAGTCACCGTATCGCCCGCAAGCGCTGCCGACTTGGTAGAGCCGCGCAGGGCAACCGTCTCGCCTATCGCATAGAAACAGTTGGCGGTGCTGTCGGAATTGAGCACGACATGCTGGCCGGCAACGGTCACGCTGCCATCAACCGTAGTCTTGGCAATGTCGATGGTGCGCGCCGCCAAGCGGACGGCGCCGCCCACCGTGCAGTCGCGGATGGAGAGGCTCTCGCCTGCTGCAATTATGTCGCGGCCGATGGGCGCATCGTCCAAGTTGAGGGCCTGACCTGCCCAGTACAGGTCACCTTCGACGCCGGACGAATTGGCGTCATTGTCGGTCGCAAGTACGTTGCCTGCGGTGTCTGTGCCGGCAAACGACGCCGTGGGAAGTGCGGTGACCGCTAGGGCGACGAGCGCGAATAGGATCGTGATGCGGACCCACGCTTTACGGCGCTGGGTCGACGGGAATTGATTACAGGGCATAGTGAATCCTTCGTCAGATGCTCGACATACACCTAACAGGGTACCCAACGCGTGGGCGCTCTAAAAGAACCTCTCGGTTGCATTTCGAAGGGTCGTGCCGTGCTGTTTACTTTTTGCGGTGCAAGAAGCGCGCGATGTCTTCCTCGGTGGGGCTTTTGATGTCAAAGCGCAGCGAGAGCCAGCGCAGACCCATGGTCACGACGACGCATACGACCAGCGCGGCGACATTGCTCATGATGCCGCTCATAACGAGACACACATAGCTTGTCGATCCGGCGATGGCGGCGATGGCATAAAAGTTAGTACGTTGGAAAATGCCCGGAACCACGCCCATAAAGCCGTCGCGCAGCATGCCGCCGCCCACCGCGGTGAAAAAGCCCATCATGATGCACACCGCCGGCGCAAAGCCGTAGACCAGCGCCTTGTCTGCTCCAGTGGCGGCGTAGATACCGACCGAGATGATGTCGAGCAGGGGAATGAGTTTTTCGGGTTTGTCGACGATTGCCGGGAAAATATAGATGATGGCTGCCGTGGCAATGGAAAGCGGCAGCGCCATTGGCTGGTTGAGGATGTAGACGTTGCCCACCTGCAGCGTCATGTCGCGTAAAAGACCGCCGCCCAAGCCACAGACCACGGCGAGCGCAACTGCACCCACCAGGTCGAGTTTGTGCTCGCGCGCGACCAACACGCCCGAGATTGAAGCCGCGACGACGGCGAACATTTCGAGCCAAAACGGGATGGCGACCATGGCATCCGTGGCGTGTGAGGTAACGGTCATAGCGGCGACGACGGGCAAGATGGGGTCCTTTGGATTACGGATTTGGACAATGCCCGTACATAGTACATGTTCGGCGCCGATTGCGACCCTATTGCTCGGCAAACGGTCGGGACTGGATGCGGGCGTAGGTTCCATGTTTGGGGATCTGGGTTGATGCTGAACGCGATGGGGGCGTGGTTGAATAGGAGGGATGTCTAAATTTTGAGCAGCGCTCAAAATTTATCCGGTCGGCTTACGCCGACCGCGCTGCGCTAAAAACGCGCCACGGGCGCGTTTTCTTTACGCTTTGCGCCCTGGCGGGTTCGAATCCCTCCTCCTTCGCCGTATTTGTTTGTAAGGGACTCAAAACAAAAAAGCTCCCGTTGTTGGGAGCTTTCTCAACCAAAATGGCGGAGGAGGAGGGATTCGAACCCTCGTGACCTTATACAGGCCAAACGGTTTTCGAGACCGCCGCATTCAACCACTCTGCCACCCCTCCGCGTGGGGTAAAAACAAAGCAGGCTCGAAGGCCTGCTTTGGAATTAACTGGCGGAGAGTCAGGGATTTGAACCCTGGAGACGCTTTTGACGCCTACACGATTTCCAATCGTGCTCCTTCGGCCACTCGGACAACTCTCCGTTAAATGCGAAAGTCAGTATACACGAGGAATCGCAAAGTGCAAACAGAAAAGTTGGCATTTTTTAAAACGCTTGGCCGCGCTTGGCGCTGCAGTGGGGTTTGAGGTGCCAAAAAACGGCTTCCGACCAGCGTGGTTGATCAACTCAATTGTTCAAAAAGGGTATTCATAAGCGACTTGGCAATGAATTTAAAAATCTTTGGGTGGTGCTGTGGGCCACTGGTATGCATTTTGCGACCACAGTCTTGTGCCCGTTGACCTGCGGCTTGGCTCAGCTTGTCCCCACGGCACCGTATCTTGTCAACAGATCCGTCAAGCTTTTGGTCAGCATTTGGTTGGAATGCGCATGAAACGTCGTGTGAGTATGGGCATATGTGGAGGTCATGAGGTTGTAGCTGCATATTCTTGCAGCCTAGGAGGTTGAAAGATATTATTACCAAGTCTTTTCCTGCTTCAGGCGCACCTTCACGACCTGAAGCCACATTTGCCCAGAGGAGGTGACAATATGAAGGCTTATGAACTGCTGTTCTTTGTTGACCCGTCGCTCGACCCCGAGACTCGTCTCGCTGTTATGAAGCGTATCGATACCACGATCGCCGAGGGCGCTGGCAAGGTCGACTCCGTTGACGAGTGGGGCAAGCGCAAGCTCGCCTACGAGATCAACGACCTCACCGATGGTGACTACACCCTCATCAACTTCCACGCAGATCCTACCCAGATCGCCGAGCTTGATCGCGTCCTGCGCATCACCGACGCTGTGGTCCGCCACATGATCGTCCGTCGCGACGACCAGGAGTAAGACTGTCGTTTTGGACTGGGCTTGTGCCCCAAGAGGAAGTAGTGAGTTATGAGCATCAATCGAGTGAACATCACCGGTAACCTCACCCGCGATCCCGAGCTGCGCGCCACCGCCGGCGGAACCCAGGTTCTGTCCTTTGGCGTCGCCGTGAACGATCGTCGCCGCAACGCGCAGACTGGCGAGTGGGAGGACTATCCCAACTTTGTCGACTGCACCATGTTCGGCACCCGCGCCGAGGCCGTGAGCCGTTTCCTGGCAAAGGGAAACAAGGTCGCGATCGAGGGCAAGCTGCGCTACAGCTCTTGGGAGCGCGACGGCCAGCGCAGGAGCAAGCTCGAGGTCATCGTCGATGAGATCGAGTTTATGAGCTCCCGTGGTGGCCAGGGTGGCTACGATCAGGGCGGTTACGCCCCCGCAGCTCCCGCGCCCGCAGCACGTCCTGCCGCACCGGTGGCTACGCCGCCCGCGGTCGACGTCTACGATGAGGACATCCCGTTCTAAGGGTTGTTCACCTATTTTTGAGTGAGAGGCGGCTTCGGTTCGCCGAAGTTGCCAAATGAAAGGTATTTTGACATGGCTAATGATTTTTCTGCACGTCAGCCGCGTCGTAAGTACTGCCAGTTCTGCAAGGAGAACACTGAGTTCATCGACTATAAGGACACTCAGCTTCTCCGTAAGTACATGACCGACCGTGGCAAGATCAAGCCCCGTCGCGTCACTGGCGCTTGCACGCAGCATCAGCATGACATCGCCAACGCCATCAAGCGCGCCCGCGAGATGGCTCTCCTGCCGTACACCGTCCCCGTGGTTTCCTCTCGTGGCAACCGCGACCGCGGCTAAGAAGGGAGACGCATCATGAAGGTTATTCTTCTCGATGAGATCAAGGGCAAGGGCGGCGAGGGTGACGTCGTAGAGGTCGCTCAGGGTTACGCTGAGAACTTCCTGTTCCCCAAGAAGCTCGCTGTTGCCGCCACCAAGGGCAACCTCAAGCAGCTTGACGAGCGTCGCAACAACATCGCCAAGCGCGAGGCCGTCCGTCTGGCTACCGCCAACGAGACCAAGGCTGCCTTCGAGGGCAAGACGGTCACCGTTGACGTCAAGGTCGGCGACGAGGGCATCCTCTTTGGCTCCGTTACCGCCGCTATGATCGCTGACGCCATCAAGGCTCAGCTCGGTATGGACATCGACCGCAAGCGCGTCGAGCTCGGTAAGCCCATCAAGGTTGCCGGTGCCCACACCGTTGCCATCTCGCTGTACCGCGAGATCAAGGCCGAGGTTGTCGTTCTCGTCGGCGTTACCGCCGAGGAGCTCGCTGCCGAGGCTGAGGTCGAGGAGGCCGCTGAGGTCGCCGAGGCCGAGACCGCCGAGGTCGAGACTGAGGCTGCTGCCGAGTAGCATTTGCTGCAACGCAACAATCTTGTTCTAAGAAGGGCGCTCTGGGAAACCAGGGCGCCCTTTTGTTTTTTGCGCTGAGTGAGTGTCATGGTGAACGTTGCGTCGAAGTCCTATATACAGGACCGTTCATCCGTTTGGTTCGGTGATGATTGGCGGCGCGCGGCGCGTTTGGGGACCGTGGCTGATACTATGGATGCTCGCAAGCGATATGAATGAGGATGCTCATGGCATATGACGATAGGGAGACCGGGCTGACGGTTGAGGACCGCGGCTCCAAGTTGGGTCTTCCCCAAAACCAAGATGCAGAGGCCAATGTACTGGCCGCTATGCTGCTATCGCCCGAGGTGGTCGAAGAGGCCCAGGTCGAGCTGCAGCCCGATGACTTCTACCGGCCCATTCATAAGACCATCTATACCGCGATGGTCGATATGTACAACAGCCGCATTCCCATCGACTCCATCTCGCTGATCGATTACCTGCGAAGCATCAACAAGCTCGATGCCGTGGGCGGCGAGGCCTACATTTTGGAGTTGATGGGTCAGACCCTGTCGCTCGTCAACTGGCAGCACCATGCCGCTATCGTTCGCCGCGATTCGATGCTGCGTGAGCTGATCGGCGCCACCAACGAGATCAACGCGCTGGCCTATAACGCTCCCACCGATACCAAAGAGGTCGTGGAGCTGGCCGAGAGCAAGTTGCTCAAGGTCACGGCGCGCGAGGTCAAGTCGAGCTACAAGACGCTGACCGAGTTTATGGTCGAAGCCTATAACGAGGCCGAGGAAGTGTGCCAGGCCGGTGGACAGGCCGCGGGCGTGCCCACGGGTTTCCCGTCGCTCGACCGCATGCTCATGGGTTTTCGCGAGGGTCAGCTCATCATCATCGGCGCCCGCCCTGCTGTTGGTAAGACGTCGTTCGCCCTGAATCTGGCGCTCAACGCTGCCGCTGCCGGTTATACCGTCGGCTTCTTCTCTCTGGAGATGTCGGGCAAGGAAATTGCCCAGCGTCTGATTTGCGCCTACGCCATGATCTCGATCAGTGACTTCCGCATGGGCCGCATTAGCCCCGAGCAATGGGCCAATATCAACGAGGCCACGCAGACCTTGTCTAAGCTCGATATTCTGATTGACGATACGCCCGGCACCACAGTGACCGAGATTCGCGCCAAGAGCCGCCGCATGCTCCACAACAAGGAGAAGGCCATCATCATCCTGGACTACCTGCAGCTGGTGAGTCCTCCGCCGGGACGCCGCTCCGAGAGCCGTACCGTCGAGGTCTCCGAGATGTCGCGTGGTCTGAAGATCATGGCCAAGGAGCTCAAGATCCCGCTCATCGCGCTGTCGCAGCTCTCGCGTCAGGTCGAATCCCGTACCGGCAAGCGCCCGCAGCTTTCCGACCTTCGTGAATCGGGCTCCATCGAGCAGGACGCCGATATCGTTATGTTCTTGGACCGCTCCGCCGACGAGGCCGAAGCCTCGCGCGAGGATCGACCCGACGAGGGCGTTACGCGTATCGTCGTGGCCAAGAACCGTTCGGGCCCGATCGGCGACGTCGACCTGATGTTCCTGCCGGCATCCACCAAGTTCTATGAGCTTGATGGGGCACATGCCGAGGAGTAGGACAGGCGCCCGTTGCACGGGTATACTGGGAATGTTTTGTGCTTCTGCGTGCCGGCGTGGCGCGTAGACAGTCCATGAATGTAAGGAGTAAACATGCCGTCAACCGTTTTGGTCGGTGCCCAGTGGGGCGATGAGGGCAAGGGTAAGATTTGCGACCTGGTCGCCGGCGACTTCGATGCCGTCGTGCGCTACTCGGGCGGCAACAACGCCGGTCACACCATCGTCGTCAACGGCAAGAAGTACGGCCTGCACCAGGTGCCCTCCGGCATCATGTATTCCGACCACGTGTCGGTGATCGGTAACGGCTGCGTCGTCAACCCCAAGGTTGTCCTTGAGGAGATCGACATGTTCGAGGCCGACGGCATCACCACCAAGAACCTCAAGATTAGCGGCAATGCGCATGCCATCATGCCGTACCACATCGATCTGGATGGCGCCTTTGAGCAGAAGCTCGGCAAGAAGAACATCGGTACCACCAAGCGCGGTATCGGTCCGTGCTATCAGGACAAGATGGCCCGCATTGGTCTGCGCATGCAGGACATGCTGGACGAGGCACTGTTCCGCGACAAGCTGGAGACCGCTCTCGCCCGCGTGAACCCTGAGCTCGAGCTCATCTACAACCTGCCCACCTACACCGTGGACCAGATTTGCGACGAGTACCTGCCGATGGCCGAGCGCCTGCGCCCCTACATCACCGAGACGAGCCTGCTGCTCAACAACATGATCGACGAGGGTAAGGACCTGCTGTTTGAGGGCGCCCAGGCGACGCTGCTCGACATCGACCACGGCACCTATCCGTACGTGACGTCTTCCAACTGCACCGCCGGCGGCGCCATCACCGGCTCCGGCGTGGGCATGAAGAATGTCGACCGCGTGCTGGGCGTCATGAAGGCCTATATCACCCGCGTCGGTTCGGGCCCCATGCCCACCGAGCTTTCCTATGAGTCCGAGGCCGGCCACACGCTGACCGAGGAGGGTTATGAGTACGGCGTGACCACCGGTCGCCGTCGTCGCTGCGGCTGGTTCGACGGCCCCATCGCCAACTACGCCTCGCGCGTCAACGGCCTCACCGATATCGCCCTGACCAAGCTCGACGTGCTTTCGGCTTTCGACACCATCAAGGTGTGCGTGGCCTACGACGTCGATGGCGAGCGCTACACCAGCGTGCCCGAGCATCAGGTGCGCTTTGAGCATGCCAAGCCCATCTACGAGGAACTCCCCGGCTGGAAGTGCGACATTACCGGTTGCCGCAGCTTTGATGAGCTGCCGCAGGAGGCTCAGGACTACGTGGCGTTTATCGAGGATCTGGCACACACCCGCGTGACGTTTATTGGCGTTGGCGCTGGTCGCGAGCAGGTCATCAACCGATTCTGGAAGTAATCGGGACTATTTGGTTATTGCGATATACCCCTTTGCAGCCCGGACGGGCGGCCGAGGGGTATATTTGCTTGCAAAGGGCTCGCGCGGAGCGGGCCATTCATCCATAGAGGAGGCACCCTTGAAGGCGGACACTCAAACCATCGACATCCTGTTGTTGGGCAGCGGCGGCCGTGAGCATGCTTTGGCAGCTAAGCTCGCAGCATCACCGCGCGCCGGCAAGCTCTACATCGCGCCGGGCAACGGCGGCACCGCGAGCTGTGGCGAGAACGTTGTTCTCGACGACTGCGATCCTGCGGCCGTGGCGGCGTTTGCACAGAGCCACGGATGCGGACTCGTGGTAATTGGCCCCGAGGCTCCGCTCGTGGCGGGCGTGGCCGACGCCGTGCGCGCGGCGGGTATTCCCTGCTTTGGCCCGGGTGCCGAGGGCGCCCAGATGGAGGGCTCCAAGCTGTTCTCCAAGCAGCTCATGGAGCGTGCGGGCATTCCGACGGCAGCCTATGGTTCATTTACCGACGAGGCTTCGGCTCTCGCCTATGTGCGCGAGCAGGGCGCCCCGCTGGTCGTGAAGGCCGACGGCCTTGCCGCGGGCAAGGGCGTTATCGTGGCGACCGAACTTGAGCAGGCCGAGGAGGCCGTGCGCGAGTGCTTTGGCGGCACCTTTGGCGATGCCGGCAACACCGTGGTTATCGAGGAGATGCTGACCGGCCCCGAGTGCTCGCTTTTGGCCTTTACCGACGGCAAGACCGTGCGCCCCATGGCCACCTCGCAGGACCACAAGCGCGCCCTCGAGGGCGACAAGGGCCCCAACACCGGCGGCATGGGCGTCTACAGCCCGGTGCCCATCGTGACCGACGAGGAGCACGCCACCATGGTGAAGGTCATGGAGCAGACCGTTGCCGAGCTCGCTGCCGAGGGCATCGACTACCGCGGCTGCCTGTACGGCGGCTTTATGCTCACGCCCGCCGGCCCCAAGGTGCTGGAGTTCAATGCCCGCTTTGGCGACCCCGAGACGCAGGTCGTGCTGCCGCGCCTTAAGAACGACCTGGTCGAGGTCATGCTCGCCTGCGCCAACTGCGAGCTCGATCAGATTGAGCTTGACTGGCGTGACGAGTGGGCCGTGGCCGTTGTCCTGACGAGTGCGGGCTATCCCGGCAGCTACGAGAAGGGCAAGGTCATCACCGGTATCGCCGATGCCGAGGCCATGGAGAACGTGACCGTGTACCACGCGGGCACTGCCGTGGTGGACGGCCAGCTCGTGACCAATGGTGGCCGCGTGCTTGCCGTGACCGCTCTGGGCGACACGTTCGAGAGCGCTCGCAACCTTGCCTACGAGGCCTGCGAGAAGATTGATTTTGAGGGTAAGACCCTGCGCCACGACATTGGCCTGCGTGCGCTGCGCGGCCGCGACGCCTGGGATGCCTAAAATCCGAGAGGAATGAGACGGATGGACGAGAAGAACGAAGAGCTCGTGGATGCGCAGATCGTCGAAGAGGACAGCCGCATGTATGGGCACGCCGAGGGCGAGCCTGGTGGCGAGGTCGCTGACGAGCCGGCGCTGGTGCTGGGCGACGACGACCCGCACGATGCCGAGCTGCACGAGAAGATTCTTTCGGAGGAGTGCGCCTGGAAGGGCAAGATCCTCGACGTCCACCGTCTTGAGGTTGAGCTGCCCAACGGTCGCCGCAGCGCCCGCGATATTGTTCGCCATCCGGGTGCGGCGGCCGTTGTGGCACTGACCGAGAGCGGCAAGATCGTACTGGTGCGTCAGTACCGCACCGCCATCGACCGCGTGACGGTCGAGATTCCCGCCGGCAAGCTCGATCCAGGCGAGGACCCGCTCGATTGCGCCAAGCGCGAGCTGCATGAGGAGACGGGCTTTAGGGCTGGTCGCATTCGCTTTTTGACGTCGATTGTCACGTCCTGCGGTTTTTGCGACGAGATCATTCACATCTACTTGGCTACCAAGCTCGAGTTTGATGCGCCCAACCCCGATGATGACGAATTCGTCAACGTTGACTTGGTGCCACTGCACGAGCTGATCGACGCCGTGCTCGACGGCAAGATCGAAGACGCCAAGACCGTCGTAGGCGCCTTGGCCTGCGATAGCATCGCGCATCGCCTTGGGGGTGCGGAGCTTTAACGAGCGGGGATGATCCCGCAGGTTTGTGTAAGTCAGCGAAAGTGCTCCATTTGGGACAAGGTGGCCCAAAAGAGGAGGGAAGCGTATGGATATACGCGACCGACGATTGAAGGCCAGGTTGTCCAAATGGAGCACTTACAGCGTCGAGACGAAACGCGGTTTGGTAAAACCGCGTAAGGTGATTATGCTGAAGAGGTTTCTTTCTTACTACAGGCCCCAGATGGGGCTTTTTGTTGCTGATACTGTTTGTGCTCTGGTGCTTGCCGCCATTGACCTTGCGTTTCCTATTATTCTGCGCAATTTGACCGGTGGGCTGTTTACCCAGGGTCAGGCTGCCATCATGCAGGCGCTCGGTATGATCGCGGTGGGTTTGGTGCTGATGTATGTCATCCGTTGCGCCTGTCGCTACTTTGTGAGCTACTGGGGCCACGTGATGGGCGCGCGCATGGAGTCCAAGATGCGCGAGGACCTGTTTGACCAGTACGAGCGCTTTAGCTTTGCGTACTTCGACCGTAACAGCTCGGGCGACATGATGAGCCGCGTGGTCAACGACCTGTTCGATATCTGCGAGGCGGCGCATCACGTGCCCGAGTGGATCATCATCTGCGGCATCGAGATTATCGGCTCGTTTGTGATTCTCTTTACCATCGCCCCGGTGCTGGCGCTTGCCATGGCTGCGGTGACAGCAGCGTTTTCGGTCATCATGTTTTGGCAGAACATGCGCATGCGCGAGGTCTTTAGCGACAATCGCAAAAAAATCAGCGGCATCAATGCACAGCTGCAGGATTCGCTGGCGGGCATGCGCGTGGTCAAGAGCTTTGCCAATGAGGAGACCGAGCGTGCCAAGTTCCGTGCCTCTAACGACCGCTACCTTTCGTCCAAGGAGAACATGTATCACGCCATGGGCGTCTATACTGCGACGTATGGCCTGCTCTCGGGTGTGCTCTATGTGATCGTGGTGCTGCTGGGCGGCTGGCTGGTCGCCCAGGGACAGCTGCAGGCGGTCGATATGGCGACCTTTGCACTCTATATTTCGCTGTTCTGCACGCCGCTTGAGACGCTCGTCAATTCGGCCGAAACGTATCAGAAGGCTATCGCCGGCTTTAAGCGTATGGACGAGGTGCTCTCGACCGCGCCGGATATCCAGGACAAGCCGGGCGCCACGGATCTGCAGGTGACTGCCGGCGCCGTGGAGTATCACGACGTGTGCTTTAACTACGAGGATGTTGAGCTGGGCGAGGGCGATGCCGATGAGCGTCCCGTTATCGACCATATGGACCTGTCCATCAAGCCCGGGCAGACCATCGCTTTGGTTGGCCCTTCGGGCGGTGGCAAGTCCACGACCTGTTCGCTGCTGCCGCGCTTTTATGACGTGGCTGCCGGATCCATTAGCATTGACGGCCAAGACGTGCGCGATGTGACGCAGCAGAGCCTGCGCCGTGCCATCGGCCTGGTGCAGCAGGATGTCTATCTGTTTGACGGTACGATTGGCGAGAACATCGCCTATGGCAAGCCGGGCGCTACGGCGGAAGAGATCGCCGAGGCCGCCCGTCGCGCCAACATCGATGCCTTTATCGAGTCGCTTCCACAGGGCTATGACACGGTCGTGGGCGAGCGCGGCAGCCGTCTTTCGGGCGGACAGAAGCAGCGCGTTGCCATCGCGCGTGTGTTTCTCAAGAACCCCAAGATCCTGATTTTGGACGAGGCGACGAGTGCTTTGGATAACGAGAGCGAGGAGGCGGTGCAGGAGTCGCTCGAAGAGCTGGCACGCGGCCGCACCACGATCATCATCGCCCACCGTCTTTCGACCATTAAGCATGCCGACGAGATTGCGACCGTTGAGCATGGTCGCGTTGTGGAGCGTGGCACGCACGAGGAGCTTCTCGCCCGTGGCGGCACCTATGCCCGTTACTATCGAATGCAGTTCGAAGGTGCGCGTGCGCACGAGCTCGACTGATTGATATGACAGGAAGTTTATGGCTGACAAGAACCCTTTGACTCCGGAAGAAGTGACGGAGTTATTCTCCGAAATCGATGCATCCGGTGTCTTGGATCCCACGCTTGCCAAAAAGCGCACCGAGCGCATGCGCGAGAAGGAGGCGGCGGCCAAGCGCGGTGACAAAGCGGCGCTGGTGCAGCTGCGCAGCGAGGACCGCGCGAGCCAGGCAAAACATATCGACCCGCTGTCCGAGGACGATCCTTCGGGCTCGCAGGTGAGCCATACCATTACGAAGACTGCCATGGCCGTGGTTATCGGCATCTTGGTGCTGATCGTGGGCATGCAGATTGGCTACGGCGTGATGCGTCGCCTGAACACCGCCAACCTGTCCGAGAGCGTTTCGGTCGATACTGTTTCGACGGCGCTGAAGGGCGGCCTTGAGTGGGGCAACGGCTTTACGCAGTTTCCACTCGACTTTACCGTCGATGAAGCCGATGAGCGTACGGGCACGGTCGAGGTGACGGTGTTGGACACATCGTCTGCCAACGAGCTCGAGCTGCTGTCCAACGGGCAGATTCAGGCCGCGGCGCTTGCGACCAACGCGTTGCTCAACGATAAGATTGACCGCGTGGTGTATAACGTTCACGCCTATATCGACGAGGATAGCAATATTCAGCACGATTCCTTCTTTGGCATGTTCCCCGCGCGGGGCCACCAGAGCGCCATCCTGACGTTCGTGTGGACCAAGAGCTCATCCAATGCCACGAATATCGACTGGAAGATGCGCATCGTGAGTATGGATGACACCATCGCCGAGCGCATTCAGAAGCAGGTGAACTCGGTGTCGTCGTTGATTGAGGACCCGGTGGTGAGCCAGACCAAGATTGACGAGGAAAAGGCCGAGCGTGACCTGGAGCATCGTCTGCATGGCCGTGAGATTTTCCGCGGCGGCAAGCCCGACCGAACGCCGTCCGATCTGCTGGAACAGGACAAGAAAAAGTAAGAGGCCATCATCCCGCGTGAGCCACAAGCCTACGCGGGATGATTTTTCTGGGACGGGGATTAGAAAATCATTATGCATAGAAAGTCATAATTATCATTTCGTAAACATTTCGATGAAATTAACGCCATGAGGCATGCTTGCGGTTACAATACCGCGAGGCCTAACTACACACCTTTAAGCCGGTCCTGTGAGACCGGGAAGGAGAATTATGGCGAACAACCATACCGCGGGCGCTGCCGCCCGCACCTTCGCGCCCAGCGAGCTTTGCCAGCGTATGCTGGCCAAAACCAGCAAGGGCACCTGCGGTCCCTGCATCCTGTATCTTGAGGATGGGACCATTTTTTATGGACGTGCATGCGGCGCCGAGGGCACCGCGACCGGCGAAGTCTGCTTCAACACCTCGCTCGAGGGCTACTTTGAGGTCATGACCGACCCGAGTTATGCCGGCCAAATCGTAACCATGACCTATCCGCAGATCGGCAACTACGGTATCGACGAGACCGACGTCCAGTCGGCCTTCCCCGGCGACGACGTGCGCCCTACGAGCGCTCCGGCTATGCGCGGCATGATCGTTCGCGACATGTGCGCCACGCCTTCTAACTGGCGCTCGGCCGTCAGCGTGCCGGAGTACCTGCGCGCTCACGGCATCGTCGCTATCGAGGGTGTCGACACCCGCGCTCTGGTGCGCCATCTGCGCGACAATGGTTCCAAGATGGGCATTATCTCGACCGAGATCTTCGACGTCGACGAGCTTGCCGAGCGTCTGGCAGCAGCGCCCACGCTGGTAGGCGAGAACCTGGTGAAGACCGTAAGTTGCCCCGCGCCTCACGAGTTTGTGGCCGCCGACCTGCCTGCCACGCATGACTTTGCACTTGCGGTTGCCGCTCCTGCCCGTCACAAAGTGGTCGCCTACGACTGCGGCGTCAAGCGCGGCATTCTGGAGGGCCTCGTCCGCGCCGGCTGCGACCTTACCGTCGTGCCGTGGGATACGCCCGCCCAGCAGGTGCTCGACATGAATCCCGACGGCGTCTTTTTGTCCAACGGCCCCGGCGATCCCGATGCCGTGGTAGAGACCTATGAGCAGGTGCAGCAGCTGATCGGCAAGGTGCCGGTCTTTGGCATTTGCCTTGGTCACCAGATGATCAGCCTGGCCTGCGGAGCCCAAATGGAAAAGCTTAAATTCGGTCACCGTGGCGGTAACCAGCCGGTTATGAATCTGGTGAGCCGTCGCGTGGAGATCACCGCGCAAAACCACGGCTTTGGCCTGCTGTTCCCCAGTCTGGGCAAACTGATTCCGGAGCTTTCCGGCGGCGAAACCGAGCATGCGGCCGATGGTGACCTGCGCGCCTGGGTGCGTCGCGGCATCGCGCCGGTCGTGATGAACGAGCGCTTTGGTCGCATTCGCCTGACACATGTGAACCTCAACGACGGCACCGCCGAGGGCATCCAGCTGCTCGACGCCCCGTGTTTCTCGGTCCAGTACCACCCCGAGGCTTCGCCTGGCCCCACCGATGCCCACTATCTCTTTACCGCCTTTACGCGACTCATGGACGGCGAGGAGAACTACCTGGACATCGACACCGCGAAGGACCGCCTCGCCGGCTGGAATTTCGCCGAGTCCGAGAACGCTGCGACCGAGGAGAACTAACATGCCTAAACGTACTGACATCAAGCGCATCCTCGTTATTGGTTCGGGCCCCATCGTTATTGGCCAGGCCTGCGAGTTCGACTACTCTGGCGCCCAGGCCTGTAAGGTGCTCAAGGAGGATGGCTTTGAGGTCATCCTGGTCAACTCCAACCCGGCGACCATCATGACCGACCCGGGTCTTGCCGACCGCACCTATGTCGAGCCCATCACCGCCGAGTTTATCGAGCGCGTAATCAAGAAAGAGCGCCCGGACGCGCTGCTGCCCACGCTGGGTGGCCAGACCGGTCTGAACGCCGCTGTCGAGCTGGCGAAAGACGGCACGCTGGACAAGTACGGCGTCGAGATGATCGGCTGCGACCTTGCCGCCATCGAGCGTGGCGAGGACCGCAAACTCTTTAACGAGGCCATGGCCGAGATCGGTCTGGAGGTCGCGCGCTCGGGCTATGCCTACAGCGTGGCTGACGCCGAGGCTATCGCCGAGCGCGTGGGATATCCCTGCGTGCTGCGTCCGAGCTTTACCCTCGGCGGCGCCGGCGGCGGCATCGCTCACACCCACGAGGAGCTCGTCTCCATCGTGAGCCAGGGCCTGGAGCTCTCGCCTGCCCACGAGGTGCTGGTCGAGGAGTCCATCGAGGGCTGGAAAGAGTACGAGATGGAGGTCATGCGCGACCACGCCGGCAACGGCATCATCGTGTGCTCCATCGAGAATCTCGACCCCATGGGCGTGCACACCGGCGACTCCATCACCGTGGCGCCGGCGCAGACGCTCTCCGACCTTGAGTATCAGCGCATGCGCGTGGCCTCGCTCGCCATCTTGGAGAAGATCGGCGTCGAGACCGGTGGCTCCAACGTGCAGTTTGCCGTGAACCCCCAGACCGGCCGCCTGATCGTCATCGAGATGAACCCGCGCGTGAGCCGTTCGTCCGCGCTGGCCTCCAAGGCCACGGGTTTCCCCATTGCCAAGGCCGCCGCGCGCCTGGCTGTGGGCTACACGCTCGACGAGATCGTCAACGACATCACCAAGGCTACGCCCGCCTGCTTTGAGCCCACAATTGACTACTGCGTCGTCAAGGTGCCGCGCTTTGCCTTCGAGAAGTTCAAGGGTACCGACCCCACGCTCACCACGCGCATGAAGGCCGTGGGCGAGATTATGGCGATCGGCCGCACCTTTGAGGAGGCCTTTGGCAAGGCCATGCGCTCGCTGGAGGACGGACACCAGGGCATTTGCGCCGGTGGAAAGGAGGGTGCCGACAAGCTGGGCGACGACGAGCTCGCTCAGGCCGTGGCAACCCCGACCGAGCATCGCATCTTCTTTGTGGTCGAGGCCCTGCGCCGCGGCTGGGATGTCGCACGTATCCATGCCATCTGCGGTATCGATCCGTGGTACCTCAACCGCATCAACGATATGGTGCAGGTCCAGGAGAGCATCCGCGGCCTGCGTGTGGAGGATATCGACGCCGACGCGATGCGTCTGCTCAAGCAGTACGGCACGAGCGACGCCGAGATTGCCGCGCTGACCGGCTCGGACGAGCGCTTTGTGCGCGCCTATCGCAAGGGCCTGGGCGTGGTTCCCAGCATGAAGACGGTCGATACCTGCGCTGCGGAGTTCTCGAGCGCCACGGAGTACCACTACAAGACGTACGAGAACATCTACCGCACGAGTCCGGATGCCAAGAAGTGCGTGGCTCCCGACGAGACCACGCCGGCGGACAAGCCCAAGGCGATGATCCTGGGCGCCGGCCCCAACCGCATTGGCCAGGGTATCGAGTTCGATTACTGCTGCGTGCACGCGAGCTACGCGCTGGCGGCCCGCGGCTTTGAGACCATCATGGTCAACTGCAATCCCGAGACCGTCTCGACCGACTATGACACGTCCGACCGCCTGTACTTTGAGCCGCTCACCTACGAGGACGTCATGGATGTCATCGATGTTGAGCGCCCCGACGGCGTCGTGGTGACGCTCGGCGGCCAGACCCCGCTTAAGCTGGCGCGCATGCTCGAGGAGAGCGGCGTGAACATCATGGGCACCAAGCCCGATGCCATCGACTTTGCCGAGGACCGCGAGCGCTTTGCCGCCCTGCTCGACAAGCTGGGCATTATGTATCCGCCGGCGGGCCAGGCAACCTCGTTTGAGGAGGCCGAGGCCGTGGCCGCGCATATCGGCTACCCGCTGCTGGTGCGTCCGAGCTACGTGCTGGGCGGCCGCGGCATGATGATCGCCTACGATGCCGAGCATCTGCGCGATTACATGGCCGAGGCCGCGCGCATTAGCCCCGACTACCCGGTGTATCTGGACCGCTTCTTGGAGGGTGCGATTGAGTCCGATGTCGACGCCCTGTGCGATGGCGAAGAGGTCTACATCGGCGGCATTCTGGAGCATATCGAGGAGGCCGGTATTCACTCCGGCGACTCTGCGACCTGCATCCCGCCGTTCAGCTTTAGCGAGAGCCTGCAGGCAAAGCTTCGCGAGACCACGCGCCGCATCGCGATGGCGCTGGGCGTACGCGGCCTGGTCAATGTGCAGTATGCCATCAAGGGCGAGACCGTCTACGTGATCGAGGCAAACCCGCGCGCGAGCCGCACCGTGCCGTTTATCTCCAAGGCCACCGGCGTGCCGCTGGCCAAGTGCGCGGCACGTATCATGGCAGGCGATTCCATCGCGAGCCTGGGCCTGCCGAGCGACGAGCGTCAGCTGGACTGGTTCTGCATGAAGGAAGCCGTTATGCCCTGGGGTCGTTTCCCCGGTGCCGACGTTATCCTGGGGCCCGAGATGAAGTCGACGGGCGAGGTCATGGGTATCGCCAAGAGCTATCCCGAGGCATATGCCAAGACGCAGCTGGCGATTGACTACAAGCTGCCCGACCCGAGCGCCGGTAAGGTGTTCATCAGCGTGTGCGACCGTGACAAGCGCCACATCCTTTCGGTCGCGCGTATCCTGCGCTACCTGGGCTTTGATATCTGCTCCACCGAGGGCACGGCGCGCGTGCTGCGCGGCGGCAACGTGACCTGCGAGGTCGTGGAGAAGATTAGCGGACCGCACGACGGCGAGCGTCCCAACATCGGTGACCTGATCGCCGATGGCAAGATCGCGGTGATCGTCAATACGCCGTACGGTCCGGGCTCGCGTGGCGATGGCTACCTGCTACGTACCGAGGCCGTGCGTCGCGGCGTGACCTGCGTGACGGCGATGTCTGCAGCCAACACGTACGTGAGTGCCATCGAGGCGGTGCGCGAGGACCAGCAGGGTCACGGAAGCGCCAACGACATGGGCATGGACGTCATCGCCCTGCAGGACCTGCCGCAGCACACGGTGTAGTTGACCTGGCCGGCCGGGGCGGCAGCCGGACACTTTCTCTCGGAAACTGGGCTTCGCGAAGTTTTCCGAGAGAAAGGACCGCCTCCCGCCCCGTCCTGCGGTGACTCGGTAGCACCGTGTGCTGCCGAAGGGGCTTTGAGCGATGACTAGGGCTGATAAACTGGTAGCCGCTGAGCGCCACGGGGTTCTCGCGCTGGGAGTAGGTGTGGATGAGGGCAGACGAGACAGCGTAGGAGACAGCGGCAATAAGGATGAAGCCCTCGCCTGTGAGCGTGACGGCGCCGCCGCTATCGCCACCGGTGAGGTTGACGATAACGACTCCGGCAAAACCTATAGCGCAGCCGAGGACTTTGCGCGCAGTGAGCCGTTCTTGCCGGAACACGAGCGCTGCCATCAACACGCAGAGAAACGTGTTCATAGCGTTGACGATTGAGCCGCGCACACCCGAAGCGTTTGAAACGCCGATATAAAAGAAGGCGTACTGCACGATAGTTTGGGCAAGCGAGAGTCTGATAACGAGTGGCCATCCCGTGCGTGAGACGCGAGGCAAGCGACGTCTTGTTATGACTGCAGCGGCAAGTGCGATAGCGCCGGCGAGCATAAAGCGCACGCCAGCGAAGAGAAACTCCGATGGTACGTCGCCGTTTTGGATGCCGAGAAGCTCGTAGCCGATCTTGATGCAGGGGATCGCACTGCCCCAGAGCGCGCAGCAGATGAGGGCGAGCGCAGCTACGCACCATGTGCGCGTGAGAGGGTGGCGCGCGGAGTCGGCGTAAACATCGCAAGAGCTGGCGTCGAGTGCGGATGAGGGTTTGGACATACATCTCCCAAACGAGGCGAAGCAGAAAACGCCTCTATGGTACGCGCAATTTTGTGTCCGCACGCGTTGATAGCATAGAACGCGTTTTAGTTGCAGTCGAGCTCAAGAGTGGCCCCTTCAAGCCGGCCTATCTCGGCCAGCTCTCTGGCTATCTACGCATCCTGTACGACTTTGAGCGTCGCGAGCACGAGAATCCCTCCATAGGCCTTGTGCCTTGCAAAGACATGGACAAGGGATTTGTTGACTATGTGATCCAAGACTTCACAAAACCCATGGGTGTGGCCACCTATAAGACGTCGAAGGATATGCCACGAGAGTTGCTCGATGCTCTGCCGCCCATCGATGACTTACGGATGTTGCTGGAGAGGTCTGATGGGTAGCGGTAGGAATTGTTCGGTGTTAGAAGCTTATTTCGCTTATGGCCTTGAGCTTTGCCGATGAGCATGGGGTGGGGAACGTATCAAGGCAGAGTTTGTCATGCAATGAGTATGACAAACTCTGCCTGGAGGAGAGGATACTTCCATGGCAATTGTCCACCGCAATGCTCTCAAGCATGGTTTGTCTGAGAGGGAGGTTCTAGATAATGACTGAGTACAAACTAGCTGATGGATCGGTCCTGACAGACGAAGATATCGAGCGCGAGAGCGTAGAGTTTGAGCAAGAGACTTGGACGGGTCGTCTTGAGCGCATCCATGTCAGGCCTGGCGTTGTTGCTGATGAGCCGCTTGTTGCAGTTACCGTGCGCTTTCCGGCATCCATGGTGGTGGCAATCGACCGAAAGACGGGGGATCGATCCGATTTTATTCGGCGGGCCGTTTTCCCTGCGCTGTAGTAACGTTGCGTCTCCTAAATCGACCTTGGTTTCGTCGAGGAGGTAGATCTTGAGGATGAGGTGTCCTGCTTCGGTGAACCCGTTCTCGAAGACGGGCAGCACGCGCGACACGGACTACCGCGACCTCCTGACCTTCCGCGACGGGGAGTAGCGGCTTGGCGGTGTGCGGCGCCGGCACGTGACGGTGGCGGGCATGAGGCTTGGCCTTCGCGACGGCATGTTCTTTAGAGTTTGCGGTGCATGATGGCACGGCCGTTTTCAAATCGTGAAACATTGCCCGGGAATGAGTAACAGGCTTTGGTTCGTACATCCGTTATAACGGGAGTTGCAAGAAGTGACATCCGTGACGAGAGGTTGAACTCATGACTCAGCACCGGTTTCCCGAAGGTTTCCTCTGGGGTGCTTCCACCAGCGCTTTTCAGGTTGAGGGTGGGTATGATGAAGGAGGCAAAGGTCCGGCAACCACCGATCGCGGCCCGGGGCGTCCCGGCATCGCCGATAACAAGATCGCCTCGGACCACTATCATCACTGGCGTGAGGATGTCGACCTCATGGCCGAGCTCGGCATCAAGGTCTACCGGATGGGTTTCGCTTGGAGCCGCATCATGCCCGATGCCTCGGGGGATCCCAATCCTGAGGGCTTGGCGTTTTATGACCAGCTGATTGACTACCTGCTGGAGCGAGGGATCGAGCCCTTGGTCACCCTGTATCACTTCGAATGTCCGAGTGCGTTGGTCGAGGCCTTCGGCGGCTGGAAGAGCCGTAAGATGATCGACTTCTATGTGCGCTATGCCGAAATCTGCTTCACGCACTTCAAGGGGCGCGTCAAGCGCTGGGTTACCGTGAATGAACAGCTAATTGCGACCTCCGCGCCCAGCAACACGGGTGACACCGAAACCGATCCGCGCCAACGGCAGAAGAACGCCTACCAGATGAGCTATCATGTCGCTCTTGCCGAGCATCGCGCCATCGCGTGCCTGCGACAGATCGACCCCGATGCGCAGATCGGCCCCGTTGTCGCCATGCAGGTGGTCAACCCGCGGACGAGCGCTTCGGCGGATGTGCTTGCGGCCATGAACGCCGAGGAGATGATGCAGAACTACCTGCTCGACCTGAGTGTGCGCGGCGACATCTCGCCTTATGCGCGCTATTACCTGGAGCGCGAAGGTTTCTACCCTGTTGTTGAGTGCGGGGACCACGACATCCTGGTCGCGACGAGGCCCGATTTTCTTGGGGTGAACTACTATTTCAGCAATTGTGCGCATGAGCGCACGGAGCCCATCCGCTTCGACCGGTTCCCTCCGTGGTCGGGCGGGGATTTCGAACTCTGCGATAACCCTGCGATCGCGCCGACCGAGTGGATGCCGAACGGCATCGACCCCCTTGGGCTTCGCGTGGGCATGCGCAAGCTCTACGATCGCTACCAGCTTCCGATGATCGTCACGGAGAACGGCATGGCGCTTTCCGAGTCACTTGACGAGGAGAACAGGGTGCATGATGCCGTGCGCATCGAATACCTTTCACGACATTTGGGCGAGGTCGAGGAGCTCATTCGCGAAGGCTATCCCGTCTTCGGCTACTGCGTTTGGAGCCTCATGGATCTATGCTCAAGTCATCAGGGGTTCACTAAGCGCTACGGCCTTCTGTATGTCGATCGCACGGAAACCGATGCGAAGCAATGCGCTCGTTTCAGGAAGGACAGCTTCTTCTGGTATCAGGACGTGATTAGAGAAAACGGCTTGCCCTGCTGAGCGTCGGTGGTCCGACGAGATTACTCGCCAGTACCGGAATCGGCTCCATAACGCCTCAGGTATTCCATGACTATCAAGTCGATGGCGGCAAGCGCACCGAACTTGCCCGTGTCGATGTTGTTGGTCACTCCGCAGCTCAGTATGCAGGAGGCATGGTTCCAGTAGGCGCTTGAGGTGTTTTGTGTGATGGCGAGAAGACGACAGCCGGAGGCGGCGAGTGCGTTGACGATTTCTGGATAACGAATGGGGTATGTTCCCCCTATGCTGCAAATGATGGCGAGGCTGGATTTGGTGAGCGATTGCGCGCAGGCGAGCTGCGATGAATAATCGAGGTAAAGCTCGATGAGGCGGTTCATGATGGTGAGCCTGCTTTGGAAGTAGCGGCCCACGTCCCAGAGGAAGTGGTGGGAGAAGAACGCGACATGCCCGCTGTCGTGCAAATCATCGACAATGGCGGGCAGTTTCGCGATGTTTGCCGCCGAGATGGTCGTTTCGATATTGAGCAGGATCGCCTCCCGGTAGGATGCCAGAGCGCCTTCCGTGTCGTTTGACAGCTGTTCTACAAAGGCATGTGGAAACAACCCGGTTTTGAGGACGTCATGTTCAAGCTGGTTGCGCAGGTCCTTGAAATCAGCGAAACCCATAAACCGGCAGAATCGCGACACTGAAGCCTTCGAGACGAAGCACATGTCGGCGATTTCTCCAATCGAGAGCTCGCTCAGCTTGCTGTAGTTTTTCACCAGCGTGGTCGCTATCTCGTAGTTGGTGTCGTGCTGCATTGCGGTGTCGATGTAGTCAAGCAACCGTTCGGCAACCGATCCCATCGAGATGGATTTTTCCATGATGGCTGTCCCCTTTATGCTCAGCGGCCCGAATAAGAGGGCCTCATTTGACCAAACTATAGCTCAAACATGCCGGTATTCCTGCGGAGTTTCACGTTGTGAAACTCGCGTAGCCATCTCGCAACCTTGTGGCACAGCATGTAACCGATTTTGGATATAGCCGGCGTCATACTTAATGCAAGAAGAGACGACGAAGCTTGCCGCCCCGCCGGAACACGGCATCGGCTCTACACAGGGCATCGCTTCGTTGCTTTGCCGCTCGACGAGATATCGGTTGAGGAGGATCGGATGAAGCGGTTATTGCTGCGCGCCGACGATTTAGGTTACAGCGACGGTGTTAATTGCGGGATAGCGGCCGCGGTCCAAGCGGGGCTCATTCGCTCGGTGGGCGTCATGACCAACATGCCGCTTGCAGAAAGCGGTTTGGCGCGCCTGCAAATCAAGGATCTCTGCTTGGGTCAGCACACCAATATCTGCACGGGTAGGCCCCTCAGCGATTCCTCGCTCATCTCGAGCATCGTTGACGATGATGGCAATTTCAAGCGGAGCTCAGCATATCGCGCCGCCGCGCGGGCTGGGGAGGACTTCGTGGTGCTTGACGAGGTCATTATCGAAATCGAGGCGCAGTATCGGCGATTCCTTGAGCTCGTCGGGCGTGAGCCCGATTACTTCGAGGGACATGCGGTCGCAAGCCCCATGTTCTTCCGCGGCCTTGAGATCGTTGCCGAGCGTCACGGCCTGCCCTATTTCGCGATGGGTGCTCCGGGCGAGCCGGTCACCTTTCGCTCGACGCCGGTGCTTTCCTATGTTCCCAAGGATTTCTCGTCATATGAAGCGGATCCCTTTGCGGCGCTTCGAGAGGCGCTTGAAACGACACCGGAAGGGATATGCCGTCTCATGGTGTTTCACCCAGGTTATATCGACGCGTACTTGCGAGATAACTCGACCATGCTCGAGGCCCGCATCCGGGAAGCCGCGATGCTTGTCGACCCTGATGTCGCCGCATGGCTTGCAGAGCAGGACGTGGGGCTCGTGACGTACGCGGACCTGACGTAAGCGTCCGCTGGGGCAATCTCGCCAATTCACGCTGTATGGCGTACTGCCTGAAGCACGTCGTTGTGATTTTGAAGAGAGGTGGATGCGCTATCTAGAGGGGAAGATGCCGCACACGGGCATCGATAGAGTTCACTGCAAAGATTGGAGCTGAAACATGGCGGTATTCGACAAGATCCAAAACATAATGGATAAGACAATCGCACCTGTGGCAAGTAAGGTTGCTGACAGCAAGATGCTCGACGCCCTCATGGGCGGCATGATGTGCACGCTGCCCATGACCCTTGGCGTCTCGGTTATCGCGATTCTCATCAACTTCCCCATTCCGGGGTTCTCCGATTGGGTGGTTTCGAGCGGTCTCATGGCGACCGGCAACTCCATCCTCACCGTTACCATGAACATGATGGGTATATACATCTCCTTCTTCATCGGTTTGAGGTGGGGTAAGGTATGCGGCCTTAGCGGTTATACCGGTGGCATCGTGAGCGGCGCGGTGTTTTTGGCATTCATGCCGCAGCAATCGTTCGAGGATATTCCCATGGCGAGTTTCATCAACACGTCGTACATGGGATCGAACGGCATCTTCGTCGCCATTCTGCTTGGCCTGATCGTGCCGAAGGTGACAGCCATTTTGATGAGCAAGCTTGAAATCAAGCTCCCCGATATGGTTCCGCCCATGGTTGCAGACTCGCTGTCGCCGATGTTTGCCGCCATCGTGCTATTCACTGCGGTGTGGTTCGCCAAGTGGGGTCTTTCTTTCACCCCGTGGGGCAACCTGTTCGATATGATCAACACCTTGATCGGCACGCCGGTCACGATGGTCGGTGCCTCTCCTTTGGCCTATATCATCGTGTGCTCGCTGCAGTCGATCTTCTGGTTCTTCGGTGTCCACCCCAACGTGATGCTCAACTTCTACGCTCCGGTAATCATGGCTTGCAGCGCTGCTAACACCGAGGCCATCATCGCGGGCGAGGCACTGCCCTATGGCGCTTGGGCCGTCGTCGCGCTCGGCACCGCCATCGGTGGCCAGGCTAACGCCCTGGGCATCAGCATCTCGCTGCTCTTCACCAAGTCCGAGCGCTTCAAGGCGATTCGCGGCATCGCGCTTGTTCCGTCGCTTTTCAATATCTCCGAGCCGCTCATGTTCGGTCTGCCGGTCGTGCTGAATCCCACGTACTTCATCCCGTTCGTGCTGAACATCCCGGTCTGCGCCATCGTGGTCCAGGCGCTTTACGCCCTCGGTCTTGGGGCTGCGTTCAATCCCACGATTCAGCTTCCCTGGGTGCTTCCCCAGCCGGTCATCGCATTCATGCAGGGCGGCATCGGGTGCCTGGTGATCTCGGTTGCGGTTTTGGCGGTGTCGGTGCTCATGTATACCCCCTTCACCCTTATGGCTGATCGCCAGGCGTTGCGAGAGGAGCAGGCCGCTCTCGAGGAATCGGCCGCATAGGGATTTTCATATTCACACCATCATTTTCCATGAGGTTGGGAGCGTAGGATGAAACATATCGTACTTATGTGCGCCGCGGGTGCTTCGACGAGCATGCTGGTACAGCGCATGCAACAGGCGGCTGAAAAAGACGGTTTCGTGTGCACCATCGAGGCGCACCCTGTCAACCAAGCGGCGGAATATGCGGATAGCGACGTTATCCTGCTGGGACCGCAGGTTCGCTTTGAACTCAACAAGGTGAAGAATCAAGTGAACTGTCCGGTGGAGCCGATTGATATGACAGCGTATGGGACAATGAACGGCGAGGCCGTGCTCAAACAGGCTCGAAAGTTGCTGGGGGCATAGCCATGTCAGAGATCAAACAAGAAGCGATCGATCAGTTTGAAATGACGTGCTTCTCTATCGTCGCTCAGGTGGGGAGCGCGCGCAGCTGCTACCTCGAAGCGATAACCTGTGCCGAGAATGGTGATTTTGAGGCCGCCCGGAAACTTATCGACGAGGGCAACGTGGTGTTCAACGCAGGCCACGACGCTCACATGAAACTGCTTCAGCAAGAGGCCAGCGGCGAGGAGCTGCCGTTTCGCATCATCTTGCTGCATGCGGAGGATCAGCTCATGAGCGCTGAGGGCTTCCGTATCCTTGCCGAGCGCTTCATCACGGTCTATCAACGCATGGGTGCAAGCGCCTAACTGATTATCTGACGGGAAGCCGGGACTGCCATGCAGCCCATCTTCCCGTTTCATGAAGATGTTTTCACGATCGAGGAGGTACCCAATGGCATTTCCGGAAGGTTTCCTGTGGGGTGGCGCCACCGCCGCCAACCAGTATGAGGGCGGCTGGGAAAAGGGCGGCAAAGGACCGAACACCTCGGACGCCATGACCAGCGGTAGCCATACGGTGTCACGGCAGATAACGTGGCGTAATACCGCGACAGGGGAAACCGGCGCGCTTCCCGTGTATGCGGTTTGCGAGGAGGGACTTCCTGAAGGGCTGGAGGTGGCGGTGGTTGATGGCTACTACTATCCCAGCCACACGGCCACCGACTTCTACCACCACTACGCCGAGGACATCGCCCTCATGGGCGAGATGGGCTTCAAGTGCTTCCGCCTGTCCATGAACTGGGCGCGCATCTTCCCCACGGGCGAGGAGGCTGAGCCCAACACCGAGGGTCTAGCGTTCTACGACGCCGTGTTTGACGAGTGCACTAAGTACGGCATCGAACCGCTCGTGACGCTCTCGCACTACGAGACCCCGCTCGCGCTCGTGAACAAGTACGGCGGTTGGAAGAGCCGTGAGCTCATCGACCTGTTCGTGCGCTACGCCACCTGCGTCATGAAGCACTATCAGGGCAAGGTGAAGTACTGGCTCACCTTCAACGAGATCAACATGATGAGCATGGGGAGCTTCATGGCGGGCGGGCTTACGGATGGGAGCCCCCATGCGAAGGCCCAGGCGGCGCACAACCAGTTCGTGGCGTCTGCCCTTACGGTTCGGTCGGCGCACCAAATCTCCCCTAAGATCATGGTGGGTCAGATGCTCGCGTACAACCCCATCTACTCCTATTCCGCCGACCCCGCCGATCATCTGCTCGCCATGGAACGCGAGCGTGACGCGCTATGGTATGCCGACGTGCAGGTGGGCGGCCACTATCCCGCCTATCGCTTGAGGGAGATGGAGCGCGCGGGCATCAAGCTGGAAATGGGCGAGAACGACCTCGAGCTTCTCGCAACCTATCCGGCAGATTTCCTGTCGTTCTCGTGCTACGGAGGCTCGACGGTATCGTTGCGCCAGAAGGAGCTCGAGGTCGCGTCCGGCAATCTCGCTTTCGGCATGGTGAAAAACCCCTACCTCGAGACCAACGCCTGGGGCTGGGCGACCGATCCGTACTGCCTGCGCATCGCCTTGAACGAGCTCTACGACCGCTATCACAAGCCGCTTTGGATCGTGGAGAACGGTATCGGCTGGAGCGACGAGGTGAAGGCCGACGGCTCCATCCATGACGGCTACCGCATCGACTACCTGCGCAAGAACATCCAGAGCATGGAGGATGCCGTGGAACTCGACGGCGTGGACCTCATGGGCTACACCATGTGGGGCTGCATCGACCTGGTCAGCGCCGGCACGGGCGAGATGCGCAAGCGCTACGGCTTCGTCTACGTCGACCGCGACGACGAGGGCAAGGGCACGCTCGCGCGCAGCCGCAAGGACAGCTTCTATTGGTACAAGAAGGTCATCGAGAGCAACGGCGAGGACCTGGACTAACCCTATGGGACAGGGGATAAGATTATGGACTGCTATTTCGGTATAGATGCGGGCGGCACTCAGGTGAAATGGGCGGTGGTGAACGCCGACTACCACATTGAGGAGCACGGAAGTATCCCAACATGCACCTCGCCCGCCGACCAGGTTATCGAAACGTTCCGCTCGGTGATCGAGCCCCATCGCGCCCGGGTGAGGGGTGTGGGAATAAGTATGCCCGGAGTCTTTTCCGAAGGCGATTCCGATGGCGTGGTTGGGGGAGGCGGCGCCCTTCACTGTTTGGACGGATATCCGCTCGGTCGCATCTTGCGCGAGAGCACGGGGCTTCCCGTAACCATCGAGAACGATGCGATGTGCGCGGCACTGGGAGAATATGCCGTCGGCGCGCTGAAGGGGGTCTCCCTGGGGTTGATGGTGGTGATCGGTACGGGTCTCGGCGGTGCCATCGTTGTTGACGGTCACATCTTGCGAGGCGCGCACAATCTCGCCGGCACCGTGTGCTTTGTGAGCAACGATGTGCGCAAGCCCGTGACCTTTGGGTCGGTGTACGGTGATGTCACCAGCTGGCGGGCGCTCCGAGACCAGGTGTGTGCGGCGAAGGGGATTGATCCGACCGATGATATCGACGGATATCGGATTTTCTCTTGGATTGAAGAGGGGGATGAGGACGCTCGTCGCGGTCTGGATGCATACGCGTTGGTCTTCGACAATATGCTGATGGGGTTGCAGTCGGTCATCGACCCTGAGGTCATCGTGGTCGGCGGCGGAATCAGCGCCCGTCCCGAGCTGTTTGAGGCATTTGAGCGCATGATGGATCAGGCTCACGTTCTTCCCATCATACCGAGGCCCTGCATCAAGCCAGCACAGAACGGCAACGATGCCAATTTGCTTGGCGCTGTGCGCACGCTGCGCCGCTCGCTTGGCGAGTGCGATTGATTGGCGGCTGGTGGCCCGACTCGCGGCCTCCTGTCCTAAAAAAAAGAGTATGGGCTCCTTCGTTCATTCGAACGAAGGAGCCCACGTTTTGTAAGGGGCCTCCTGGCGAATTTTCATTCGCCAGGAGGCCTTTTGCTGTTGATCGAGAATGTCGCTGGACAGTTAGTTCAGATACGTATTTTTCAGAGGGTGTGTAAAGGCCGACCTGAGCCCGATTAGGCTGAATTTGACTTTCTGAACCGGTGGAGACGCTCATATAAGGGGGGAGAAAGGTTGTCATGGGGCTCAAAGTGACTTCAAACCACTCTATTAGCGCCAAGAAGCACGGCCAAAAAATACGTATCTGAACTAACTGTCCACAACCCTCCGCAAACCTTTCATTCCAACCCAAATCAGCCAACGTACGTCATGGCAATCCCCGGTAGGTCGAAGGTGCTCTGCGGCGGCCCGGCGTTTTCATCTGAACGACTTTGCGTAGCAACCGGAGTGAAGATGAAAACACCGGGCCGCCGCAGAGCACCCACAGACCGCGGGGACGGGAGCGGCTATACTACTCTCAGTAGTTAAGGGTCGCGGATCCGCCGCGTCGCCGCTCTCAACAGGAGGTCTTTGTTTATGGCAGATCAAAAGCCGGTTGTCGGGATCATCATGGGTTCCAAGTCCGATCTGGGCGTTATGGAAGGCTGCACCGCCGAGCTCGAGGCACTGGGTGTGCCCTATGAGCTCGTGATCGCGAGCGCGCACCGCACGCCGGCGAAGGTCCACGAGTGGGCTTCGACTGCCGCCGATCGCGGTATCAAAGTGATTATCGCCGCCGCCGGCAAGGCCGCCCACTTGGGCGGTGTCGTGGCTGCCTTTACGCCGCTGCCGGTTATCGGCGTGCCTATGAAGACGAGTGACCTGGGCGGTATGGATTCGCTGCTGTCGATGGTGCAGATGCCTTCGGGCGTGCCCGTGGCCTGCGTTGCCATCAACGGCGCCAAGAACGCCGCTATCTATGCCACGCAGATTCTGGGTGCTTGCGACCCCGAGTACCGCAAGGTTATCGAGAAGATGAAGCAGGAGATGGCTGACGCCTAGGCGTTCCGCCGTTTCACCGCAGTATAAGGAGAGCCATGTCCGATTATCAGGGAAAACGATTCAAGGCTTCTCAGATTCCCGATCCGTCGAAGCCGGGTGCCGCCCATGCGGCGCAGCAGGGTCGGACATCCTCTCCTCAGCAGCCGCGCGCGCCGCGCCCCGTGACACCGGCGACGCATCGTCGACAGGACGCGCCGGCCGCATATCGTCCTTCGTCTTATAGCTCCGCTAAGAAGCCGCCCCGGTCTTCATCGCATGCCGCGCCGTCGGATTACACCGAGCCGCCGCGCAAAAAGCGCCGCTCCATTATTCCCATTCTGCTCATCATCATCGGTATCGGCCTGATTGTCGCCGCCGCCGCTATCTTTATTAATGCCCAGATTGGCTATAAGCAGGCGAGCGATTCGTATCAGAAAATCGAGAAGCAATATGTAAGCGATAAGGACGCCAGCGGCGTGCCGATTATCGACTTTGATGCGCTTGCTCAGACGAACCCCGAGATTGTGGGTTGGATTTACGTGCCGGGAACCAACATCAACTATCCCGTGGTGCAGACCAACAACAACTCCAAATACCTCAACACGCTGTTCGACGGAACGGCTAACGCGTCCGGTGCCATTTTCCTGGATAGCGATGACACCGCGCCGGGAATGGTCGACCAGCAGACCACGATCTACGGCCACCATATGAACGATGGGTCGATGTTCAACGTGATTTCGGACACCACTGATCAGGCGACGTTCGATAGCATTGAATATGTGTACTACATCACGCGCGATGCGACGTATAAGCTGCGTCCGCTGGCGACCAAGGTGGTCGAGGACACGTATGCCAAGGCGCGCACGACCAATTTTGAGGGCGACGACGGACTCAAGAACTACCTGTCCGAGATGCTTGACGGTGCCTCTGCCGTGGCGAGCGATGCCACCGATCGTGCCGCTTCGGCAACCAAGGTCGTAACGCTTGTGACCTGTCGTTCGTTATCGCTGAGCAACACGCGCGCCGTTATGGTGCTCACGCCCGTTGATGAATAAATTGCCCGAGAGTAGCTAATTTGGGACGGTAAGGGAGAAATGATGCTCGAGAGTGGCAAATTGATGCCTTCGATTGATGCTTGGCTGCGCGAGGCCAAGGCCGATGCTTCGGCGGCAGGCTGCGGGATGTATCTGACGCATAACGGCGTGGTGCGCGCAACGCCCAAGGCCGAGGTGCGCGGAGTCGAGACCGATGGCGTGGCACCAGGCCACAGGGTGGGCGGCATGGTCTTTGACTACGACGCCGAAAAGGTACGGTCTGCTATCGAGACCACGCGCGCGATGCCGGGTATCGGCTATGTGCGCGTGTGGCTGGCAAGCGGCGAGCTTGCCGTAGGTGACGACATCATGCTCGTGCTCATCGGCGGGGACATTCGCCCGCACGTGGTCGATGCACTGCAGGCGCTCGTTGGCACCATCAAGAACGAATGCGTGAGTGAGGTCGAGCGCGAGGCGTAGAGGCTTGCGTCGATAGAAGGATCGTTTATAAAAATGCCCGCCGGTACGTGTGACACCGGCGGGCATTTTGCGTTTTGGGCGCGGTGGGCGCTACACGCGCGTCGCATCCTTGGGGCTCATGGTCATGCTCTGGAAGCGGTTTTCCATGTATTCGTTATCGAAGTGCTCTCCGTAGAACTGTGCGACGGGAATGTCCGGCTCCGTGCCGTTAACGCGCTGGTACCAGTAGTCGAGCGACTGCAGCGTCATGATGCCGTCGACCAGCATGATAACGGTAAAGATGACGGTGGCCGAGTAGCGGCTCTTCCAGGGGATCTTGTTGATAAGCTTAAGCAGCCTCGGCAGCAGCAGCTTGATCCAGATGAGGCCGCCCAGGCCCCACAGGCAGGCGAAGCCCGTGCAGGTGCGTCCGCCCGTGAGGACCACGAGCGGATCGGGCAAACCGAACAGCGTTATGTGCGAGTAGCTCCACGAGACCACGCCAAACGCGGTCTGCATAAACCAGCCCACGAACACCTCAAAGCTGGCGCCGAGCAGGGCGCTCACCAGGAAAATGATGATGGGGTTCTTTTTGTAGAAGCGGTTAAGCACCATGGTCATGAGCACGGCGCCAAATCCGTAGATGGGGCTGAAGGGGCCAAACAGCATGCCGGCGCGGTTCTGGTAGACGCCCGGGTCGCCGACCGTCATGTGCCAGATGTCCTCGGCGATCAGGCCGAGCACGCAGCAGACAAAGAATACCCAGAACAAGTTGAAATAATTGAGTTTGATGTAGCCCTCGCCGGTTTCATCGCGGCCGAGCATGCCCTCTGCCGCGGCGTCGCGGTCGAGCATCTCCTGCAGGCGGCGCTGCAGTTCGCGCTCCTGACGAAGCGTGGGGTCGACGGTTGCCGAAAGTGCAACGAGGATGCCGAGCTGGATCGCGGGACGCAGCAGGAAGGGCCCGATGCCCTGGAGCATCACGTCGACCAAAAGCTCGACGACGGTGAATGCAATAAGGATGTAGGACAGGCGGGCGGCGTTGCGGCGCTGGTTCTTGATAAGGTCCAGGCCAAAGATGATTAGGATGACGGCACTTGCCGCAGAGAGCATGATGCCGGCGACGATAAGGCCGACTGCGACGAGCGTGTTGTCGCCGAGGTTGGCGGCGGCGTTGCCGTTGATGAGCGCGGTAATGACCCGCCACATAAAGGCAGCGACCGACGGGAGCGTGCCCACGCCGGACAGGATGCACAGGACGGCGTACACCTTAATGATGAGGGGGATCTTCTTGACCTCCGTGGCGCTGGGGACGCTGGGGTCGAGTTCGTTTCGATCCATACATAACCTTTCTCGTTTTGACGTAGGTACAAGGATACGCCGCCGACCTGCCAAAAGACAGGACGAACGTCCCAAATGCAAACTTGTAATCCCCAACGGTGGACGCGGCGGCCATCTGGGGTCACGGGCGCTTGCACTGGACAGACCGATAAAATGTTTGGCAACAAAACTGATTATTAGCTCGGTGGGCTTTTAAAAAGCGCTGTTCATGCGCGGGAGTGCTTGTCTTGCCGTGCGTATAATAGGGCAGGTAACGCCAAATAACGAGGCTCTGAGGGGATGCCATGTCTCAAGAAACCATCCACGCGGCCGAGCGTGCCGCGGGACAGGTGAAGACCATGTCGACGTATGATCCGGACTCCGACCAGCTGCATGAGGAATGCGGCATTTTTGGTGTGTGGGCGCCCGATCGCGATGTGGCTCGACTGACGTACTTTGGTCTGCGCGCGCTACAGCATCGCGGCCAGGAATCGGCGGGAATCGCCGTGGGTGATGGCGGCACGGTTATGGTCCGCAAGGATCTGGGCCTGCTCGACCGCGTGTTCTCCAACGCCGACCTGTCGACGCTCTCCGGCCAGCTGGCCGTGGGTCATGTGCGCTACGGCACTGCCGGCGCCAAGAGCTGGGAAGCCTCTCAGCCGCACCTCTCTACCATCAATAGCGTCATTATCGCGCTCGCGCACAACGGCACCCTCGTCAACACCGACGAGCTGCGCCGTCAGCTGATCGAGCTGGGTGTGCCGTTCCTCTCCAATTCGGATTCCGAGGTCGCGACCAAGCTTATCGGCTACTTTACCCAGCGTACGGGCCACCTGCGCGAGGGTATTCGCAAGACCATGGAGCTCGTGCGCGGCGGCTACGCCATGACGCTCATCAACGAGCAGGCGCTCTACGCTTTCCGCGATCCGCACGGCATTCGCCCGCTCGTGCTGGGCAAGCTGGTGGACGAGGGCCTGGACCAGGCCGATGCCGCATCCGTTTCGCAGCTACCGTCGCAGGACGGCGCCGTGACGGTCGACGCCACCACCCATGTCACCCGCGCCGGCGGCTGGGTCGTTGCCTCCGAGACCTGCGCACTCGACATCGTGGGTGCCGAGTACGTCCGTGACGTCCGTCCCGGCGAGATCTTGCGCATCAGCGCCGAGGGTCTGGTATCCGAGCAGGGCGTGCCTGCAGCCGAAGAGCCCGCCAACTGCATCTTTGAGCAGGTCTACTTCGCCCGTCCCGACTCCATCATGAACGGCAAGAGCGTTTACGCCTGCCGTTACGATATGGGTCGTCAGCTGGCACATGAGGAGCCCGTCGAGGCCGACCTGGTCATCGGCGTGCCCGACTCCGGCCTGCCGCCCGCGGAGGGGTATTCGCACGAGAGCGGTATTCCCTTTGGCGAGGGTCTTATCAAGAACCGCTACGTGGGCCGTACGTTTATCGAGCCTACGCAGGAGTTGCGCGCCATGGGCGTGCGCATGAAGCTCAACCCGCTGCGCGACAACATCGAGGGCAAGCGCCTGGTCGTCATCGACGACTCCATCGTGCGCGGTACCACCATGGTGCAGCTCGTCAAGATGCTGCGCAACGCCGGCGCCAAGGAGATTCATATCCGCATCAACTCGCCCGAGGTCATCTGGCCGTGCTTCTACGGCATCGACACCGACGTGCAGTCGCAGCTTATCAGCGCCAACAAGACGGTCGACGAGATTTGCGAGTATATCGGCGCCGATTCGCTGGCCTTCCTTTCGGTCGAGGGCCTGCTTAAGGTCATGCCCAAGGGCGGTTACTGCGATGCGTGCTTTACCGGCCGTTATCCCGTGGCGATTCCCGAGAGCTTTGGCCGCGACAAGTTCATGGAGGGCTTTAAGCCCCGCAACCTGGATAAGCCGCTGCACTTTGACGACGACGCCGTGGTCGAGAAATACGACGACCGCAGCTGGGAAGAGAAGCACGGCGAGGCCTAAAACCTGCCATGTAGGGACAGGTTTATTTTGGTAGGTTTCACCTGCTGTTTTGTTGATATGACGGCGCGTGCTGTTATGGCGCGCGCCGAAATGAACGCAACTATGAGCACCGTTTGGCGCCCGCGCGGCGCCACGGTAGTGGGAGAGGAAGGCTCAGATGAGCGACAGCAAGCATGTGACGTATGAGGATGCCGGCGTCGATACCGCCGAGGGCGGCCGCGCCGTCGACGCGATTAAGCAGATGGTCAAGGACACCAATCGCCCCGAAGTTATCGGCGGTATCGGCGGCTTCGGTGGCCTGTTCTCGGCCGCCGCGCTTAAGGATATGGAAGACCCGATCCTGATCAGCGGTACCGACGGCGTGGGCACCAAGCTCGTGCTCGCCCAGATCATGGACCGTCACGAGACGGTGGGCCAGGACCTGGTCGCCATGTGCGTCAACGACATTTTGGCTTCGGGCGCCGAGCCGCTGTTCTTCCTGGATTACGTTGCCATCGGTCACATCGAGGCCGAGTACATGGCAAAGATCATCAAGGGTGTGGCCGACGGCTGCAAGCTCGCGGGCTGCGCGCTCGTGGGCGGTGAGATGGCCGAGCACCCCGGCGTCATGGCTCCGGCCGACTACGACCTTGCCGGCTTTACCGTGGGCGTCGTCGATCGTCCCAAGATGCTCGACCCCGCGAACGTCCGCCCCGGCGACGTGATTCTGGGCCTGCCTTCCACCGGCGTGCACTCCAACGGATACTCACTCGTGCGTAAGGTCATCGGCGTCGACGGCATCAAGCCGGGCACGCCCGAGGCCGCCGCTAAGGCCGAGGAGCTGAGCCGTCCGCTCGAGGAGCTCGGCGGTGCATCGCTGGCAGACGCCCTGCTGGCCCCCACGCGCATCTACGTCAAGCCGATTCTGGAGCTGCTGCGTGGCGGCGCCAACGTGCACGCCATCGCCCACATCACCGGCGGCGGCATCACCGAGAACCTCAACCGCGCGCTTGCCGACGACGTCGACGCCGTGGTCACCCGTAGCGGTGCCGAGATGGGCTGGGACGTTCCGCCCGTCATCACCTACGTGTCGCGCCAGGCCGAGCTCGCGCCCAACGAGGCGTGCAAGACCTTCAACATGGGCGTTGGCCTGTGCCTGATCGTCGCCCCCGAGGACGAGGCCGCGGTTACCGAGGCCCTAGTCGCGCTGGGCGAGAAGCCGTTCCGCGTGGGCGAGTGCGTCGAGGGTTCCGGTAAGGTCGTGTACTCCGATGAGCGCTAACGAGCAGATGGCTGCCGCCGAGGGCCTGGGCTTTGTGCCCTACACCCGTCCGACTGGCACCGATACCGCTGAGCCGCTCAAGCTCGGTGTGCTCATCAGCGGTTCGGGTACCAACCTGCAGGCGCTGATCGACCTGATCGCCGCGGATAAGCTCAATGCTTCGATTGAGCTTGTGGTGTCGAGCCGTCCTTCGGCCAAGGGTCTGCGGCGTGCAGAGCGTGCAGGTATCCAGACGCTTACGCTGTCCAAGGATGTCTACGCCGACCCCATCGCCGCCGACGAGATCATCGCGCACGAGCTGCTCGAGCGCGGTTGCGAGTATGTGGTCATGGCCGGCTACATGCGCATGGTGCACACGCCTCTGCTGGCGGCGTTTCCCAACCGCGTGGTCAATCTGCATCCGGCGCTGCTGCCGAGCTTTACCGGTGCGCATGCGATTGACGATGCCTTTGCGCGCGGCGTCAAGGTGACTGGCGTGACCGTGCATTTTGCCAACGAGATCTACGACAACGGTCCCATCATCGCCCAGCGTGCGCTGGCTGTTGAGGAGGGCTGGGATGTCGACACGCTCGAGGAGCACATCCACGCGATTGAGCACGTGCTGTATCCCGAGGTCGTGCAAATGCTCGCCGACGGCCGCGTCCACGTGCTGGAGAGCGGCAAGGTCGCAATTGACGCGCCTCGCGGCTAGCGGCGCACAGTACAATTTAGCCGAGTAGTCAGGGTGGTCATTGGCGCCAAGGCGCGCGTGGCCACCTTTTGTTTTGGGTAGTCATCGGGAACGGTCTTTAACGACTGGTCATTCAAGAACGTCGCAGGTGACTAGATGAGAGAGGTGAGCGCATGGCGGATAACGAAGCGCTGTTTACGCCTGAGCTGGTGTTTTTTGATTGGGAGTGTGCAACGCCGGATGAGGTGTTTGCGCGGCTCGAGGGCGAGCTTGCACCACGTGGCTACATTGCGTCCGGTTGGCTCGACGCCGTTCGCACGCGCGAGGATGCCTATCCCACGGGTCTTGCCATGCCGGCGGCAAACATTGCCATTCCGCATACCGATCCGGGGTTTGTGGCCAAGCCCTATATCGCGGTGGTGAAGCCCGCCGCGTCCGTGACATTTAACGCTATGGCTGGCATGGGCGCTCCGGTGCCGGCGCAGATCGTCATCAATCTGGGTATTGCCGAGCCGGGCGGCCAGGTCGAGGCCCTGCAGGCGCTCATGAACATCTTTATGGACGCCGATGCCGCAGCCGACGTGCTCGGCCAGACCACGCCCCAGGGCATGGTCGACGCCATCCGCCGCCACTTCTAAGGTGGGGCTGAGTCGGCACTTGGGGACTGTCCCTAACTGCCGGCTGCCAGAGCTGTCCCCTTTGCACCAAAATGGTGCAGATTAACCTGTCCCCAATGCACCAAGCGTGCCGCGGGGGCTGCGTTGTGACACAATGGCGTTTGTTCGATTCGTTATGCGAAAGGCCAACTATGGCAAATAAGAAAAAGAACTCCGAGGCCGCGCCGACGCCCGAGCAGCAGGCCCGCGCTGCCTCCAGCTCTCGCAAGAAGCAGCGCAAGACGTACGTGTCTAAGACCGTCAAGATCGTTCTGGTGGTCATCGGCGTGCTGGCGATGCTGCTTTCCGTCTCGGCGATGGCGTGCTCCGGCCTTATGTCGCAGGCCGAGGACACCTCGGGCTACAAGCTGACCGGCGGCGTTGCTGCTACTATCAACGGTACCAACCTCACCGAGGACACCGTGACCAAGCAGATCATGAGCATGCGCACGTCCTACGGCTACACCAAGGATGAGGATTGGGCGCAGTATCTGGTTGACAACGACCTCACTCCCAAGAAGTACCGCAAGCAACTCATCGACTCCTACACACAGCAGATTCTGCTTCAACAGGCACAGAAGGAGAACGGCGTGACGGTGTCGGATGAGGAGGTCGAGAAGGCTTGGAAGGACGCGTGCAAGAGCGCGGGCGGTGCCAAGGCCTTTAAGAAGACCCTCAAGACCTACGGCTATACCGAGGACACCTACAAGGACTCGCTCAAGGAGAGTCTGGCGCAGCAGAAACTTAAGGATGCCGTCGCGCCCACGAGCAAGCCCAAGGACAGCGAGATTGTCGATTACATCAACGAAAACCTGTCCAGCTACAATGACGCCCGCCGCTCGTCGAACATCCTGATCAAGGTTGATTCCGACGCTTCCGACGAGGACAAGGCTGCCGCCAAGGCCAAGGCGCAGGAGTGCCTGGACAAGATTAACTCCGGTGAGCTGAGCTTTGAGGACGCCGTTGAGCAGTACTCCGAGGACACCGGTTCCAAGGAGAAGAAGGGCGATGTGGGCTGGGATAAGCTCACCACCTTTGTCGACAGCTACCAGACGGCGCTCGAGGGGCTCAACAAGGGCGATGTGAGCGACGTGGTCGAGTCGACGTACGGTTACCATGTCATCAAATGCACCGACTACTTCCATGTCGATAATCAGGTTGATGACATCAACCAGGTGCCCAAGGCCATCAAGAAGTACGTTTCCAACGTGGTGAAGACGCAGGCGGCCAGCACCGCGTACAGCGAGTGGCTAGAGCAGTACAAGAAGGATGCCGACATCACCGTCAATCCCATGCCCAAAGACGTGCCATACAACGTCAGCCTGAAGGGCGTCACCAAGAGTTCGACCGACGATTCGTCGACGACTGAGTAATCATGGGGCGGTGCTCGCGCGAGTGCCGCCCACGCTATTAGAGAGGATTTGCAGATGACCAACGAAGAGCTGCAGAAGGAAATGATCGCGGCCATGAAGGCCAAGGACAAGGTTCGCCTGTCCATCATTCGCCAGGTCAAGGCCGAGGTGAAGAATATCGAGGTTAACGAGCGCCGCGATGTGACCGAGGAAGACGTCAACAGCATGATCAAGCGTCTGATCAAGCAGACGAGCGAGACGCTGGAGATGTCCATCAAGGCCGGCACCGACCAGGAGCGTACCGACAACCTGACCGAGCAGGTCAAGATTCTGGAGAGCCTGCTGCCCGCGCAGGTTTCGGGCGAGGAGCTCGAGGCCCTGATCGAGCAGGTTATCGCCGAGCTGGGCGCCACGTCCAAGAAGCAGATGGGCCAGGTTATGGGTGCACTCGGCAAGGCCACCGGCGGCAACTTCGATAAGCCGGCCGCGGCAAAGATCGTCGGAGCCAAACTCGCATAGGGGCCTAGCGGTACATAGTTGATGTCGAAGGGGCGTGACCATTGCGGTCGCGCCCCTTTTTGCTAGGCTGGGCACTCATTGGGGACAGACTTAAATGAGTGCCCAATGAGTAGGTACTCATTTAAGTCTGTCCCCAATGAGTGGGCGGAAGGTTGCGGGTTCTTTACGGGAATGTAGTGTGGGCTGCGGAAACGTGGTTCTTTCCGTACAATAGTTCAACTCGTGTAAACGCAGGGAAGGGACATTCATGGCAGACATGATCGAGATCAAGCATCTCAACAAGTACTTTGGCGACCTGCATGTGCTCAAAGATATCAATCTCACCGTCAAGCGCGGCGAGAAGCTCGTAATGATCGGGCCTTCCGGCTCGGGCAAGTCGACACTCATCCGCTGCGTCGATTATCTTGAGGAGCCCACGTCGGGCGAGGTCATCATCGACGGCACACCGCTCACCAAAAAGAATCACCTGGAGATGGCTCGCAAGTATAGCTCCATGGTGTTTCAGCAGTTCAACCTGTATCCCAACATGACGGTGCTGGGCAACCTGACGCTCGCGCCCATCAAGCTGCAAAAGAAGAGCAAGGAGGAGGCGACCGAGATCGCCATCGCCGCGCTCAAGCGCGTCGGCATGGCGCATAAGGCTGGCGAGTATCCGCAGAACCTCTCGGGCGGTCAGCAGCAGCGCATTGCCATCGCTCGTGCCCTGTGCACCAAGCAGCCCATCATCCTGTTTGACGAGCCGACCTCGGCGCTCGACCCCGAGATGGTCCAGGAGGTTCTGGACGTTATGATTGAGCTCGCGCAGGAGGACATCACCATGATCTGCGTGACGCATGAGATGGGCTTTGCGCGCCAGGTGGCCGACCGCGTCATCTTTATGGAGGACGGCCGCATTCTGGAGGAGGGCACGCCCGAGCACTTCTTCGATAACCCCGAGAACCCGCGCTGCCGCGAGTTCCTGTCCAAGATTCTGCACTAGGCGCGGTGATGGACATGACGGATATGACGAGGGCGGCCGTGTCGCGCCGTCACTTTTTGCAGCTGGCTGGCGCCGGCATGCTTGCGCTGACGGGGACCGCGCTTACCGGTTGCGGCAACTCTACCAGCGGCGAGGGCTCCGACAAGGGGTCCAAGCTTGCGGCCATTAAGTCGCGTGGCCATCTGAATGCCGGCGTTAAGAAGGACGTTCCCGGTTACGGCTATTACGACACCGCCAAGGGCCGCTTTGAGGGCATGGAAGTCGATTTGTGCTACCAGATCGCCGCTGCCGTCTTTGGCGTGAGCTACAAGGACGCCCGTGCCCAGGAGCTTGTCGAGTTTACCGACGTAACGCCCAAGACACGCGGCCCGCTGATCGATAACGGCCAACTTGACGTGGTCGCGGCGACCTACACCATCACCGACGAGCGCAAGAAGAGCTGGGATTTCTCGACGCCGTACCGCACCGACTACGTGGGACTCATGGTCAAGAAGCGTTCGGGCTTTACCTCGATTGAGGACCTGGACGGCAAGGTCATTGGCGTGAGCCAGGGTGCTACCACGCAGGGCCTGATCGAGCAGATGATCAAGGACAACGGCTTTAGCTGCAAGCCCGAGTTTAGGGCCTTTAGCGGCTACCCCATCATCAAGAGTTCGCTCGACGCCGGCAATATCGACGTCTTTGCCATGGACCGCTCCACGCTGGCCGGCTACATGAACGAGACCGTTGAGCTGTTGCAGCCCGAGGTCAAGTTTGGCGAGCAGGGCTACGGCGTGGCGACCAAGAAGGGCTGCGACCTTTCGGCTGTGGTCGATCAGGTGATTTGCGATCGCCTGGCCGATGGCTGGCTCGACCAAGAGGTCAAGACCTGGGGTCTTGTATAGGCGCATCGTCCAAGGAAGGAATCAAATGCTCGAAGGATTATTTGACGCCGACCGTTGGTCGACGACATTTCAAAACATGGGGCCCTTCTGGGAGGGCTTTGGCGTGACGCTACAGGTGGTCGTTGCCGGTCTGTTGCTGTCACTGGTGCTGGGTACGCTGCTGGGCGTGTTCTCTACCACTCGTTCGCGCGTACTGCGCGCCATAAGCCGCGTGTACGTGGAGTTTTACCAGAACACCCCGTTGCCCGTGCAGGTGCTCTTTATGTACATGGCCGGTCCGCAGTTTTTGCAGGCCATAACCGGTGCCGACCAGCCGGTGCGCATCGCGCCGTTCGTGCTGGGCTTCTTGGGCGTGGGCCTGTATCACGCGGCCTACATTTCGGAGGTCATCCGCACCGGTATCGAGGCGGTTCCGCGCGGTCAGATGGAGGCGGCCCAGAGCCAGGGCTTCACCCGTGCGCAGGCGTACTGGTACATCGTGCTGCCCCAGACGTTCAAGATCATTCTGCCGCCGCTGTGTAACCAGGCGCTCAACCTGGTCAAGAACACGTCGGTGCTGGCGCTTGTGGCCGGCGGCGACCTTATGTACCGTTCCGACAACTTTGTGAGTCTGTACGGTTATCTGCAGGGATACATCGTCTGCTGCCTTATGTACTTCATCATCTGCTTTCCGCTCGCCATGCTGGCGCAGTGGCTCGAGCGCCGCTCCAAGGAGCGTCCGCGCGGCGTGAGCCTGGCCGAGCTGGGGCTCGACAACGTAGAGGAGGCCTAGCGCATGGAAATCTTCAACGCGACCAACCTGCTCTACATTTGGGGCGGCTTTGTTAAGACCATAGAGATCTCGGCGCTGTCGATCTTTTTCTCGCTCATCTTTGGCACGGTGCTGGCGCTCGTTAAAAGCTATGCGCCCCGCCCGTTCCGTATTTTGGTGAGCGCCTATATCGAGCTGTTCCGTTGCACGCCGAACCTGCTGTGGATTCTGTTTATCTACTTTACGGTGCAGGGTTTGGACATTGTGATTTCGACCATCGCCTTTACGCTGTTTACCAGCGCTGTTATGGCCGAGATTGTGCGCGGAGGCCTCAACTCGATTCCGCGCGGCCAGTTTGAGGCAGCGCAGAGCCAGGGCTTTGGCTTCTTTGCCACCATGCGCTACATCATTCTGCCGCAGACGTTTAAGACGATCATTCCGGCGCTGTTTAGCCAGTGCACGACCGTCATCAAGGACAGCTCGTATCTTTCGGGCATTAACGTGGCCGAGCTCATGTACACGGCAAACGTCGTGATGGCCCACGCGATCGATCTGTCGCAGGTGCTTATGCTCTACGGCCTGGTGTTTGCGATGTACTTTGTGCTCAACTTTGGTATCTCGCTGCTGGTGAGGGCGTATCAACGCCGCATTGTGGCCGCATAGTCCTGCTTCCCCAAGCACGGCACCTTACCCCTCAATCGTCGCTTGCGTACATTTAGTACGCGGCGCTCCTCTTTCGGGGCAATCTGCCGCACTTGGGAAACCAGGACGGTCGTAAGTGACAAAATGGGAATCAGGAATCGCCTATTTCTCATTTGTTAGAAAGGAATCGCGATGAGCGATCTGGAGAATAAGAAGAATCCTGTGGTCATTACCATCGCGCGCGACTTTGGCGCCGAGGGCCACGAGATTGGCCGCATGCTTGCCGACGAGTTGGGGATTCCGCTGTACGATAACGAGCTGCTGGTACGTGCGTCGCTGCGCGCGGGCGAGTCGCTCGATAAGATGGCCGCCTACGACGAGCGTCTGGCTGTGGAGAACATGGCGTTCCTGCCCGACCGCTACGATGCGCGTTCGTACTCGGACAAGTTGTTCCAAAAGATGAGCCAGGTGATTTTGGACCTGGGCGAGACCGAGAGCTGCATTATCGAAGGCCGCCTGTCCGATTACCTGCTGCGTAACAACCCCAACCACATTGCCGTGTTGGTGACCGCACCCTTTGAGGACCGCGTCGAGATCGTGCGCAAGAAGCGCGGCCTTAACAAAAAGAAGGGCGCCAAGCTGGTCAAGCAGCAGCAGAAGGCGCGAGAGGCATTTTACAAGCGCTACAGTGCCGGCAAGTGGAAAATGACGAGCGGTAAAGACATCGTCGTCAACCGCGCCAAGCTGGGCCGCGAGGGCTGCAAAGACGTTATCGCCGCTGCCTACCGCTACAAAGTGGCCCAGCTCGAAGGCTAGCCGATCAAAACCACCACAAAGGGGACAGGCACCTTTGTGGTGGTTTTTGTTTTAGGCCGAGGGGAAGGCCTTGGCGGCAGTGCCTATCCTCGGCTTTTGCAAAATCTCGATCTGTAACACCAAGCCAGCGAAAATGGCTCTAACTGTTACAGATTTAGATGAATCGTTCGGCCGTCAGCCCAACGTCTTGATCTGTAACATCAGGCGGCATATTTGGTCTCTAACTGTTACAGATTGAGATGCAGCGTGGGCGGCCGGCACAATATCTCGATCTGTAACAACTGCAAGGCTCAACGGACTCCAGCTGTTACAGATTGAGACAAAACGACCAGACAAGCCCCAAGCCACCACAAAGGTGCCTGTCCCCATCGTGGTGGTTTGGACGGTCGGCATAGAAAAAGTCCCCGCCGGGCGCGTGCTCGACGGGGACTTTTCCGTTTGGTGGCTAGCGCTGCAGGTGATTACTCGCCCAGCAGGCTCTTGGTGATGGAAGCGGCGGCCTTCTTGCCAGCGCCCATCGCCAGAATGACCGTAGCGGCACCGGTGACGATGTCGCCGCCGGCCCAGATGCGGGGATCGGTGGTCTGGCCGGTCTCCTCGTCGGCGACGATGTAGCCCCACTTGTTGAGCTCCATCTTGCCGCCGATCTTCTTTGCGAAGGGGTTGGCGTTGGTGCCGATAGCCGAGATCGCGACGTCGCAGGGGATCTCCTCGATGGCGCCCTCGATGGGCACCGGGCGACGACGGCCGGACTCGTCGGGCTCGCCGAGCTCCATCTTCTGGACCTTGACGGCGCACACGGAGCCGTCCTCGCCGGCGACAAACTCGAGCGGGGAGACGAGCGGCAGAACCTCGACGCCCTCGGCCTTAGCATGGTGCAGCTCGGCGCGACGGCAAGGCATCTCGTCCTCGGTACGACGGTAGGCGATGATGGCGTGCTCGGCGCCCAGGCGCTTGGCGGTACGGACAGCGTCCATAGCCACGTTGCCGCCACCAAAGACGACGACGTTCTTGCCATGCTTGGTGGGGGTGTCGTACTCGGGGAACTTGTTGGCCTTCATCAGGTTCACGCGGGTGAGGTACTCGTTAGCGAAGAAGACGTTGGGCAGGTTCTCGCCGGGGACGTTGAGGAACTTGGGCAGGCCGGCGCCGGTCGCCACGTAGATGGCGTCGAAGCCCTGCTCGAACAGCTCCTCGGCCGTGGCCATGTTGCCCACGACGGAGTTGTACTCAAACTTGACGCCCATGTCCTCAAGGCCGTCAATCTCGCGCTTGACGACTGCCTTGGGCAGACGGAACTCGGGGATGCCGTAGACCAGCACGCCGCCGCCGGTGAAGAAGGCCTCAAAGACGGTAACGTCAAAGCCGTTACGGGCGAGCTCGCCGGCGCAGGTGATGCCGGACGGGCCGGAGCCGACGACGGCGACCTTCTTGCCGTTCTTGGGGGCCATCTTGGGCGTGGAGGCGAGCTCGGGGCGATCACCCAGGAAGCGCTCGAGCTGGCCGATGGCCACGGGCTCGGACTTCTTACCACGGATGCACTTGCCCTCGCACTGGTTCTCCTGCGGGCAGACGCGACCGCAGATGGCGGGAAGCATGGAGTCCTCGCGGATGGTATCGAGAGCGCCGCCGAAGTCCTTCGCGCGGATCTGCTCGATAAAGCGGGGAATGTTGATGTTGACGGGGCAGCCCTCAACACAGAACGGCTTCTTGCAGTTGAGGCAGCGCTCGGCCTCGGCCAGCGCCATCTCCTCGGTGAAGCCCTTGTCGACGGGGCGGAAGTCGCAGGCGCGCTCGGCAGCCGGCTCCTCGTTATCGGGGGTGCGGGGCGACTTCATATCGGCAACGAAACGACCGTTAACTAGTGGCATGCGCAGCTCTTTTCCTCATAGGCCTTGAGGGACTCGCCCTCTTCGGAACGGTAAGCGGCCTGGCGGGCACGAAGGTCATCCCAGTCGACCAGGGTGGCATCGAAGTCGGGGCCGTCGACGCAAGCGAACTTGGTCACGCCGCCCACCTCGACGCGGCAGCAGCCGCACATGCCGGTGCCGTCAACCATGATGGGGTTGAGGGACGCGGTGATGGGGGTGTCGTACTTCTGGGCGGTGAGGGTCGAGAACTTCATCATCGGAACGGGGCCGACGCAGAAGACCTGGCTCACGGCCTTGTCCTGCAGCAGGCGCTCCAGCGGAGCGGTGACAACGCCCTGCTCGCCGTAGGAGCCGTCATCGGTGGTGATATGGATGTGGTCCTCGTCGAGGAGCTCGCGGAACTGGTCCTCCATGAGCAGGAGGTCCTTGGTGCGGGCGCCCATGATGGCGTGCACCTCGTGACCGGTCTCGACCAGGTGCTTGGCGACCGGGAAGGCAATTGCCAGGCCGACGCCGCCGCCAATGACGGCGCAGGGGCCCTCGGCCATCTCGGTGGGAACGCCCAGCGGGCCCACGACGTCGCGCAGCGACTCGCCGGCCTCGTAGGTGGACAGCATCTCGGTGGTCTTGCCGATCACCATGAAGATGAACTCGACCCAGCCCTCGTCACCGTTCCAGCCGGCCAGGGTAAACGGGACGCGCTCGCCCGTCTCGTTGGCGCGAACCATGAGGAACTGTCCAGCGTGCGCATGTTTGGCGATTGCAGGCGCCTCGATGCGGAACTTGAACACCTTCTCCGAGAACTGCGTCTTCTCCAGGATCTTATACATAGAACCCCTCTCTTGTTAGGGCCGCCGAACCGTGCCTCCACGGAAATGGACGGTAGCCCGAATAAAACCGTACGCGCACAGGCGTTGTGCAGACATACGGTGCAAATTATACCCTCATGGCAATGTCGCTTACGTGTATCTTTGGCAGGCGGGAAAAGGGTTTATCCGGTTTATCCACTTCGACCTGCCAAATAGGGACAGGCTTATTTTGGTCGGTTTTATCAGGCAAAACGGCAAGGGGGGCCGGCCTCAGGTTGTGATGAGGCCGGCCCCCTTTGGGGCTCTATGTGTGTATGGCAGTGCGGGGTTTATTGCGATGCGGCCACCGGGGCGTTTCCGTAGATAAAACCTGCCAAAATAAACCTGTCCCTAAATAGTAGGTTTTAGTGCTTGCCGTTGGCGGAAGCGGCGCCGTTTACGTGATCGCGGGCGTAGATTACGCCGTGGACGATGGCCAGACCGGCGGCATCTGCGGCGCGGGCGCAGGTGTTCTGGAAGTCCTCGGCCTCGCGGGCGCGTAGCTGCTTGAGCACGTAATCTGCCACGGCCGTCTTGCCGGGAGGGTTGCCGATACCGGTGCGGATGCGACTAAAGTCGCGGCTGCCCATCTTGTCGATGATGGAGCGCAGGCCGTTGTGGCCGGCGTGGCCACCGCCCACCTTGACGCGCACGTCGCCGGCGGGAATGTCGAGCTCGTCGTGAATCACGAGCAGCTCCTCGGCCTTGATCTTGTACTCGCGGCAGAGCTTGGAGATGGGGCCGCCCGAGGTGTTCATGTACGACTGCGGCTTGACCAGCACGATCTGGCGCTTGCCACCCTCTTCCTCGGGATCGTTGATGTTGATGAGTGCGACCTCGGCGCCGGCCTGGTTTTTCCAGTACGTGACACCGGCCTGACGGGCCAGCTCATCGATCGCCTTAAAGCCGGCGTTGTGGCGGGTCTCGGCATATTCCTCGCCCGGGTTGCCAAGCCCGGCAACCATGCGAATCTTAAGCGGCTGTGCAGCTGCCATATTTGTCCTTCCGTTACATAAAAAGTTTAATCAACGACAAAGGCTACCACGCCCGCCGAAGGCGAGACTTCGTTTCAGCGAAATCCCACCAGACAAAAGCGCAGCCGCGGCAGAGCGAGCCGTCGGAACAGAAGAAACCCCCGCGCGACCTTTGCGAAGCAAGGGGGAGCGCGGGGGTTTCTTCTGTTCCGACGGCGATGCGCCGGGTTGCAAGGACGATGCGACTACAGCGCGAAGTCGCCGCCGACGAGCGTGGAGACGGGCTCCTCGTGGTAAACGGCGGAGATGGCCTGAGCGAACTCCTCGGCGACCGAGATGGTCTTGATCTTGCCGCCGACCTCGACGGGAATGGCATCGGTGACGACGCACTCGACGATGGGGGCGTCGTTCAGACGCTCGATGGCCGGACCGGAGAAGATGCCGTGGGTGGCGCAGACGTAGATGTCGCCGGCGCCCATAGCCTTGAGCTCCTTGACGTTGGCGCACAGGGTGCCAGCGGTGTCGATCATGTCGTCGTTGATGATGCAGGTCTTGCCCTTGATGTCACCGATGATGCCCATGACCTCGGCGGCGTTGTGGCGCGGACGGCCCTTGTGGGCGATGGCCAGGTCGCAGCCGAGCATGTCGGACAGCTTCTTGGCGGCCTTGGCGCGACCCACGTCGGGGGAGACGACAACCAGGTTGTCGGTGTCGAAGTGCATGTCGTTGTAGTACTGGCCAAACAGCGGCAGTGCGGACAGGTGGTTAACCGGGATATCGAAGAAGCCCTGGATCTGGCCCTGGTGCAGGTCGAGGGTGATGATGCGGTTGACGCCGGCGCGCTCGAGCAGGTTGGCGACGAGGCGGGCGGTGATGGGCTCACGCGGGCCGGCCTTGCGGTCCTGGCGGGCATAGCCGTAGTGGGTGATAACGGCGGTGATGGAGCGGGCGGATGCGCGCTTGGCAGCGTCGGTGGCGATGAGCAGCTCCATGAGCATGTCGTTGACGTTGCCGCCGGCCACGGACTGAATCAGGAAGACGTCGGCGCCGCGGACGGTCTCGTCGTAGCGGGCGTAAATCTCACCATTGGCGAACTGCTTTAGCGTAAGGCCCGAAAGCTCGACCCCAAGGTACTCAGCAATCTTCTGAGCGAGGGGACGGTTGGAGGAACCGGAATACACGCGGATGGACTTGCGCATATTCTCCGACTTCTCGGGATCATTAATCGGCATTACCCTTCTCCTTTATACATCGAATGCCATATAGATGCCTTGTTGCATTGTAACCGCGCGACGGGGTCTATCGAGTCTTGATAACGTCTTTACCGTCAACGGACACGAACCGACCACTCATCCGGTCGCGCAGGTCACGATAGAAAAAGGAGCCGTCCCCATGGGAACAGCTCCTTTCGTGCTTGGTAAAACGTTATACCTCGTCGTCCTCGTGCAGACGGCGGCGATAATCGGCGGCCCAGCCCTCAATATTTACCTGACGGGCGCGGCCCAGACCGAGTGCGTCGGCCGGGACCGGCTCGGTGATGACAGAGCCGGCGGCAACGAGCGCGCCGTCGCCGATCTGAGCGGGCGCGACCATCATGGTGTCGGAGCCGATGAAGGCGTCCTTGCCGATGACGGTCTTGTGCTTGTGCACGCCGTCGTAGTTGCAGGTGATAGAGCCCGCGCCCACGTTGACGCCGGAACCCATGGTGGTGTCGCCGATGTAGGACAGGTGCGGCACCTTGGAGCCCTCGCCGATCGTGGACTTCTTGATCTCCACGTGCGTGCCGGCCTTGGAGCCGTCGAGCATGTGGGTGCCCGGGCGCAGGTAGGCGCGCGGGCCGCAGTCGACGCCGTTCTCGATGACGGCCTCGATGGCGATGGTCTCATCGATGGTGCAGCCGCTGCCGACGGTGGTGTCGGTGAGGCGGCTGTTGGGGCCGAGCTGGCACTCCTCGCCCACGGTGACGTGGCCGATCAGGTGCGTCTGCGGCCACACGACGGTATCGCGGCCGATGGTGGCATCGGGGCCGATCCAGGCCTGCGTGGGGTCGATGAAGGTAACGCCCTCGGCCATCCAGTGCTCGTTGATGCGGTCGCGCGCGATGGCGGTGAGCTGTGCGAGCTGGATGCGGCTGTTGACGCCCAGGCCGTCGCGGTAGTCGTCGCAGTGGAAGATGGAAACAGCCTGGCCGTGGCCTTTGAGGATCTCGAGCATGTCGGGCAGGTAGTACTCGGATTGCGCGTTGTCGTTGCCGATCTCGTTAATGTGGGCGGCGAGCTGCGCGCCGTCAAAGGCGTAGCAGCCGGCGTTGCACTCCAGCAGCGTGGCGGCCTGCTCGGGCGTGCAGTCCTTCTGCTCGATGATGCGCTCGATCTGACCGTCGGCGCCCAGCTTGATGCGGCCGTAGCCGAAAGGATCGGGCGGGGTCATGGTCATGACGGTGCAGGCGAGCTCGCCGGTGGCGACGGTCTGCGCGAACTTGGCGACGGTGTCGGCGGTGATGAGCGGCAGGTCGCCGTTGAGCACCACGACGGGGCCTTGCGTGATGCCACAGGCCTCGAGCGCGACCTTCACGGCGTGACCGGTGCCCAGACGCTCGGTCTGCTCGACGCACTCGACCTTGGTGGCGCTGTTGGCGTAGGCGCCGTCGATGAGGGCGCGCATCTCGTCGGCGTGGCTGCCGATGACAACCACGACGCGGCTGCAGCCGGCCTTGATGGTAGCGTCGACGATCCACTGGACCATGGGCTTACCCAGGATCTTGTGCGAAACCTTGCAGTGGTTCGACTTCATGCGGGTGCCCTCGCCGGCAGCGAGGATAATTGCGGTTGCGTCCATGTGATCTCCTGTTACGTTATAGAGACGTGTGTTTGGAAACGATACACGGCGCAATATGATACCGCAGGCATATGTTGAGCGCGTAACGATTGACGCGTGACGGCCGATGTCGCTGCCGCCGGCGTGGCATTTGCGCTGGTTGTGCATGGCGGCGGCGCTGCGGCGTTGGCGTTTGAGCGAGGGATGGGGGTGCCCGTGGACATCATGCGAGAGGAATCGGGCAACGAGCCCGTCGCGGCATTTTCGATGTCGCATCCGGTGGTGCCGGCGCTCTACATGGTGCTGACGTTGGGGCTCACCATGTTCTCGATGCAGCCGGTGCTGATTGCGCTGTCGCTTGCGGGCGGGCTGGCGTACGGGCTTGCGACGCGCGGCGTCGCGCGCACGTTGGGGGCGCTTCGCTGGCAGCTGCCGGTGATTTTGATCATCGCGGTGCTCAATCCACTGTTTAGCGCCTCGGGCTCGACGGAGCTGTTCCGTATTGGCATGCGCGCGGTGTATCTGGAGAGCATGGTATACGGCCTGTGCATGGGCGGGCTGTTTGTGGCGAGCGTGCTGTGGTTTGAGGCTGCGGCATCGATGCTTGGCTACGACAAGGTGCTTGCGCTTTTGGGTAACGCCGCGCCGGTGATTGCGCTCATGATCTCGATGTGCATGCGGCTTATCCCGCAGTTTTTGCGCCGCGGGCGTACGGTACTGGCGGTGCAGGATGCGATTGATGTGCCTGGTCGCGCGCCCGCCGACCCCGTGCGTTCGCGTTTGCGCGCATCGAGCGTGTTGATGGGCTGGGGCATGGAAGATTCGCTGGAGCGCGCGGACGCCATGCGCTCCCGTGGGTGGGGCGCCGCGACGCGTCGCACGACGTACGCGCGGTATCGGCTGGGGCGCGGCGATGTTGCCGCGCTGGTTGGGCTTGCGCTGTTTGGCGTGGCCACGGCGGCAGCGGCGTGGACCGCGACGACGCAGTATTCGTTTTACCCGCAGCTATCGGCGCCGGCGCCGTGGCCAGGCTATGTTGTATACGCGGCCTGGATGGTGCTGCCCTGCGTGCTGCACGCGATTGACGAGAAGAGGTTTGGCTGATGGCTCGGTTGGATGGCCGCTCGGCGACGGACATAGCGTGCGACTCTGATGCGCCGGCGATTGAGGCGCGAGGCCTGAGCTTTATCTACCCCGGGGCTGAGGCGCCGGTGCTCGACGGTCTTGAATGGTCTGTTCCCCAGGGCGCGTTTGCGCTGCTTGTTGGTGGTACCGGTTCAGGCAAGTCGACGCTGCTCTCGCTGCTCAAACCCGAGATCGCGCCGACGGGTACGCGCTCTGGCGAGCTGCGCGTGCTGGGTGAGTCCATCGCCGACATGGGTGTGCGGGCATCGGCGGAGCGCGTGGGCTACGTGTTTCAAGACCCCGAGAACCAAATCGTGTGCGAGACCGTGTGGCACGAGATGGCGTTTGGCTTGGAAAATCTGGGCATGTCGCGCGACGAGATACACCGTCGCGTTGCCGAGACCAGCTATTTCTTTGGGCTAGAGGATTGGCTCCACCGTGATACCGACACGCTTTCGGGCGGTCGCAAACAGCTGCTGTCGTTGGCGGCCGTTCTGGCGCTGCGCCCGCGCATGTTGCTGCTCGACGAGCCCACGTCTCAGCTTGATCCGGTTGCGGAGAAGAATTTTCTGCACGCGCTGTTTCGCGTGAATCGCGAGTTGGGCTGCACGGTGGTCGTGGCAACGCATCAGCCGCGCCCGATGCTCGAGTATGCGACGTGCGCGTACCGGATTGAAGGCGGGCGCGTGTGCGAGGTGGCTGACATTGCCTCCTTGGGGCATCGTGAAGGGTTGTTTTCTGGCGAGGTGTCGGGGTGGGGCGCCTCGCGGCGTGCAAAAAACGGAGTTTTCATCAGCGTCGGTGGATGCCGAATACTCCCAAAAATGCACGCTGGGTCGGCTACCACCCTGACAGGGGGCTGGTTTCGCTACGATCGGGCGTCCGGTTGGGTGCTGCGCGGACTCGATGCGGCGTTCTCGGCTGGCGCGGTGCATGCGGTTGTTGGCGGTAACGGCTGCGGCAAGTCGACAATGCTTTCGGTGCTGGCCAAGACGGTCAAGTTACAGCGTGGGCATATGGAGCGCGGGGCGGCCTCGGCAGCGCTGCTGCCTCAGAATCCCAAGGCGTTGCTGGTTGCCGAGACGGTGCGCGACGAGCTGATGGAATGGGCTTCGACCTGCGGATATGACGAGGCTGCGGCGCGGGAGCGCGCGGCGAGCCTGGGGCTGTCGGGCTTGGATGGGTGCCACCCGTACGATCTTTCGGGCGGGCAGCGTCAACTGCTTGCGTTGGCAAAGCTGCTGCTGATCGGCCCCGAGCTGCTATTGCTCGATGAGCCCACCAAGGGTCTAGACCTGGCCAGCCGCCGCATCATCGCTCGCGCTCTGCGTGACCATGCGAAGTCTGGCGGCACCGTCATCATGACCACGCACGATCTGGATTTTGCCGAGCAGGTTGCCGATGACATTGCCATGATGTTCGACGGTGAGATTGCCTGCATGGAGCCGCCGGCCGACTTCTTTGCCGACAACGTGTTTTATAGGGCGTAGGTGCATCGACGCCGCCGCGCTTGGGCTTACTGTTTGAGTGCCGTGTACTGCTGAAGGAGCGCCATGAGCCCAACGCGGCTGTTGACCCGCGTCTTTCGAAAGATATTCTCCAGGTGCTTTTTAACGGTGCCGGTGCTGATACAGAGCTCTTCGGCAATGGCCGCGTTGTCCATGCCCGATAGCACACAGCGGCATACGTCGATTTCGCGCGCCGAGACATCGTAGTCATGGGCGAACACCACCTCAGATGAGCTGCGGTCGGCCCGGACGCGCCATTTGGATAGGCGATTGGTAAGGTGGGGCTCGACCAGCTCCAGAATCTGGACTTCGCGGTCGGTGAAGTCGCCTTCCTCTTTTTTGCGATTGAGATTGAGCGATCCCAAAAAGCCCTCATCGTTAAAGAAACTCACGTTGACGACATGACGGCCGCCAAGGTAGTCCTTCATATAGCTACTCTCGATATCGCCGGGGCTGAGCTGGTCGGATTCGCGCAGCACCGTCGAGCGCGTGAGGTTGCGATGCGCGACGATCATATCCTGTTGCCAGTACTCTTCGGTGTAGCGCTCGAGCATCCCGGCGGGGACGTCGATGCCGAGCGGGTCGAGAAAGACGCGCGTCTTCCATTCCTGCGGGGTGGAAACGAGGTCTTTGGAAAGATCGCTCAGGAAAAACGCTGCCGACTCGTAGGGGATAAGAAAACGCAACTTCTTGAGGATGGTCGACCGGAATTCTCGGTCGTTGTCGATGGAATTAATCGAAAGCACAAGATCGTTTAAGCAGAGCCACTCGGAATCGGACAGAAAGCTCAAGATGACCTCCGATGAAATTGCGTAGGGTTTAAGCTGGCGCTTTAGCTATTTAGCGTAGTGATACTACTCCTTTTTTCGCATGATGATAAGCCGGATGCCGAATGGTTTCGGTGAAGGGTCAATCGCAAAATGTGGGCACCGAAGAGCCAGGGCCCGGCTCTCCAAGCTGTCTGAATACTCGACTAACCAAAGGAGTCATCATGGAAGAGAAGCTTCCTTCATGGCGCTGGGCGATCGTTTCGGTCGTTTGCTTGCTGTGCTTTATGGCTAACTACATGCAGTACCAGGTCTCGGCGCTCGCCGTCGAGGTCATGCCGATGCTCAACATCGATACCGTCGGCTTCTCGATGCTGTTCCTCGTCCCCATGCTTACTGCTGTCTTCTTCTCGATTCCGCTGGGCGCCCTCGGTGACCGCATCGGTTCCAAGAAGGTCGTTGCGGTCTGCACCGCAATTTCGGTTGCCGGCGGCTTCCTCCGCTGCTTTACGCTCGACTCGTTCACGATGCAGATGGTGTCGATGTTCCTGATCGGCATGGGCATCTCGGCGCTCAACGCCAACCTCATCAAGGTGCTCGGCACGTGGTTCCGCGAGCAGACCGGCTTTGCCATGGGCTTGTTCTACGCCGCTTCGTGCGTCGCCATCGTCGTCGCCCAGATCTGCGCCGGCATGTTCGGCAGCGTTTTCAACTCCTACATGGTTGCCGCTGTCGCCATGACCATCTCCTGGGTCCTTTGGATCGTACTCGACCGTGACGTGCCCGAGGGTCAGCCGCTTCCCGAGCCCGAGCCCGTGCTCGACTACCTCAAGGTCGCCATCAAGAGCCCCGGCGTGTGGCTGATCTCCATCGGCGTTGGCTTTGGCCTCGCCTCCACCACTGCCTATGCCGGCTTCCTGCCCCAGGCGCTCCAGCTCGGCAAGGGCATCGATGCCGCTACCGCCGGCTTCATGGCCGCCATCGTCACCGTCGGCAGCTTCTTCGGCTGCATCGTGGGACCTGCTTTCTGCGACAAGCTTGGCAAGTTCAAGGGCTTCCTCATCGTCACCACGCTCATCGGCGCTGTCTCGATGTTCGTGACGTGGTACACCCCCGTCGGCTTCCTGCTGTGGGCGATCCTGGTCACCAACGGCTTCTTCACCGCCATCAACGGTCCGATCATGCAGTCCATGCCGGTTCTGCTCCCCGAGATCGGCGACACGTACGCCGGTTCCGCTGGCGGCATCGTTGGCACCATCTCCCTGCTCATGAGCTACTTCCTGCCCATCGGCATCTCCGCTGTCGCCGGCGCCGACTACACCATGAACATGGGCCTCGAGAGCCTCTGCTTCCTGCTTTCCGTGGTGCCGGTCTTCTTCCTGCCCGAGCTCGGCCGCAAGGCTATGCAGGCTGCCGCCGCTAAGGACGGCGAGTAATCATGGAGGCGGTGGTTCCTGCCGACATCGTCATTAAGACGACGGCGCTGTTTACGGCCGAGGAGCTTGAGCCCCATGCGGGATGCGTCGCGGTTCGCGGCAACGAGATCGTCGCCGTGGGCGCACCCGACAAGGTGCAGCCGTTTGTCGGTCCCGATACCGAGGTGATCGATGCGGGCAACAAGCTGGTCATGCCCGGATTCAACGATTCGCACATGCACTTTGCGCTCGGCTCCATCCAGAAAGACGAGGACTTCTGCTGCGATTTGATGTTCTTGCCGAGCGAGCAGGCCTGCGTCGATGCCGTGGCGAAGTTTGCCGCCGAGCACCCCGACAACCCGTGGATCTACGGCCAGGGCTGGTATTCGCCCGCATGGGAGGATCCGACTGATCCCGACTGTCGTAGCCTCGATGCACTCGACATCGATCGCCCGATTGTGCTTTCGGACTTTTCGATGCACGTGGTTTGGTGCAATACCGCCGCGCTCAAAGCGGTCGGCATCGACCGTAACACCCCGACGCCCGAGGGCGGCCTCATCCGCCACTTTGACAACGGCGAGCCCAACGGTTTTCTGTCCGAGCCCCAGGCGACGAACATTCTGCTCGATGTGGTGCTCAACAAGCCGGACCTCGATGCTTCGCTGCTCAAGTCGATGCGCAAGTTTAACAGGCTCGGCATCACTTCGATCGGCGACATGCATCCCCTGGGCGTGACTACGCCCGGCGTGTACGACATTTACGACCGACTGGCAAACGAGGACCTCAGCACGCTGCGCATTAGCTATTACTCTGCGCTCGATGCTCCCATGGCGGAGTCGCAGGCTCTGAGGGCGCGCCATCATGGCGAGCGCGTGCGCATGGCGGGCCTTAAGTACATCCTGGACGGCTGCCCCGAGGCCTATACGGCATACATGCACGAGCCGTATCTCAACGCCCCCATGGGCAAGGGCTTCCGCGGCGAGCCGGCGTGCAACCAAGAGACGCTCGACCGCATGGTGCTCGAGGCCGATAAGAACGGCTTTGACGTTCGCATCCATGCCATTGGCGATGCCTCGGCCACGATGATCATCGATGCCGTCGAGCGCGCCGAGGAGGCGTGCGGCGACAAGGGGACGCGTTTTGCCATCGAGCACACCGACAACCTGCAGTTTGAGGACATTGCGCGTATGAAGCGCCTGGGCATCAACGCCGCGATTCAGCCGCAGCATCCCATTGGAGGCCTTGGGCAGGGCGTGTACGAGGGCTCGCTCGGCGAGGAGCGCATGAGCCATATGTGGCGCTACCGGGAGGAGGCCGACGGCGGAATCCATCTGGGCCTTGGTACCGACTGGCCTGCGGTCATGTCGATCGATCCCATCGACACCGTATATGCCGCGGTGACGCGCAGCGAGTTCGATGGGCATCCGGCGGAAGGCTATTTCCGCGAGAACGCGCTGACGCTTGGCGAGACGCTCCAGGCGCATACGCTCGGCTCCGCCTATGTCGAGGGTTTCGAGCGCCGTCTGGGCAGTCTTGCCGCCGGCAAGCTGGCCGACATCGTTATCCTGTCGGGTAACCCGTTTGAGATGGACCCGATGGCGCTTCGCGAGCTGGAGGTCGAGACGACCATATTCGATGGGCGTATTGTCTATCGCAAGGACGAGGCATAGTTAGGGTGATTGACGTGAGCAAAGGGACGGTCGAGAAGTACGCGTTGCTGTTTGTGGTGTGCGGCGTCGTGTTTGCCGCCAACTACGCGCAGTACCAGGTGTCGGGGTTGGCGCACATGGTTGTGTCGAGCCTGCGGTTGTCGTCTGCCGAGTTTTCGGCTGTCCTGTTTGCCCCGTTTATTCCTGCCGTGGTGTTTGGTATGCCGGCAGGCGTTTGTGCCGATCGTCGCGGCGTGAAGGCGCTCGTGTTTTTCGCATCGGCGGTTTCTGCGGCCGCGGCGGTCGCGCGCGTCGCGTGTTCCTCGTTTGCGACGCTGTTTGCAGCGAGCATGCTGCTGGGCGCGGCGCCCTGCGTCATCAACGCCATTGCGTTGAAGGTGTTGGGACCTGCTTTTGGCGATGACACCGATCGCGCCATGGGGTGGTTTTATGCGGCGGGCTCCGCCGGCATTGCCTGCTCGCTTGCGACGTCTCCTCTCTTTGCGGCGGCTGGGCAGGCATACGTGCTCGCCGCTGTCTTGTTTGCGGTATTTGGGCTGCTGTGGCTGCTTGTCGCGCCGTCGGCGGACGCCGTGCGTGCAGCAAGCGATGGCGGCGCCGGTGACTCCGTGCCGATGGCGGGCGCTTTTGGAACGGTGGCCAAGATGCCGATGATTTGGCTTGTGGCGGTGCTACTTGGAGTCGCCCTCGCGTCGGCTACGGCGTACTCCGGTTATTTGGTATCGGCGCTCGAGGTTTCGATCGAGCCGCAAACCGCTGGAGTCCTGGCTTCGTTTGTAACCCTCGGATCGATTGTCGGGAGCGTGGTCGGCCCCTATATGCGCGCGCAGTTTAAGGACTACCGTGCATTTATGGCTTTGTCGGCGGTCGCCGGAGGCGTGCTCATGTGGGCTGGGGAAGCCTTTATTTCCACGTCTTCGATAGGGCTGATGTTTGCGATCGGCATCGCGAGCGCCGTTGCCGGGCCCGTCGTCCAGTCGCTGCCGTACATGCTTCCCGGCGTGCGCGATGGCCTTGCGGGAAGCGCCGGCGGTGTGGTGAGTACCGTCTCGCTGGGATTGACGTTTTTGATTCCCGTGGTGCTTTCTTGCTGCATTGGCGAGAGCTACGAAACGCTTCTTTTGGGATGCGCCGTTCTGTTTGGCGCCACGGCGCTGGCGTCTCCGCTTCTGCCCTCGCCCGATTCGCTTACGTAGTGCCACGCCCCCGTTTGTTCGATGCCGGTTGGCACAATACTAGGAGTTGATTTACTTGACGTTGAAAAAGAGCACCGTCGTGACGATCCTCAATGGCATCGTCAACCCTCTGCTCATGTGTTCGTTTTTGCCGATTATCGAGGGAAAAGCCGCACTCGATTTTCAAGGCGTCACGGGCTTTTGGGGACAGCTTGCCCTAGCCATTGCCATTGCGCAAATTGTGAGCTTTATGCCGCTCTTTGGTAAAACCGTCGGCATGTGCGTCGAGTTTTTTGGCTTTGAGCCAGGTACTCCCGGCGCGCGTGTCTGCGGAACCGTTGTGGGCGCTACGCTGCTCTTTTGCCTTATCGGACTGTTTGAGATTGCTTTTCAGACGGGCTTTGGCGTGGTCAATGGCATGCCTTATTTTTCGCGCTGGGCACGTCTTGTGACGGGTGGCTGGGCGTTTGTTGTTGTGGGCGGCTTGCTGTTTGACCCCTTTGCCGCGGCGCTTGCCGCTAAGGTGACGGGCGAATAGAGCTTGGTGCCGCTTGTGCAGCGGGTATAACAGACGAATGGCTGTCGGGGCCGACCGGGGGACTGGTCGGCTTCTTTTTTTACGCGTGCTACCATGTACGGGCATTTGTCTGATGGAGGCTGCCGTTGTCGCGTGCGTTGCAACATATGGAGATCCCGCTGCTCCTGGCGGTGCCGGTGGTGATGGCTGCTGCGCTGCCGGCGGGTATTGAGCACGCGGCGCTTGCCATGCTCGTTGTCGTGGCGTTGGTGCTTGTGCTGTTCTTTGCGGGTTACGAGGCGTCGCGCCCGGGCCTGCGCCAGATTATGCCCACGCTGGTGTTGGCGGCGTTGGCCGCGGCGGGGCGCATCTTGTTCGGTCCCATTCCCGACTTTAAACCGGTGAGCGCCATCGCCATTATCGCGGGGGCGACGCTCGGGCGCCGCAATGGTTTTATGGTTGGCGCGCTGGCGGCGCTGACCAGCAATTTCTTTTTTGGACAGGGCATGTGGACGCCGTGGCAGATGTATGCCTGGGGCCTGGTTGGCTATGTTGGCGGCGCGCTGGCGCATGCGGGTGCGTTCGACCGCGCCGACGGCACCGTGCGCATGCCAGCACTGCTGGCGTACGGCTTTGCGTCGGGCCTGCTCTATGGCGTCGTGATCAACGCGTATGACATCATTGGTTTTGTACAGCCGCTTACTTGGGCGGGTGCCGTGGCGCGTCTTGCCACGGCAGTGCCGTTCGATATTACGCACGGCCTTGCGACCTGCGTGTTTTTGGCCGCCTTGTACAAGCCTTGGTTCCGTCGCATTAACCGTGTCGTCGTGAAATACGGGCTGTAGGGCTGGTTGCGTCGGGGCGGGAATCAATACTGCCGAAGTGCCATTTCAAAACTATGCCGGTTTACGGGGCTAGATTGGCGCAGGCAGACCATGCCGGCTTTTTCGAAATAGAGCAAGCCGTTCACCTGCGGTTTTATTATCTCGGAATTGCGTATGGTTGGGGGTTCGCGATTCAGCCCCGTAAACCGGCATAGTTTTGCGCAGGCCGACTAATAATGACGGGCATCGCAGCCCTCGGAGAGCCAAAATGATCCGTTTCCCTCCGTCCCCAGGGGATCAGCTGGAGTTAGAGCTCCAACGTAAGGGTGACGGGGCAGTGGTCGCTGCCAAAGATGTCGCCGCGGATACCGGTGTCGCGTACGTTGTCGGCGATTGCGTCGCTTACCAGGAAGTAGTCGATGCGCCAGCCTGCGTTGTTCTTGCGGGCATTAAAGCGATAGCTCCACCAGCTGTAGACGCCCTCGACGTCGGGGTTTGCCGTGCGCCAGGTATCGGTAAAGCCGGCGTTGAGTAGCTCGGTGAACTTGCCGCGCTCCTCGTCCGAAAAGCCCGCGTTGCCGCGGTTGGACTTGGGGTTCTTAAGGTCGATCTCCTCGTGCGCCACGTTAAAGTCGCCGCAGGTCACGACGGGTTTGCCGGTCTCGCGCTCGAGCGCGTTCAAAAAGCCGCGGTAAGCATCGTCCCAGGCCATGCGCACGTCGATGCGGGCGAGTTCATTTTGGGCGTTGGGCGTATAGACGTCGACAAACCAAAACTTGCCGAACTCGAGCGCGCAGACGCGGCCCTCGGTTACGGCTTGGGCGACGAGTGCGGCCGCCTCACCCTCGCCGGCGTAGGGTAGCAGCGCGTCGGCGTGCAGCACGCGCAGTGGTTCCTGGCGGCTAAAGACCGCGGTGCCCGAATAGCCTTTACGCTCGGCGTAGCTCCAGGTTTGGTGATAGCCGGGCAGGTCAATATCGACCTGGCCTTCTTGCAGCTTGGTCTCTTGCAGCGCCAGGATATCGACGTCGAGTTCTTGTGCGATCTGGATAAAGCTCGGGTCCTTTTTGAGCACGGCGCGCAGGCCGTTGACGTTCCACGAGGCGAAAGTGTAAGTCTGAGGCATGGTGTCCTTTCGACGGGGTTGGCAGGCTTAAGATTAGCGCAACAGGGGCGGGGTGGGCTCCGCGCATGCTGACTTAAAGGCCGCATGTTGGGACGTCGCCCAACGCTGCCCGACTAACAAGGACGGAGGACTCATATGACGCAGGCAATATCGGACCCCAGGCAGGCCTCCGCCGCGCTGGCGGAGCTGTTCAATACCCACGAGCGCGTGGTGTTCTTTGGCGGCGCTGGTGTTTCCACGGCAAGCGGCATTCCCGATTTTCGCAGCGTGGACGGCCTGTATCACCAGCAGTTTGCCTATCCGCCCGAGACCATGCTCTCGCACAGCTTTTACGAGACACATTCGGCGGAGTTCTTCGACTTTTACCGCACCAAGATGATCGCGCTTAACGCTAAGCCCAACCGCTGCCACACCAAGCTGGCCGAGCTGGAGCGCGCCGGCAAGCTTGATGCTGTGGTGACGCAAAACATCGACGGCTTGCATCAGATGGCGGGCTCGCAGCGCGTGTTTGAGTTGCACGGATCGGTCCATCGCAACATTTGCCAGTCGTGCGGAGCGGTCTATAGCGCCGAGTGGATTTGCTCGCGCGAGCACGAGGACGCCGCGGGCGTGCCCGTGTGCCCCGCGTGCGGTGGTCGCATCAAGCCCGATGTGGTGCTCTACGAGGAGCCGCTCAACGAGCATGTGTTGACCGGTGCCGTTGCCGCCATCGCCGCGGCCGATGCCCTCATTGTAGGCGGGACCTCGCTCGTGGTGTATCCGGCGGCAGGCCTTACGCGATACTTTACCGGCGATACGCTGGCCATATGCAACCTTGCTCCCACCGATCAGGATGCAAATGCCGACCTGCTGATTTCTTGCGACATCGCGGCCGCGTTTGCGTTCTAGCCCGCGCGCGCGGATACAATAGAAAGACTGAGTGCAAAGCGACCCCGCCGCCAGCTCCCCAAGCTCGGCGGCGTGGGCATTTTAGGAGGATGTTCATGGCGAACGACAGCAAGACATGGCGGTGCGGAAAGTACGAGCTCAGCTTTGACCGTCCGCGCATCATGGGCGTCCTCAACGTGACGCCCGATTCGTTTAGCGATGGCGGGGAGCACTTCGACCCGGACGCCGCGATCGAGTATGGCCTGACGATGCTCGACGCCGGCGCCGACATCATCGACGTAGGCGGCGAGTCCACGCGCCCTGGTTTTACCCCGGTCAACCCCGACGAGGAGGCTCGCCGCGTGCTGCCCGTGGTGCGCGCACTGGCCAAGGAGGGCGCCATCGTCTCGATTGACACGCGCCACGTGGCGGTTGCTAAGGCGGCCGTGCGCTGCGGCGCCTCGATCGTCAACGACGTGACCGGCTTCACCGACCCCAAGATGGTCGAGTTTGTTAAGACGAGCACCTGCGGCGTCATCGTAATGCACGCCGGCGAGGTCGCCGCACCCGCCCGAACGCACGCGACGGTGCAGCTTGATACCTCGGCTGCGGCGTTTGTTGCCGAGAAGGCACGCGAAGCGGCCGCCGAGGCCGCGCGCGAGGCCGAGAAGCCAGCCCGTCGCCGTCGCGGCAAGTTGCTGGGCGAGCCTAAGCCGGAGGCCAAGCTTCCGGGCGGCGTGGTGCAGCCCTCGTTGCCGTTTGGTGAACCTGAGCCCGCGACCGAGCCCGCAAGCGAGCAGGAGGCGCCCGCCGCCGAGCAGGCTACTGCCGCCGAGGCCGTCGCGCCCGCGCCCGAGGCCGCGCCCGCAGCCACCGAGGCCGCATCGGAGCCCAATGACCACCTGGCCGCCATGATGCGCCGCAGCGCCCGCCGCGAGGAAGCCTACGTGCCCACCTCGCAGCTCCGCCGCTTCACCCTGCCCGATTCGGCGCCCATCATGCGCCGCGTCATGGGCTTTCTGTCCGACCAGGCCCGCGCGCTCATCCACGCCGGCGTGTCGCGCGACCGCATCTGCATCGATCCCGGTCCGGGCTTTGGCAAGACGGCCAACGAGGACATCGTCATCCAGCGCGAGACTGCCAAGATGGCGTCACTGGGCTATCCGCTCATGTGCGCCGTATCACGCAAGCGCTTTGTGGGCGCCGTCTCGGGCGTGACCGAGGCCGCCGAGCGCGATGCCGCTACGTTTGGCGTGTGCCTGGGCGCCATCCAGGCCGGTGCCAACATCGTGCGCGTGCACGACGCCGCGGGTTTTGCGCAGTTCCTGAACGGCTACTGGGCGGTTGCCAAGCCGCAGCCGCGCCGCGCGTTTGTGGCCGTGGGCTCCAACCTGGGGCATCGCTGTGACAACATCCGCGCCGCACGCGACATGATCGCCGAGATTCCACTCACCTGCGTGTCCAACTCCTCCAAGATCTACGAGAGCGAGCCGGCCTACGAGACACGACAGGACGCGTTTGCCAACGCCGTCATCGAGATCAAGACCGAGCTGGCGCCGCTGGTGCTGCTCGACGAGCTCATGAAGATCGAGGCCGAGCTGGGCCGCGACCGTTCCAAAAAGGCCAAGGCCAACGGCCCGCGCACCATCGACTTGGACCTGCTGTGGATGGACGGCGAGACCCACGGCGGCAAAAAGCTGCGCCTGCCGCATCCGCTGATCGGCGAGCGCGACTTTGTGCTGGTGCCGCTCGAGGATCTGATGCACGACCCGGCGCGGTTCTTCCGCTACAACGGCGTCGAGGTCAAGGAGCCCGAGGATCGCGTGGGCCATATCGTGGGCGAATTGGGGCGTATGTAGATGATCGAGATGAATACTGTTGCCGCCGGCACCGAGCTCGACGCGGCGCGTGACGCGGGCCGCGAGGGCGTGTCCGCGGGCTGGTGCGCGTGGAGCGCGGGCGATGCTTTGCTGACGTTTTCGCTGGTTGTGCGCCCCGATGTGAATATGCACGCCTTCCACGGCCTGCCGTTTGTGGCCGCGATGGGCATGATGGACGCGCTCGTGGGCACGGCATCGACGCCGGGCCTGGGGCTTGCCGGTAAGGTGGGTATCCAGTGGCCGAGTGACATCGTGTGCGGTACGCCTGCGTTTGAGACGTCACTCGCGCGTGTTGCCGTGAACGGCGGTGCCGGTGCTGCGGGCATGTTCGGCGCCGTGACGGTGGATATTGAGCGTTCGGCGCTGAGCGAGCTCGGTGTAGATGTGGCCGACGAAGCGCTGGTCGAGGCGCTGGCCGCGGCGGTGCTCGCTCGCGTTGGCGCCTGGGCGGTTGCCGCCAACACACCGCAGGGTGCCGCCGGCCCGCTGGCTCCGGTGCTGGGCGAGTATTTTGACATGGTGCCACTGCTGGGTCGTCAGGTCGCGGCGGTGTCGCCCAACGGTTTGCCGCTTGCGGTCGGTGTGTTTGCGGGCCTGGACATCTGGGGCCGCGCGACCATCAAGACCGATGCCGGCGAGCAGGAGTTTCCGCCCGAGGCCGTACGGATTCGCGGACTGTAACGCGTAGCGCCCGCGCTCAAAGATAACGATGACAACGAAGCCCTCCTCGGCCTGCACCGGGGAGGGCTTCGCTTGTTTGGGGAACGGGTTGCCAGCGCCCTATTCCTCAAAACTGAAAATCTTTCGATTTTGAGGAATAGAATTAAGCCAGCTCGGCCTTTAACGAGGTATATTCGTTGCAGAGTCTATTCCTCAAAACTGAATAATTTTCGTTTTTGAGGAATAGCGATAGAAGACCGCAGGGAGGCACCAATGAAACTCATCAATAGAACGTCATATATGGACACGTTGACGAGCCTTATTGGCGTACCGGATATCAAGGTCATAACGGGCATTCGCCGTAGCGGTAAGTCAAAATTGCTCGAGGCCCTCCGCGATTACGTGGAGGCAAATCTGTCCAATTCGAATGTCATCCATATCAACTACAACCTCGATGAGTTCGAGAGCCTGCTCGAATATCACGCGCTGCTCGCCTATGTAAAAGAGCATCGAGTGTCCGGCAAACAAAACTTTCTGCTTATCGATGAAGTTCAGATGTGCGACGGTTTTGAGCGTGCGATCAATAGCCTTCACGCATCCGAGCAGTACGACATATTCATTACCGGATCGAATGCCTTTTTGCTGTCGAGCGATCTGTCGACGCTCTTTACGGGGCGCACCTTCGAGATCGAGGTTTTCCCATTCTCGTTTGAGGAGTATCGTCTCTATGGCGACGAGGGCGAGGTCGACCGCGACTTCGGTGAGTACGCGAGAACCGGCGGTATGTCTGGCTCGTACCCTTATCCACTGCAGGAGCAGCGCTATCAATATCTCTCCAACGTCTTCAAGACGCTCATTGTGAGAGATATCGTGCAACGGCATAACGTGAGAAACGAATCGGCGCTGCTACGCATTGCCGATTACATGATGGACAACGTCTCCAACATTACGTCGGCGCGCAACATTACGGACGCATTAAATGCGGATGGGCTAAAGATTACGAACAAGACGGTCGGCACGTACATGGGGTACCTGTGCGATGCGTTTGCCTTCTATAAAGTTCGTCGATACGACATTCGCGGTAAGAAATACCTTAAGAGCGGCGAGAAGTATTACCTGGCGGACCATGCGTTTAAATATGCGCTTCTTGGTACACGTGATATGGATTGGGGACGCGTATACGAGAACATGGTGGCCATCGAGCTGCTGCGCCGCGGATACGAGGTATACGTCGGTGTGCTCTATAAAAAGGAAATAGACTTTGTAGCAATCAAGCGGAGCGAGAAACTCTACATTCAGGTGAGCGACGACATCAGCTCGGACAAGACATTTGAACGCGAGATTTCGCCACTGCTGAGCATTGGCGATGCGTATCCCAAGATGATTCTCGCTCGCACGCATCACGAGGCCACGGATCGCGACGGAGTGCAGATCGTGGACTTGGCGAGGTGGCTGTGCGGTGAGGCGTAGCAAAAAATCCTATTCCTCAAAACTGAAAAATTTTCGGTTTTGAGGAATAGGATTGGCGGCTGGTTGCTGCGAGCTGGCGCGCACGACTTGGCGCCCGTTCTACCCCTGCTCCTGCATGCGGCGGTAGATTTCGCAGATACCCTTGATGGTGAGCTGCCCGTCGACCACGTCGAAGGCATCGGTCGAATCGGCGACAATGCCGGCGAGACCGCCCGTGGCGATAACGGTGGCGTCCTCGCGGCCCAGCTCGCGCTTCATGCGCGCGACCAGGCCCTCGGCCATGGCGGCGGCGCCCATCACGGCGCCGACCTTGATGCACTCTTCGGTGTCGCGACCGATGGCGTGCTTGGGCGCCTCGAGCGGCACGCTGGCGAGCTTAGCGGCACGGGTGGCAAGCGCGTCCATGGAGATGCGGATGCCCGGCGCGATCGCCCCACCAATGTAATAACCGTCCTCATCGATGACGTCGATATTTGTCGCGGTGCCAAAGTCCACCACGATTGCCGGCGCGCCGTAGAAAGTCTCGGCTGCGACGGCGTTGGCAACGCGGTCGGCACCTACGGCCTGGGGGCGCGCCGCGCGCAGCTTGGTCACGGCGGCCGTCTGCGGCCCGATGACGATGGCGTCCGCCGCGATGCGGTCGGCCACGGCGTGCCACTCGCGCGAGAGCTGCGGCACCACGCCAGCAAAGGCAATCGCGTCGACCGCATCGAGTGAGAGGTCGTACATCTTAAAGAAGCCCATCAGGCGCACGTGGATCTCGTCGGCGGTATAGGAGCGGTCGGTGGGCATGCGCCACGACTGCACCAGCTCGTCTCCGTCAAACAGGCCCATGGCCGTCTGCGTGTTTCCCATATCGATAGCGAGCAGCATGTCTACTCCCGGTGTCGGCATAAAAGGACGCGCACCATTGTATACGTGCCGTCGACGGCGCTCGGCTGCGATTCGTTTACGGTGATGGGGGCCGAGGGGTTTAAATATGAAGGAATTATGCTCTACGAGATTTTCCTTGCCGTTTACCGAACTCCCGCGTAATATTCTTTCTTGCGCACATGAGGCGCCCAGACATTGCGGGGTGGAGCAGTCTGGTAGCTCGCCGGGCTCATAACCCGGAGGTCGTAGGTTCAAATCCTGCCCCCGCGACCAAGAACTTGCAGCTCGTCGGCCTAGCCGGCGAGCTTTTTTGTTATTCCGGGACTGTTCTCTCAGCCCAATTCCCAACCTCTCAAACAAAATCTCGATCTGTAACATCTAGACCCGATTTGGGCAGCTAGGGCTTATAGGACAAAATGTGTGTCCACTTTGGGGGCATCGGCGCAGGTCGATGCCCCTTTTTCAGCCGTTTAAATTCCGTGCCCGCTTTTAACCGCCCGGACAGAATGTGTGTCCGGTTGCCTATCGTTCCCGCAGGTAGATAACCTTTTCCGGAACCGTTAAACACCCTTTCGGAAGAGGTGCCCATGAAGGCCGTTTATTGCCCCTGCTGCGGCGGTCGGACCAAGCGCAACGGCAGGACCTCGTCGGGGTCCCAGCGGTGGAGGTGCACGGCCTGCGGCGCGTCGACGACGCTGAGTTACGACGACACGGCGGCGAGGCTCGAGGAGTTCCTCGGGTGGCTCCTCTCGAAGGACTCGCAGGCCGCGATGCCGGGCGGCGGGCGGTCCTTCAGGCGCAGGACGGCCGAGTTCTGGGAGGTCTGGCCCATGCCCGTCCCCGACGGCGAGCTCCACCGCGTGCTCTACGTCGACGGGATCTGGGTCGCGCGCGACCTCGTCGTGCTTATATGCTGCAGCGGCGAGAGGGCGGTCTCCTGGTACATGGCGAGGTCGGAGAACTCGAGGGCGTGGTCGGCCCTCATGGCGCCGATCCCGGCGCCCGAGGTGGTCGTCACCGACGGCGGGAGCGGGTTCGCCAAGGCCGTGCGCGAGACCTGGCCGCGCACCAGGGTCCAGAGATGCACCTTCCACGCCTTCTCGCAGGTCAAGCGCTACACGACGACGCGGCCGAAGCTACAGGCGGGGCGCGAGCTCTGCCTCATCGCGCGCGACCTCATGGGCATCGAGACGCCGCACCAGGCCGAGGTCTGGGTCGAGCGCTACCTCGACTGGTGCGGGTTCTGGGCCGACTTCCTGGAGGACAGGACCGTGGTGGACGGCAGGAGGGCCTGCACCCACGAGAGGCTGAGGCGGGCGCGCTCGTGCTGTCGTCGCTGGTGTCGGCGGGGACGCTGTTCACCTGCCTCGACCCCGCCCTGGCCAAGGCCGGACCGCTGCCGTCGACCAACAACATGATCGAGGGAGGGGTGAACTCGCAGCTGAGGGCCGTCCTGCGCAACCACCGGGGGCTGACGTCGGTCAAGCGCGTGAAGGCGGTGTTCCGGTGGTGCCACGCGCACTCGGGGGACGCGAGGACGGCGCGCGAGAAGCTCGCCGCGATGCCGACCGACGCGGACATCGACTTCCTGTTCAGCGTCTACTCCGCCTCGCCGTCGCGCGAGGACGGAGGGCCGGAGTGGGGCGACAGGGCCGTGTGGGAGGATCTCCACCACAGGGACCCGTACCCGTTCTGGCTGGATTAATGGATGGAAACGGATGTTCTATCGGGACACACATTTTGTCCTATAAGCCGCAGCTAGGTGTTACAGATTGAGATGTTGAGTCCCCGCCTGGACGGTTTGTCTAAATCTGTAACACGAGGGACGGATTTTGCCGCGTAACTGTTACAGATCGAGACAAACCGACGGGCCGCCCCGCTCCATCCACCTACCGCTACCTGCTATCCGCCGATTTCCGTTGTGCTGCTGTACCCCCATGCCATATCCTCTAGACAACTACGCGGCATCATCGTCGCCGCGCCTACAAGAGAGGAATGTCCATGACCGCACCTGCATCCAAGCTGCTCCAGCCCATTACGGTTGGTCCCCTTGAGCTCAAGAACCGCATTATGTTCCCGCCGCTGACCACCGGCTACGAGGAGCGTGACGGTTCCATCGGCGAGCGTAGCCTGGCCTTTTACGAGCGCCTGGCCCGTGGCGGCGTGAGCTACATCGTCATCGGCGACGTTGCTCCCGTTATGACCGCAAGCCCCACGCCCAAGTTGGCGACCGACGCTCAGATCCCCACGTTTAAGGCGCTGGCCGATGCCGTCCACAAGCACGGTGCTAAGGTTGCGCTGCAGCTGTTCCACCCCGAGTACGACGTGCCCGGTGTCGGCCGCATGGTCATGGGCTCCATGGCTGCCGCCAAGGCCGCGCAGGAGGCCAAGGCCGCCGGCGACGAGGAGACCTTTGCCGCCAAGATGGCCGAGTCCAACGAGATCCGCAATCAGGCATACGCCAAGCTGCACCACGACATGCAGCACTTTGTGAACGAGGCGAGCGTAGAGCAGCTCACCCAGATTAAGGAGGCCATCGCCGCCTCGGCCGCCCGTGCGCAGCAGGCCGGAATCGACGCCATCGAGGTCCACGGCGACCGCCTGGTGGGTTCGTTGTGCTCGGCTATCCTCAACCAGCGCACCGACGAGTACGGCGGCTCGTTCGAGAACCGCGTTCGCTACGCGCTCGAGGTCGTCGCTGCCATTAAGGAAGCCGCGCCGCAGCTGATGGTGGAGTACAAGCTCCCCGTGATTATGGAGAACCCCGACGGCACGCCGCGCGGCAAGGGCGGCCTGCAGCCCGACGAGGCCTGCGAGTTCGCCAAGCTGCTCGAGGGCGCGGGCATCGACATGATCCAGGTTGCACAGGCCAACCACACCGGCAACATGGGCGACACCATTCCGCCCATGGGTGCCATGCCCTACAACTGGACGCTGCCCGTGGCCGAGCGCGTCAAGGCCCTGGTTTCCGTGCCGGTGGCAACCGTCGGCCGTGTTGTCTCGGTCGAGGCCGGCGAGAAGATTCTGGAAGACGGCGCGGCCGACATCATCGCCTATGGCCGCTCGCTCATGTGCGACCCCGACATTGCGCTGAAGGCTGCCACGGGTGAGCCCATTCGCGAGTGCCTCAACTGCAACAAGGGCTGCGTCGACGCGATTCAAAACCGCAAGTACATCTCGTGCGTGCTCAATGCCGAGAACGGCGACGAGGCGACCGTCGCCATTAAGCCGGGCGAGGGCGACAAGAAGGTCGCCGTGGTGGGCGGCGGCATCGCCGGCCTGGAGGCCGCACGCGTGGCGGCCAAGCGTGGCTACGATGTGACCGTCTACGAGGCGAGCGACCATCTGGGCGGCCAGATTGTGCTGGCGGCCGCGCCTCCGCGCAAGGACGAGATCATGCGTTCGGTCGAGTACTACGAGAAGATTCTGCCCGGCCTGGGCGTGAAGGTCGAGCTCAACCATGCCGCTACGGCAGAGGACCTCAACGCCGCCGACGCCGCGATTGTGGCCGTGGGCGCGCACGACGTGGTCATCCCCGTTCCGGGCGCCGACTCAGACAAGGTCGTCTCGAGCTGGGACGTGCTGGCCGGCAAGGTGGAGCTCAGCGGGCGCGTCGCCGTCATTGGCGGTGGCCTGGTGGGCACCGAGACTGCCGAGTACCTGCTGCAACACGGCTGCGAGGTGGCGATCGTGGAGATGCTCGACAAGATTGCCGCAGGCGAGTCCGAGACCATTCTGCCGCTGATTATGAGCGACTTTGCCGCCCACAACGTGGAGCAGCACGTTAAGACCCGCCTGACCGCCATTACCGACGAGGGTGTGGAAGCTGTTCGCACCACCGAGGACGGTGCCGAGGAGCCGGTGAAGATCGCCTGCGATTACGTGGTGATGGCCGTGGGCTCCAAGGCCAACGCGTTTGACCTGGATGGCGTGACGGTGCCCGTGACCTGCGTGGGCGACTGCTCGGGCGAGCGCACCGCCGACATTGCGAGCGCCATTCGCACGGCGTATCACGCGGCCAACGAGCTGTAGTTGAACATCGCGGCCAGGCGGGACGGTAGCACGGATCCGTCTCGCCCGGCTGTGTCCCGTCGGGTGTCAACCGGGGCGGGGCCTGCAAGCGCAGCAGGCTCCGCCCTTTTTGTTTTGCTCCGGTGGATGGCAATGCGCGGTAATCATGAGGAGTAAGGACGTCTACTGCCTTGCCGATTACTCAAAATTATTGGGGGAGGGGTTAATAACTATATCCTCTATGCCAAAGGACATAACGAGATGCCAATTTTGTTGACAAGCGAACGGCGATTAGCTGCGAGTCAGCTACCAGCGTAAATAATCGATAAAGAAATGTCGTAAATTGGTGCCAAATGCCCAGATAACACCGCGTCTATTTTAATTAACTGCTTTGAGCAAACAGTAAAATGCTACTATCTAACTTGCACGTAAGAAAGCAGATTAACGGTTAAGGCTAAGAAGTGGCAGGTATGTCGGAAGCAACTAGGACTCGCACGCATGCGCCCGAGGTTAGGCAGCGCGCCGTCGAGATCCTCCAAGAGGGGGTCGGTCATCGCGCCCTCGCCGCGGAGCTTGGCATTCCCCAGGCCACGGCTCGTCAGTGGGCCCGCGCGTATGCCGTGGGCGGTGCCGACGCCGTTCTCAACGCCGGTTCGCATCATCACACCTATTCGTACGAAGTTAAGCTCGCCGTGGTCAAGGACCGCTTGGAAAACGGCTTAACGGTTCGCGAGGCCATGATCAAGCACAAGATTCCCAGCGAGTCTTCGGTCAAGGCTTGGTGCCGCCAGTATCGCGAGAGCGGTGAGTCCGCGCTGGTTGATAAGCCGCGCGGTCGCAAGCCGCGCGTTAAAAAAGCGGAATAGCGAACGGGATGGTGCGCCCACAGGGGCGCATTTTTCTTGCCGCGCCAACTTTTTGGACCGTCGTGAGCCTACTGGAACATCCTCCAAAGTGGTTAATAAACCGCGCGCAGTGGCCCGTGCGCCCGCCGCCGCGATAGGGGGAGCGTCGCCTCTCTGCTCCAAAGCGGACAGACTCCTTACCCCGTACGCCTAAAACTCCCCAGTTGACCGAAAACCCGCCGTCGCTACTCCTCAACTGAGCTATAACGTTAAACAATTGCAGCGTTTTTGCATGGGGGAGTGATGGTATGACGCTACTGTATTTCCTTACCCTGTTTCCGCTGGTACCGGCGCTGGGCATGCTGCTCGCGCGCGGTGACCGCGCCCGCGATGCGGTGGGGCTCATAGGTTCCGGCATTATTATGGCGGTGACAGTTGTAGTCGCCGTCATGTTTTTTGGCACGGGTCCGCAGAGCTTTGAGGTTGCCCCCGGCACCTCGCATGTGCTCTCGATCATCAGCTCCGCCATCGACGCCATCCTGTGCGCCGTCATCCTGTACAACGCGTTCAAATATAGGAATGCGCTCACCACGGTGCTCGGCATAGTCCAGCTGGTGGGCTCGCTCGCCTTTGCAGCCATGGCGCTGCCCGCGGCCGAAGCCGTCACGGCGACGCCGCTCTACCTGGACTACATGAGTGTAATCATGGTGCTTGCCGTCGGCATTGTCGGCAGCCTTATCTGCGTGTACGCCCTGGGCTACATGAAGGACTTCCAGGCCCACGACGAGCACGAGGCTGCGCTGCGCGGGCAGACCGCGCCCGACCGCCGCCCGCAGTTCCTGGCGCTTATGTTCCTGTTCCTCTCGGCCATGTTCGTCATCGTGACGAGCGACAACCTCGAGTGGCTGTTCTGCGGCTGGGAAATCACCACCGTGTGCTCGTTTCTTATGATTGGCTACACGCGCACGCCCGAGGCCATCAAGAACGCCTTCACCCAGATCATCCTCAACATGCTGGGCGGCATCGCGTTTTTGGCGGGCCTTATGTTTCTGCACGTCAACGGCATGCCGCTGACCATCTCGGGCATGATCGAGCTTTCCGGCGCCGGAACCGCGCAATCCGCGCTGCTGGTGATGCCGGTCATTCTGTTGTCGCTCGCCGCGCTCACCAAGGCCGCACAGATGCCGTTCCACACCTGGCTGCTCGGTGCTATGGTTGCCCCCACTCCTACGAGCGCTCTGCTGCACTCGTCCACCATGGTCAAAGCCGGCGTGTTCCTGATGGTCAAGCTGAGCCCGCTCTATGCCATCTATCCTGTGACCGGCTTTATGGTCACGAGTGTGGGTGCCGTCACGTTTTTGCTCGCTGCCCTCATGGCCATCTCGCAGAGCAACGCCAAACGCGTGCTCGCGTACTCCACCATTTCCAACTTGGGCCTCATCAGTGCCTGCCTAGGCGTCGGCGCGCCCGAGGCTGTGTGGGCCGCTATCTTCCTGATCCTGTTCCATACGGTGGCAAAGTCGCTGCTGTTCCTGTGCGTGGGCACGGCCGAGCATCATATCGGCAGCCGCAATATCGAGGACATGGACGGCATGTTCAGCCGCATGCCGCACCTGACGCGCCTGATGATGCTGGGCATCATGGGCATGTTTGTGGCGCCGTTTGGCATGCTCGTGTCCAAGTGGGGCGCCCTGGTGGCGTTTGCGCAGACCGGCAACGTGCTCATGATCATGGTGCTTGCCTTTGGCTCGGCCGCGACGTTCTTCTTCTGGGGCAAGTGGCTTGCCAAGCTTTCGGGCGTCGACCCCACGGCCCAAAACGTCGAGGTCAATGTCCATAAGACCGAATGGATGGCGCTCAATACCATCGCCGCGCTGCTGATTCTGTGCTGCGTGGCGTTCCCGGTTATCTCGAGCGGTCTGGTGTCGCCTTACTTGGCCATGGTGTTTGGCCGCGTGCCGTACGTTATTGGCAGGGACTCCATGTATCTGATGGTGGTTATCGTGGCTTTTATCGCCGTGGTGCTGCTGACTTCATTCCGCGTGAGCAACAAACCGCACGTAAACGTATATCTTTCGGGTGTGGGAACCGACAATTACCGCCATTTCCGCGGCTCGATGGGACACGAGGTGAAGGCCGAAAAGCGCAATTGGTACTCGGAGGACGCCCTTGGCGAGAAGCGTATTGGCCCCGCGGGTAGCGTCGTGTGCTGCAGCATTATCTTGTTTGCGCTGCTGTGTTGCGCGTGGATTGGGCCCGAGCGGCTTGCCATGAGCGCGCCCTCGGTGTTGCGCGGCAAGTATTTTGAAGGTTCGGGTGTCGTGGGCATCTTTATTGGTACCGTGGCGTTTGCCCTGCTGGCGCCGCTTGTGGGCGGCCTGGTCGACGGCCTTGACCGTAAGCTTTCGGCTCGCATGCAGGGCCGCGTGGGTCCGCGCCTGCTGCAGCCCTTCTACGACGTTGCCAAACTGCTGCGCAAGGCCCCTGCCAGCGTAAACACCATGGACGATACCTATATGGCATGTGCGCTCATCTTTACCGTGGTAGGCGGCGGCATCTTTGTGTCGGGTTCCAACACGCTGCTGTGCGCTTTTATGGTGACGCTCGCCGCGATCTTTGTGGTGCTGGCGTCCGCCTCGACGCAAAGCCCGTTTGCGCAGGTCGGCGCCGATCGCGAGCTGCTGCAGGTTATGAGCTACGAGCCCGCCGTTCTGCTGATGAGCGTGGGCCTGTACCTCGCCACCGACAGCTTCGATTCCATCGCCGTGACGGGGCAGTCGGCCCCCATCATCGTGTACAGCGCGCCCATTTTCCTCGCGCTGCTTGCGGTGCTCACCATCAAGCTGCGCAAGTCGCCGTTCGATCTTTCGTACTCGCATCACGCGCATCAGGAGATCGTCCAAGGCGTCGCCACCGAGATGAGCGGCGGCACGCTGGCCAAGATGACCCTTATGCACTGGTGCGAGACCGTGCTGTTTTTGATGTGGGTGGGCATGTTCTTTGTTTGGGACAACCCCGTGAGCTGGGTCGTCGCCCTGGTCGTGATGGCTGCGACGTATTTTGTCGAGGTGCTGATCGACAACACCTTCGCGCGCAGCACCTGGCGCAGCTGCTTTAAGCTCGGCTGGGGCGTGGCGCTGGTGTTTGGCCTGCTCAACCTTATGCCCATCCTCGTCGACGTATTTATTTAGGAGGCGGCATCCATGGATCATAAAATGTCGCGCTCGCCGTGGGTTATTCATTACGACGGCTCGAGTTGCAACGGATGCGATATCGAGGTGCTGGCCTCGCTCACGCCGCTGTTCGATGCGGAGCGCTTTGGCGTGGTCAACACCGGCAACCCCAAGCATGCGGATATCTTTTTGGTGACGGGCTCGGTCAACGCTCAGAACCTGCCCGTCGTGCGCCAGATCTACAACCAGATGCTTGAGCCCAAGTGCGTGGTGGCGTGCGGTATCTGCGCGTGCTCGGGCGGCGTGTTCCGCGATGCCTACAACGTGATCGGCGGCGTGGACCGCGCGATTCCCGTGGACGTGTACGCGCCCGGGTGCGCCATTCGCCCCGAGACCGTGATCGATGCCATCGTGGAGGCGTGCGGCATCCTGGATCAGAAGGAGGCCGTGATGCGCGCCGGCGGCGATCCACTTACCGTGGGCGGTGCCGCTACCTGGGACGGTGGCGTTGAGCTGGGCGAGGACGGGTTTGTGGCCGCGGGGGCCGGCGACGCGCCCGCCGCTGGCGACGCCCCTGCTGGGACGCCCTCCGCGTCCGTCGCTGCAAAGGAGGCCGAGTAATGCAAAAGGCTATCTATACCACCGTCGGGATCGACGAGCTCCTGCCGCATGTCCAGGCGCTTAAGGGCGTCGGTGCACGCTTCGTGCAAATGCACGCCGAGCGCAGCGTCGACGACGGCTCGTATCGCTTGGTCTATACGTTTATCAACGTTCGAGCTGCTCAGGAGCATATTGCGCAGGACGGCAGCTATGCGATTGAGAGCCTGGTAGTCGAGGGCATCGACCAGTACCAGGAGATTCCGTCCATCAGCTCGTATTACCCCGCGGTATTCCCGTTTGAAAATGAAGCGCACGATCTGTTTGGGCTTGCCATCACCGACATGCAGATCGACTTTAAGGGCTTTTTCTACCAGGTCTCGACTGCCGAGCCCATGAGCGTTATCACGCCCGAGGTGAAGGCCGCGCGCGAGAAAGCCATGAAGGTCCGCGCGGCTGCCGAGGCCAAGGCGCGCAAGGCCGCTGCCGAGAAGGCCGCCGCGGCTGCGGCTGCTGCAGGGGAGGGCGTTGCGGGCGCCGGCGATGCCGCGGGCGCCGCTGCTCAGCCCGCTGCGGCTGCCGGCTCCGATACTCAGCACGATGAGGCTGCTGCGAAGGCCGCGCTCAAGGCCGCCGAGATGGAGGCAAAGCTCGCCGCCATGGATCCCGAGAAAGCGGCCAAGGTCCGCGCGGCGCTTGCCGCCAAGGCCGCCCGCGACAAGCAGAAAAAGGAGGCGTAAGGTCCATGGCACATCGCTCCGTTATTCCGTTTGGCCCGCAGCACCCGGTGCTGCCCGAGCCGCTTCATCTGGACCTGGTGATCGAAGACGACCGCGTCATCGAGGCAATTCCGCAGATCGGCTTTGTGCACCGCGGACTCGAGAAGCTCACCGAAAAGCGCGACATGCATCAGTTTGGCTACATCGCCGAGCGCATCTGCGGCATCTGCGCCGTGGGCCATAGCTGCGGCTACGCCAGCGCCTGCGAGCGTATGCTCGGCATCGAGGTGCCTGGTCGCGTGCAGTATATCCGCACCATTCTGCATGAGCTTTCGCGCATTCATTCGCATCTGCTGTGGTTGGGTCTGCTTGCCGATGCCTTTGGTTTTGAGGCGTTGTTCTATCGTTCGTGGACCCTGCGCGAGCAGATTCTCAAGATCTTTGAGAGCACGTGCGGCGGTCGCGTGATTCTGTCGATTAACGAGATCGGCGGCCTTAAGCACGATATCGAGGACTCCGAGCTGGCGGGCATTGTCCAGACACTCGATGCCATGCGTCCCGACTACGAGGCCCTGGTGCATACGTTTTTGGACGATGACAGCTGCGGCGAGCGCCTGCATGGCGTGGGCGTGATCAGCAAGAAGGACGCGCTGGAGCTTTCGATGGTCGGCCCGTTCGGTCGCGCCTCGGGCGTGGACTACGACGTGCGCATGTTTGGCGATGGTGCCTATGCGGATCTGGCTGCGTTTGAGCCGATTGTCGCTACCGACGGCGACTGCTACGCTCGCTGCCAGGTGCGCTGCGCCGAGGTCACGCAGGCCATGGACATCATTAAGGAGCTTGTGGGCATGATTCCGCACGACGGTATCGGCGGGCGCACCAAGCTCACGCCGGCCGACGGCGCACGCGGCGAGGTTGTGATTGAGCAGCCGCGTGGCGAGGCGTACTACTATGTGCGCGGCAACGGCACCAAGAACTTGGACCGTTTCCGCGTGCGCACGCCGACGTCGCAGAACCTGGCGGGTCTGACACATGCGCTGCAGGGCGTGCTCCTTGCCAGCGTGCCCATGATTATCCTGACCATCGACCCCTGCATTAGCTGCACGGAAAGGTAGGCAAGGCATGAGTTTGCTGACATTTGCCAAGACGGCCTTGGGCTCTATGGTCAAGCAGCCGGTCACGGTGTGCTATCCGCAGGAGAAGCTGACGGCGCCCGAGCGCTTGCGCGGGCACATCGTCAACGACATGAACGTGTGCATTTGCTGTGGCATGTGCGCGCGTCGCTGCCCGGCGGGTGCGCTCGCGGTCGATCGCAAGGGAGGAACGTGGTCGATTGACCCGTATGCCTGCGTGGTATGCGGCGAGTGCATCGAGAGCTGCCCCAAACACTGCCTGACTATGGACACCGCCCGCACCCCGGTTGCGGCGGATAAGACTCCCACGGTAGAAACCAAGCTGGAATAGAGCTGGAATAGAGCTGGAATAGGGGCCGGTGGGGCAAGAATGCCCTACCGGCCCCGCGCTTAAACGAGCGGTGGAGCCGCCGCGAACAAAACTATGCCGGTTTACGGGGCTGGAGAGCGAACCCCCGACCATACCGGAAATCGCGAAATCAAAACCGCAGGTAGACGGCTTGCGTTTTTCAAAAAACGCGGGCATGGATAAGGGTTCTGACTTTAGCCCCGTAAACCGGCATAGTTTTGAAATGGCACCGTATCAGTAGCAGCCTCTGATCCCCCGGGACGGAGGAAAACGGATCATTTTGGCTCGTCGATCTCGAGTCGCATCCGTTTTCCTGCGAAAACGCTGTGTCTCAACTTTGGTGAGACATTTGTCTCACATCCAAAACCGAATCTGGAACATGTGTCACCTGCCCTAATTGTGTCTCATTCCGTAACTTTAGGCTGATGCAAGGTCTGAGACCGCGAGAAGGGAGACGCGATGAGTAAGTACACGAGGGGTCTCTTGGCGGTGATACTGGCCGTAGTGCTGGTGTTGCCGGCTGCAGCATTTGCCATGCTGCCCGAGGCCAACGCCAGGTCCAGCACCGGAATGGACGGACCGACGGCGAGCAAAAAGATAGTCGACCCCGACACTACCGGCCGCTGGCAATACTGGGCGTCGGGCGGCGAGCAGGACCAGACGACACGTTATGTAGGCCGAATCTGGACGGACAAGACGGTCGAGCCCGCAGAGGACGAAAAGTCCGACTTTGTGACAACGCTCTCCACGATGTCTTCGACTTCTGACACAACGTCGCTGGTCACTAAACCGCTCGATATCGTGATGGTGCTTGATGCCTCCGGGTCGATGGATGAGAGCATGGGCGGCAACGATCAGACCAAACGCATCACCGCACTTAAGAACGCTGCCAGTTCCTTTATCGACGCCATTGCCGAGCAGAATGCAAAGATCGATGCTTCCAAGCAGCATCAGGTTGCCATCGTAAAGTTTGCGGGAAGTAGGGCTGATTGGGTCGGCAACGACACGTATTGGGAGTCGGGGTATAGGTACAACTACTCGCAGACCATGAAGAAGCTGACGCCCTGCACGGGCGATGACGCGACGAGCCTTAAGAGTACGGTCAACTCCATCAGTCCTAATGGCGCCACGCGCGCCGACTATGGCTTACAGCTGGCTGATGGGGTATTTTCGTCTGGTCGCGCCGACGCCAAGAAGATCGTTGTCTTCTTCGCTGATGGTTCACCTACGAGTTCTAGTGGATTCCAAGCAAGTGTTGCCGATAGCGCCGTCAAAAGCGCCAAGAGTCTCAAGAATAAAGGTGCCGACATTTATACGATCGGCATCTTTAATGGTGCGAATCCCGCTGCCGATCCTACGAACTACTGGACGAGCAACGAAAACAAGTTCATGCACGCCGTGTCGAGCAACTATCCAAACGCCACGTCCTATACAACCAATGAGCTTGGTAAGCGCACCGAGAATTCCGATTTCTACAAGGCTGCGTCGAACGCCGATGAGCTCAAGAAGGTGTTTGATGATATCTCGAGCTCTATCACCTCGGGCAAGGGCTCTCCCACTCAGATCGAGGATGGTTACGACGAGAGCAAGTCCGGCTACATCACCTTCAGTGATGAACTGGGCGACTTTATGCAGGTCGATGCGTTTGTTAGCGCTCAGATTAATGGCGTCACCTTTGATGGGGCGACCAAGACAACCAAGGGCAATACGGACACGTACGAGTTTTCGGGCGTGGCCAGGGACCTGGTCATCACCGTCGAGCGCTCTGCCAATGCGCAGCAGGGCGATATCGTGACGGTCAAGATTCCCGCATCGCTGATTCCGCTGATCCGCTATCACGTGGACATGGAAAACGGGATCTTTGAGCGCACGTCGCTCAATGACATCAAGCCTATTCAGATTAAATACACCTCGAGCGTCAAGGACGCCGCGCGTAACAACCTGTTTACGCCCGATGACGGACTCAAGAAGTATATCGAGAAACATAAGGGTGCCGACAACCAGACGGTCTACTTCCTGGCCAACAAGTGGTCGGGCGCCGAGCTGGGCGATGTTGTCGCCGAGTTTGAGCCCGCCGATACCAACAGCTACTATTACTTCCAAAAAATCACGCCTATCTACACGGACAAGGAATGCACCCAGCGCGCGACGGTAAAGCCGCAGGGCAACGACGTCTATTACTACAAGGACGAGTTTGTGGCGATGGGCGCAAACCGCAAGCCGAAGGACGACTATGCCGTTGTGGAGTTTGAGGGGCACGAGATCGCCAGCTACGACGGCGCTCTGGTCAAAGATGACGGCTATTGGTCCTTTAATAAGGGAACCGCGCGCTTGGCCTATATCGACCAGCTGCATACCACCAAGGACGATGTGGAGGCGAACGGCAACAAGACCGAGACCGCGCGCGACGTGCTTAACCCCAGGTGGAATGACCTTTCCTCCGTTGCGACTTCCACGCACGTGCATTCGCACCTGGGCAACAACGGCAAGATTATCTTTAGCCTTGCAACCAAGCCGACAACGGTGGATACCAAGACTGACTTTGGTCTGACCAAGGTGCTCGAGGGCCGCAAGTGGGCGGATACGGATGCGTTTGAGTTTGAGCTCTCCGCGACGTCCGACAACAATGCCCCGATGCCCGACCCCGCGACCGTAACTGTGACCAATGCCGATCTCGACAAGGGCAAGGCAGCCATTAACTTTGGCAAGATTACTTATGCCGAGCCGGGCGAGTACACCTATGAGGTCCGCGAGGTCAAGGGCGACGCCGGTGGCATTACCTACAGCAAGAACGTTGCCACGTTCAAGGTGACTGTGACGGTTAACGCCAGGGGCGAGCTTAAGGCCGACGTTGAAAAGATCTCGGGCGAGACCGAGTTCAAGAACACCTATAGCGTGAAGCCTGTCGAGGACCAGATCACCGCGACCAAGGTCCTGACCGGGCGCGGGCTCAAGGACGGCGAGTTCTCCTTCGAGCTCGTCGAGGGTGACAAGGTCGTCGCCAAGGGCACTAACGCTGCCGACGGCACGATTGCCATGGACAAGATCACTTACGACAAGCCCGGCACCCACACCTACACGCTGCGCGAGAAGCTCCCCAACGAGGCGGGGCTGAGCAACGGGATTACGTACGATAAGACGAACTACACCATCAAGACGAGCGTCATCGACAACGGCGACGGCACGCTTAAGGTGACCCATGCGCTCGAGGGCACCAAGCCGGCACGCTTTGAGAACAAGTACAATACTGCTCCGAATGAGTCTAGCGTCACCGATCAGATTACCGCGAAGAAGGTCCTGGACGGGCGCGACCTCAAGGCCGGCGAGTTCCGTTTCGAGCTCGTCGAGGGTAACGATGTCGTCGCCAGGGGCACCAATGCGGCCGACGGCAAGATCACGATGGACAAGATCGCCTACACCGAGGCCGGCACCCACACCTACACGCTGCGCGAGGTCAAGGGCGACGCCGACAACGGTATTACCTACAGCACCGCTGAGTACACCATCGTGACTACCGTCACCGATGACGGCAATGGCAAGCTTGCGGTTAAGCATGAGCTGCAGGGCGTCGAGAAGGCTATCTTCGAGAATGCCTACAGCGTTACTCCGAATAACTCCAGTGTCACCGATCAGATCACGGCGACCAAGGTCCTGACCGGGCGCGATCTCAAGGAAGGCGAGTTCTCCTTCGAGCTCGTCGAGGGTAACGATGTCGTCGCCACCGGCAAGAACGATGCCGACGGCAAGATCGTCATGGACAAAATCACCTACGATAAGCCCGGCGAGCACACCTATATCCTGCGCGAAGCCAAGGGCGCCGAAGGCAACGGCATTACCTACGACAGCACGACCTACACCATCGTGACTACCGTTACCGATGACGGCAATGGTAAGCTCACGGTCAAGCACGAGCTGCAGGGCGCCAGCGAGGCGAAGTTCAACAACAGCTACAAGCCGAATCCTGACGAGTTTAGCGTCACCGACGAGATCAAGGCGAACAAGGTCCTGACCGGGCGCGACCTCAAGGAAGGCGAGTTCTCCTTTGAGCTCGTCGAGGGCGAGGGCAAGGACGCCAAGGTCGTCGCCAGCGGCAAGAACGCCGCCGACGGCAAGATCACGATGAGCGCCGTGAAGTACGACAAGGCCGGAACACACACCTACACACTGCGCGAGGTCAACGGCGGAACCATCAGCAAGGGCATCACCTACAGTGACACCAAGTACACTATCGAGACCACCATCACGGACAACGGCGATGGTACGCTCAGCGCCACACATGCTCTGAAGGACGACGCCGAGGCTGCGACCTTCGAGAACACCTACAGCGTGACCCCGCTCGACACAGAGCTCGACTTTGGCCTGAGCAAGGCCATTGACGGCCGCGACTGGACGGACGGGGACGAGTTCAGCTTTACCATCACCGCCCCCGAAGGCACCCCGCTGCCCGATCCCGCAACCGTAACCGTGAGCAAGAGGGACGCGAAGGACGGCATCGCCGCCATCAAGTTCGGTAAGATCCACTACGCCGCTGCCGGAACCTATAAGTACGAGATTCGCGAGAACGCGGGCAGCACGGTCGGCATGACGTATGACGCGCATGTCGCAACCGCCGAAGTGACCGTGACCGAGGACAGCGATGGCACCCTGACCGCCAACGTCACTAAGAAGGAAAACGGGCGCTTTACCAACATGTACCGCACTGAGCTCGATTACGCCGCGGCCGGCGGTCTCAAGCTCAGCAAGACCCTCCGCGGACGCCCCATGACCGAGGGTCAGTTCACCTTTACCGTGACGCCCGCCGATGTGGCTTCTGCCACCGCGCTCGGCCTGCACGAGGGCGCCAACGTGTACAAGTCCCCTGCGACGGCAGAGGCAACGGTCGGTCGGATTGACATTCTGGCGGGCCATGAGGTCAAGTTTACGCAGGCTGATGCCGGCAAGACCTTTACGTACACCGTTGCCGAGAAGAATGACGGCCAGCCCGGTTACACCTACGACGATGCCGAGCGCACGGTGACGATCGCTATCGCCGACGACACCGCCGGTACGCTCACCGCCACGACGACCGTCTCCGGCGGTCCCGAGGGCACGCTGGTGACCGAGTACAAGACCGGCGCGGCTGCGGTCGAGAGCGCCGTGGTCCCGTTCGTCAACAGCTATAGCGCTACGACCGATGCACCTGGTGGCACCGTTGCTCAGGTCGTTGCCGCCAAGACCCTGACCGGTCGCCCGATGGCCGACGGCGAGTTCTGGTTCGGCATCGCCTATCAGGGTGAGCTTGTGGGTTATGAAAATCTCAAGCCCAATATCGGCGGGCACGTGAGCTTTGATGCGCTGCACTACGACACCAAGATGCTTGCCGATCTTGAGTCTGCCGGGCTTGCTCATCGTACCGACAAGGACGGTAAGCTCGCTTGGACCATTAACTACACGGCCTACGAAGCTATACACGGGCTGCCGAACGGTGTTTCCGCTACAACGTGGTACTTTGGCTTTAAGGTTATCGTCGTCGATAACGGTGACGGTACCCTGACGGCAACGGTCGACTACGGTGGCATCGAGCCCTTGTTCGAGAACGTCTACGGCGCCGATGCCGTTGACGCCGCGCTCGCCGGCACCAAGAAGCTCCAGGCTGCCGAGGGCCTGACCCCGGCAGACATCACGGGTAAGTTCACCTTTACCGTGGCCGCCGACGAGGCGGGTGCCCCGATGCCTGAGCGCACGACCGCAACCAACGACGCGGCCGGCAACGTGGACTTTGGCAAGATCCACTTTACGCTCGAGGATCTCAACCGCGCCCTGGGCGTGACGGACGATGCGACCGATAAGGCCGAGCCAGACGAGGCCGACGAGGTCGAGGCCGACGAAGCAGAGGCTGAAGAGGCCGACGCCGACGTTGATGCCAACGCCGACGAGCCTAGCGACGAGTCCAAGCCCGAGGCCCCCGCTGCTCCGCGCTCGCACACCTTTACCTATACGGTGACCGAGTCCGGTAGCGCCCCTGGCGTGACCAACGACACCAACGCCACGCGCAAGGTTTCCTACACCGTGACCGATGACAGCACCGGACATCTGCGCGTCGTGCGCAACGGCGATGACGGCGCTGCCTTCACGTTCACCAACACGTACGGTGTGGCACCCACCGATTCTTCCGTGACCGATCAGGTCAAGACCGTCAAGCGCCTGACCGGCCGCGACCTTGCAGCTGGCGAGTTCACGTTTGAGCTGCTCGAGGACGGCGTGACTGTCGCCAGTGGCACCAACGACGCCAACGGCACCGTTACGCTGAGCCCGATCCATTACGAGGCACCCGGCACGCACACGTACATGCTGCGCGAGGCTTGCCCCAACGCGCTCGGCCTGTACAAGGGCGTCACCTATGACGGCACGACCTACACCGTCGTGACCACCGTCTCCGACAATGGCGACGGCACGTTGACCGCGACGCACAAGCTCGAGGGAACCACCGAGTCGGCTGGCTTTACCAACAAGTATCACGCCATGCCCACGCAGGTTTCCATCGGCGCCATCAAGGTGCTCGAGGGACGCGAGCTCAAGAAGGACGAGTTTAGCTTTAAGCTCGTTGGCGAGGACATCGAGTCCACCGTCACCAACGATGCCGACGGCAAGATCAACTTCGACAAGTTCGAGTACGACGAGCCTGGTACGTACGTCTACACCATCAGCGAGGTCAAGGGCGACGAGGCCGGTATGACCTACGACAAGTCCGTCTTTACCGCGACCGTCAACGTGGTCGACGACGGCGAGGGCAACCTCAAGGCGAACGTCGCCTTTACCAAGGGCGACAAGAGCGTCGAGGGTATCGTGTTCAACAACACGTACAAGAAGCCCGAGACCCCTACGCCGACGCCCGACCCCGGCACGCCCAAGACCGTGACGAACATCGTCAAGACGGTCAAGGGTTTCCTGCCCACCACGGGTGACCAGCAGGCCGCTGCACTGCTCATGGCATTTGTTATTGCCATGGCTGGCGTCGGAGCCCTGGTCTGGGGTATCCGTAAGCGCTAGGCACGCTGGCAGCGCCCGGGGCCAAAAGGCCCCGGGCGGCCGGCGGGGAGCCAGAACATAGCCCCACCCCCCCCCACCCCCAGCCGCCACGGAGACGTCTCCCTTCTCCGTGGCGGCGCTTTTGTGCGTAGGCGAGGAAGGGCCGCTACGAAATCGGCTCATCTACTACGTTTAGTCCCTTACCCCCAACCATGCCAAAAAATGCGAAAACAAAACCGCAGGTAGAACGCCTGCGGTTTTCTGGAAAACGGGGGTATGGTCGGGGGTATCGAGTCAAACGTAGTAGATGGGCCGATTTCGTGGCGGGCGCCGTCAGCCGATCTCCGCGGGCGGAAGAAAACGGATCATTTTGGTCCCGCGAGGCTTGCGGAGGCGCTCGTGCAGGGCCGCCCGAACAAAACTATGCCGGTTTACTACGATGAATTCGACATTCCCGACCATGATTGCATTTTTCTAAATATCACAAACGTTCTACCTGCGGTTTTGCAAGCGCGCAATTTGCCGTGGTCGAAGGTGGGCGATTCATCGTAGTAAACCGGCATAGTTTTGAAATGGCATTAAATCGGTGGCAGCCATTTTGCTATGCCGGAGCGGTTGGTCGTCGGGCAACTACCCTCGCAGGTAGGCGATGGCGATTTGGGTGCGGTTGCGCAGGCCCATTTTTGCCAGAATCGAGCTGATGTGGTTGCGCACCGTGCCTTCGCCCATGTAGGCGGTGGCAGCGATCTCCTTGTTGTCGAGGCCGCGGGCGATGAGCTCGGCGACTTCGAACTCGCGGTCGGTCAGGCCGGCAAAGGCTGCGGGCCGGCGGGGCGTGCCCGCCTCGACGTCCTCCCCATCAAAATCGATGTCCTCGATCGCCTTGCCCTCGAGCACACGTTTACCTTCCATGACCTGCGCCAACGCCGGCGGAATAGCGGCGACATCGGTCTTGATCAGGTAGCCGCGGGCGCCCAGTTTGAGTGCCGACACAATGTACTCGTCATCCGAAAACGTCGTCAGAAACACCACGCGTGCTGCAGGATCACGCTCAAGGATCTCGCGTGCCGCCGATAGACCGTCGCGTCCCGGCATCTGGATGTCGAGCAGTGCGATATCGGGTGCGTGCTCGGCGTAGAGCGCGACCGCGTCGTCGCCATTGGCGCCGGTGCCCACCACCTCAATCTGCGGCTGGGCGCCCAGGATAATCTTGAGCGAATCGACCACCAAGCGGTCGTCGTCGACAACAATGAGCCTCATCGGGCCTCATCTCCTTGCTGTTTGGGAACGGTGGCAAACACACGCCAGCCGCCGGCGCCGGCGCGCGGGCCGGCGGTGAAAGTGCCGCCAAGCGCCTCGACGCGCTCGCGCATGGAGCCGAGCCCCATGCCCTCCGCGGCGCCGCGGCCGCTTGCTTGGACCCCGCCCGTGCCATTATCGGTGACGATGAGCTGGTAAAACGACGGATGCTCCATGCACCGTACGGCGACGGTCTGGGCGCAAGCGTGGCGCATGGTGTTGGAGAGCGCCTCGCGCAGGACCGCCGCAAAGCAGTTGGCGACGTTTGCGGGCGCATGTTCAGCCATAACTTCAAGCTCAATCTGCGGACCGCCGTCCGAACGCGCGCCTTCAACAATGCGTTCGAGCTGCACGGAAAGGTCGACGGCGTTGTCGTTGAGCGCGTGGACGCTGGTGCGCACAAGCTGGAGCGCCTCGTCAACCGTGTGCTTGACGTCGGCGAAATCGGCGGCGACGCCGGGCTCGTCGGCGTGGACCACGCGCAGGGCTTCGGTTTGAAGCGAAGCGCGCGTGAGCTGGTGGCCCACGTTATCGTGGATCTCGCGTGCGATGCGGGCGCGTTCGGCGAGCGTCGCGAGCTCGACTTCGTAGTCCTGGCGGTCGGCGAGGTCGCGGTCGCGTGCCTCGAGTGCCAGGGCGCGTTCTTGCAGCTTGTCGCGGGTGCGACGCATGCGTTCCTGTTCGCGCTCCAGCTGCGCGGTGCGCAGCGACAGCAACGTGGCGGCGACCGAAAGGATGGCGGTTAGCAACAGCGTTCGGGTGATGAGCGCGCCGCCGCGAAGGTCCGCGACGAGCGCAAAGACAAAGGCGACGCCAATGCCCAGCGCGACCCAGGCGTGCTCACGGCGCACCCGCCGCGCGATGTCATAGAGGGCGAGAGGCGCAAACGGCACAAACGGCGGCACGAAAACGGCCGCGATGATGTAAGCGTAACTCGCGGCCTCGCTGGCGCGACGGGCGCGCTCTCCCTGCGCGAGCTCGGCCAGCGAGGTGGTAATAACGCCAAGGCAAAACGCCGCGACCAGGCGAGCGTCCACAGCAAGGCCTGTAGCGGCTGCGATACAGCACGCCAGCACGATCGATTTGTCGAAAAGCCTGTTCATACGGGTATTGTACGCGAAGCTGCGCGTGGTGGAGGGGCCGCCTGGCGCAACTGTGACATTCCTCCCGCGCGGCAAAGCGGGGGGGCCGGCAGGCCGGCGACCAAGACCCCTCCGCACTCGTGACAAAGCTCACTGGTGCGCGCCGCCCGCTCCTGCGATGATGCAATCGTACCGGGCCACGACCAACAGAAGGGCCGCCTCATGACAGACATCGTCCACGTCGAAAACCTCGTTAAGCGCTACGACGACCTTATTGCGCTCGATCACTTTAACCTGAGTATCGCTCCCGGCGAGATCTTTGGCCTGCTGGGCCCCAACGGCTCGGGCAAGACCACGTCCATCAACTGCATCCTGCAGCTGCTCGCCTACGACAAGGGCACCATCGAGCTGTTCGGCGAGCGCATGACGCCCGCCCGCTACGACCTCAAGCGCCGCATCGGTGTGGTCCCGCAGCAAGTTGCGGTGTTCGACGAACTCACGGTGCGCGAGAACATCGACTATTTCTGCAGTCTTTACGTCAACGACCGCAAGCGCCGCCGTGCGCTCGTGGACGAGGCGATCGACTTTGTCGGCCTGGGCGACTTTACCAAGTTTCGTCCCGGCAAGCTCTCGGGCGGCCTGGCGCGTCGTCTCAACATTGCCTGCGGCATCGCGCACAAGCCCGAGCTCATCTTTTTTGACGAACCCACGGTGGCGGTCGACCCGCAAAGCCGCAACGCCATCCTGGAGGGCATCTGCCGCCTGCGCGACGAGGGCGCCACGGTGGTGTATACCAGCCATTACATGGAGGAAGTCGAGCAGATCTGCAGCCGCATCATGATCATGGACGGTGGGCGCGTGCTGGCGCAGGGCACTAACGACGAGCTCAAGCGCATGATTCAGATGGGCGAGAAGATTGTAATCGAGGTCGGCGAGGTTCCGAGTGCGGCGCTCGGTGCCGTCGCAAGCCTGCCGCACGTTCTGGACCTTTCGGCAACGGCGGGACAGCTCACGTTTTCGTGCGAAGCGAGCCCGCACAACCTGACGGACATTCTCGATGCGCTGCGCTCGCATGACGTGCCGCTCGGCCGCATCTATTCCGAACCGCCGACCCTCAACGACGTGTTCCTCGAGATCACCGGCCGCGAGCTGCGCGACTAGGGGGCGGCCATGTTCAACACCATCATCACCACGGTCAAGACGCTGCTGCGCCGGCCGAGCACGTGGGTCTGGGGCGCTCTCTTTCCTATTGCGCTTTCCACGATGTTCATGTTTATGTTTGCGAACCTCAGCTCCGACGGCACGGTCGACCCGGTGCCGGTTGCCGTCGTGGCGGACGAGGCCTGGGATGCCTCGACCTTTAAGGACGTGGCAGCTTCGCTTGCCAAGGCAGGCGACGGCCAGCTGCTCGATGTGAGCGAGTACGAAGACTTGGCTGCCGCGCGCAAAGCGCTCAAGGCCGGCGAGGTCGCGGGCATCTATATGGTCGATGCCGCGGGCACGCCCAGGCTCACGCTGCTATCGAGTTACGACAGCTCGCGCGCCTCGTCGGTGCTCACCGACCGCAGCATCCTTGAAACGGTGGCAAGCTCGTATACGCAAAATGCCGAGCTCATGTCCCAGATTGCCCAGGACAACCCGGCGGCGCTCGCCGATCCGGCGGCGGTTGCGCACGCCCTGTCGCTCGAGGGCGGAACCCGCCGCGTGAGCCTGACTCGTGCCACGCCCGATGGCACGGTCATCTACTATTACGCGCTTTTTGGCCTGGTCGCGATGATGTCTGCCGAGTTTGCCGCCTTGAGCGTCGTCGATTTGCAGCCTAATCTGTCGGGCCTTGGCGCGCGCCGCTGCGTGGGCGGTCTTTCCAAGACGGCGTCGCTGGCCGGCATTTTTGTCGGCTCGTGGCTGGTTTCCTTTGCATCGATGGCGGTTGCGATCGGCTACGTGCGCCTGGTCGTGGGCGTCGACTTTGGCGGGCGCGAGGGGTTGTGCCTGCTGGGCGGGGCTGCATCCGCGCTTGCCGCCACGGGCCTGGGGCTTTTTGTGGGCACGCTTCCCGTTAAGGGCGGCAAGGCGTCCAAGTCGGGCATTCTCACGGGCTTTGCCACCACGTGCGCCCTGTTTGCCGGCCTCTACGGCGAGCCGGCGATGGCGCTTGCCGACGACGTCGCCCGCGCCTGTCCGGTCGAGTGCTGGCTCAACCCCGTCAAGCTCATCTGCGACATGTTCAATCGCCTGTATTTCTTTGAGGACCTGGGGCCCTTCGCTGTTCGCGCCGGCGCGCTCGTCCTGATGGCCCTGGTGTTTGTCGCCGCCGCTACGCTGATCTTTGGAAGGAGCCGCTATGAGCACCTTTAAGACCGCGCTTCGCATGGCGCTGGCGCACCCGTTCTACCTGCTCATCTATACGGTGTTTATCTCGCTGATGGGCGTATTCATCGCGGCTTCGGTGAGCTGGAACTCGTCGCAGCTTACCGAGTACAAGCCCTACGACACCAACGTGATCGTGGTCGACCGCGACAATAGCGACCTTTCGCGGGCGCTTACCAAGCACCTGGGCTCACGCTTTGACCTGGTCACGGGCATCGGCGACGACGCGTACGACCTTGCGGACGCGCTCGCCAAGAGCAACAGCGCCAAGGGCAGTGCCGATTGCGTGTTCTTTATCCCGGAGGGGTTTGAGGACGATCTTGTTGCAGCCGCCCGTGCGGGGGAGGCCCTGCCCAAGCTCGACGTGACCTACGGTTCCGGCACCATGGCGGCGGCGCTCTCGTCTGCCGAGGCCTCGCGCTGGATCTCGCTCGCGGGCGCTGCGGCGGCGCTTGAACCCGCTGCCTCCAACGGTGACGTCGCAAGGGCCGCCGAGCACGCGGCCGCAAAGCGCGCGGAGGTCCAGATCGAGCAGGTCAAGGTCGACTCGACTGCTGCTACCACGCTCGAGTCGTACTTCAACTTTGGCGCGTACGCGATCATCTCGTCGGTCATCGTGTCGGTGGGGCTGGTGTTCTCGGGCATGAACGAGCCCGAGCGCGTGCGCCGCATGGATGCCGGCCCGGTCTCTGAGCGCCAGCGTTCGCTCGCTGTGTTCGCGGCCGCCGCCGTGCTCACCGTCTGCATCTGGCTCGTGTCGAGCATGATGGGCGTCGTGGGCTTTGCCAGCGCGGTTGCCGAGGTCGGCGTGGGTCGCGTGTGCCTGGCGCTGGCGGCAACGTTTGCCCTGGCGTGCACGCCGCTGGCCGTTGGCTTTACGCTGTCGAGCCTGGGCGCGCGCGAGGAGCTGCTCAACGGTGTGGGCAACTTACTCGGCATGCTCATGACGTTTTTGGGTGGCGCCTGGATGCCGCTGTCGCTGATGGGTTCGGCCGTGCAGACGGTGGCGCACTTTGTGCCGACATATTGGGTGAACGACGCGATCGGCAAGGCGCTCGCCGCGGACCTGACGTCCACCGTGCTGGGTGACATCGCCTGCGATCTGGGCGTCACGGTGCTCTTTGCCGCGGCCATCGCCGCCGTAGGCCTAGCCCTCGCCCACAACAAATCCCACGCCTAGCCACCTAGTCATTGGGGACAGTCTTTGCCGATTCGCCGGCAGGGCTGGCAGGGACTGTCCCAATATGTCGGCACTTGGGGACCACTCATTGGGGGCAGACTTAAATGAGCGATTTCACTCATTTAAGTCTGTCCCCAATGAGTAGAAAATAGTTCGCGCACGTCGCTTAAAAATAGTTCGCCGGGGTTTACTATTAGCCTAGAAAAGTAGCAGAAGGCTAACAACGGGGGATAGCATGGCGACAAAGCAAGCCTATGTCCAGGTCAAAGGGCTCAAGAAACACTATGGCGACGGTGATGCACGCCTGACGGTGCTCGACGGCATCGACGCGTCCATCAACCGCGGCGAGATCTGCGTCATGCTGGGGCCCTCGGGCTCGGGCAAGTCGACCTTTCTCAACCTGATCGGCGGCCTGGAGGATGCCGACGGCGGCTCCATCATGGTGGACGGCTGCGATCTCACGGCGCTCAAGCCCGCCGATCTGGGCGAGTACCGACGCCGCGAGCTGGGCTTTGTCTTCCAGTTCTACAACCTGGTGCCCGACCTTACCATCAAGGAAAACATCGAGGTCACGGCGCACCTGTCCAAAAACCCGCTCGACGTCGACGATCTGCTGCGTTCGCTGGGCCTCTACGAGCACCGCAACAAGTTTCCGCGCCAGGTCTCGGGCGGCCAGCAGCAGCGCTGCGCCATCGGCCGTGCGCTCGTCAAAAATCTGGGCCTGCTGCTGTGCGATGAGCCCACGGGTGCGCTCGACTACAAGACATCCAAGGAAATCTTGCGGCTCATGGAGGACGTCAACCGCACCTACGGCTGCACCATCATCATCGTCACCCACAACGCCGCCATCGCGCGCATGGCCAACCGCGTGCTGCGCCTGCGCGACGGCCGCATCGTCGAGGACGAGCTCAACGAGTCGCCCGTTACGGCCGCCGAGCTCGATTGGTAGGCGGCGCCATGACACCTCTCGTAAAACGACTCCCGCGCGAGCTGCGCCGCAATATCGGTAAGTACCTGGGCATCTTTTTGCTTATGTGCGGAAGTATCGCCCTCACGTCGGGCTTTTTGCTCGCGGCGCATTCCATCGGTTGCCTTATCGACGACATGCGCGACGAGTACACGATTGAGGACGGCCGCGTGACCACCTCCTTCGAGGCCACCAAAGACCAGCTCAAGGCAGCCGAGGATGCAGCCGACGACGTCGGCGGCGTCACGCTCTACAAGAATTTCTCCATCGACGCCATCATCAAAAAGACCGCCGGCGACGACGGCACCAAGCGCACGCTGCGCACCTATGCGCACCGCACCAAGGTCGATATCGCGTCCTACTGTGAGGGCAGGCAGCCTAAGGCGGACGATGAGGTGGCAATCGACCGTGTCTTCGCCACCAACAACGACCTTTCCGTGGACGATAAGGTCGAGCTCGAGGGCCGCACCTACACCATCTGCGGCATCATGACCCAGCCCGATAGCCAGGCGCTGTTCCTCAACAATTCGGACTTTACGGTGAACACCATCACCTATGGTGTTGCCGAGGTCACCGACGCCGGCTTTGCCGCGCTCGAGGGTGCCGGTGGCGCACCTGCCTACACCTACTCCTTCACCTTTGCCGATCGCGATCTCTCCACTGCAGATCGCATCGATGCCGAGCAGGATATGGTCGAGGCGCTGACCGACGCCGATGCGCGCGTGGATGACCTCATCGACGCCGATTCCAACCAGGGCATTGGCTACGCGCGCGACGACGTGGACGGCGACTCCATGATGTGGATGACGTTGCTCGACATCATCATCGTGATCATGGCGTTCGTCTTTGTGGTGCTCACCGACGCCACCATCGAGGAGGAGAGCGCCATCATCGGCACGCTGCTCGCCAGCGGCTATCGTCGTCGCGAGATCGTGCTGCACTACCTGGCACTTCCCGCCATCGTGGGCGTGCTCGCGGCGCTTTTGGGCACCGCGCTCGGCGTTGCGTTCTTTACCGAGCCCATGCGCGGTCTCTACTACGGCTCGTACAGCCTGCCGCCCTTCCAGGTGTACTGGAGCTGGGAGATCTTTGTGAAGTGTGCCGTGGTTCCCGCCGCCGCGCTCATTCTCATCACGCTGGTGGGCCTGCTTCGCAAGATGGGCAAGACGCCGTTGCAGTTCCTTCGTCACGAGGCGAGCGGCAAATCGGGCACCAAGCGTGGCCTGCAGCTGCCGGAGCGCATGGGCTTTGTCTCGCGCTTTCGCCTGCGCGTCTTCCTGCGCAACCTGGGTAACTTCGCCACGCTCTTCGTGGGCATTGCGTTTGCCTCGCTGCTGCTGCTCTTTGGCCTGGCGATCCTGCCCACGATGACGCACTATGCGGACAACCTCGAGACGAGCCTGGTCGCCGAGCACCAGTACACGCTCAAGGCGCCGCTGGAGCTCGGGGGCACTGCCGAGGAGCGCGAGCAGTGGTCGGCACTCGAGCGCTTGCAGTCGGTTGACGGCGCGCTGCTTTCTGCCGCCCAGGATGCCGATGACGAGCTTGACGACGCGGCCGATGCGGCGCAGACGGCAGCCGACGCCGCAGCCAGCTCTCCGTCTGCCGAGAGCCTGACCGCAGCGCAGGATGCGCTCGCCAAGGTCCAGGACAAGAAGGATGCGCTCTACGCGCGCCTTGACGATCTTGCCGATGCCCTCGGCTGCAACCGCGACGGGGCTATCGACCTGATCGACAAGGCGTCGAAAATCGACACTGACAACGACGACATTCACCCGGTCAACACGACCGACAACGGTGCGGGCACAATCGCGCAGGCCGAGAAATATGCCGTTTACCAGCTGCAATACGACCGCGGCGATGGTAATGGCGAGGAGACGATTTCCGTCTATGGCATTTCATCTGACTCGCGCTATTGGAAAGACCTCAACGTCGGCGATGGGCGCGTCGTCTTTGGCGGCGGTCTGCTCGATAAGTTTGGCTGGAGCGAGGGCCAGAAGGTCACGCTCAGCGACAAGTACGAGGGCGAGCATTATTCCTTTGAGTACGCGGGCAAGGACTGTGCCTGGGGCTCAAAGTCGGACATGAATATCTATATGAGTATCGATGACTTTAACGAACTGTTCGACAACGATGCCGCCTACTTTAACGGCTATGTGAGCGATGAAAAGCTCGACCTCGATGCGCGCTACTTTGCCGGCGACACCACGCCCGACGACATGCGCGCCGTGGGTGACCAGTTCATCGGCATGATGAGCAAAATGATCGGCATGATGGTTGGGCTCGCGGTGTTTATCTTCCTGCTGTTTATGTACCTGCTGACCAAGGCTGTGATCGACCACAGCGCCCGTTCGATCAGCTACATGAAAGTCTTTGGCTATCGCGATAGCGAGATCTCGCATCTGTACATTCGGTCGATCACGCTGTGCGTGGCGGCGTCGCTCGTGCTGAGCCTGCCGGTCATTATTGGCTCGCTCACGGCCATCTTCCGCTCGATGCTGCTTGCCTACAACGGCAATATCGAGATCTACGTGCCCGCTTGGTCCATGGCGGCGTGCGTGGGCATTGGCTTTGCGACCTACCTGGTCGTGGCGCTGCTACACACGCGCTCTATCAAGCGCGTCAGCCTGGCCGAGGCGCTGAAGGTGCAGGAGTAGTCGTTGGGGACGTCCCTAAAAGACTAGTCGCTGGGGACACTCTTTCGCCACCCGGCAGGAAAGGGGCGTCCCCAACGACTAGGCGCCGCGCTTGACTTCGACCCTACTTCAACGGGTACCATCTCCTATGTCTGTAACGCCATATAGACCGAGGGGATATATCTATGACCGCAACTGCACCCGCAGCGCCCGCTAAGGTGTACTTCACCAACCTGCGCACGCATGCTCGCGAGAGCCAGCTCGACAAGCTCAAGCGTCTCATCCGTCACGCCGGTATTGAGCAGATCGACTTTGAGAACAAGTTCGTCGCTATCAAGATTCACTTTGGCGAGCTGGGCAATCTGAGCTTTTTGCGCCCCAACTACGCCCGCGCCGTCGCGGATGTCGTGAAGGAGCTGGGCGGCAAGCCCTTCCTCACCGACTGCAACACGCTCTATGTGGGTAGCCGCAAAAACGCGCTCGAGCACATCGATACCGCCTACCAGAACGGCTTTACCCCGTATGCCACGGGTTGCCAGATCATCATCGCCGACGGTCTCAAGGGCACCGACGAGGCGCTCGTCCCGGTCGAGGGCGGCGAGTACGTGCGCGAGGCCAAGATCGGTCAGGCGCTCATGGACGCCGATATCGTGATCAGCCTCACCCACTTTAAGGGCCATGAGCAGGCCGGTTTTGGCGGCGCCATGAAGAATCTTGGCATGGGCGGCGGCAGCCGTGCCGGCAAGATGGAGCAACATGCCGCCGGCAAGCCGAACGTCGCGACCGAGCACTGCGTTGGCTGCCGTGCCTGCGAAAAAATCTGCGCGCACGACGCCATCTCGTTTGACGATACCCGCGAGCGCGAGCTTGCCAACGGCAACACCCGCACGGTCCACGTGGCCGCCATCGACCACGATCGCTGCGTGGGCTGCGGACGCTGCATTGCGGCATGCAATCAGGACTGCATCAAGCCCGGCTATGACGCCGCGGCCGACGTGCTCAATTGCAAGATCGCCGAGTACACCAAGGCCGTCGTCGACGGCCGCCCGAGCTTCCATATCTCGCTTGCCATGGATATCAGCCCCAACTGCGATTGCCATCCCGAAAACGACACGCCTATCGTCAACGATATCGGCATGTTCGCGAGCTTCGACCCGGTCGCCATCGACCAGGCCTGCGCCGATGCCGTCATGGCATCCGAACCGCTGCCCAACACCGAGCTCACCGATAGCGCGGCCAAGATGGAGCATAGCCACGAGCATCTGGAGGGCGAACAGGCCAAGGACCCCTTCTGCATCACGCATCCCGACACCGATTGGCGCACCTGCATTGCGCATGCCGAGAAGATCGGCCTAGGCACGAGCAAGTATGAGCTCATCGAGGTCAAATAGAGCCTAGCTATTGAACAAAACAAGCGTTTTTGTAGCGCAACGTTAGCAAAAGCCGCCCGCGAGCACAGCTCTCGCGGGCGGCTTTTTGGAAGTGCTAGGGGGTCAGATAGACCAGTAAACCGTGCTATTCGCCTAAAAATACTCGTCGAGGAAGTTGTTGACCGTATTCCAGTAGAGCTCGGGGTCAACTTGCGCACTCTTGGCGTGGGTGGCGCCATGTATGGTGAGCTTTTGCTTGACCTTGCTGGCGCACGCGTCGTAGTTTTGGTCGAGCATCTCGTACGGCACAAAGGTGTCCTGGTCGCCGTGGATAAACAGCATGGGAACCGTCGCGTGTTTGAGTTGCTCCACGCTGCTCGCCTTATGAAAGTCGTAGCCTGCGCGCACGTTGCACACCAAGTTTGCTACATCGAGCAAGGGAAAGCTGGGCAGGCCGAACACGTCCTTGAGCTGCAGAGAAAACTCGTCCCAAACACTCGTATAGCCGCAGTCCTCGATAATGCATTTCACGTTTGCGGGCAGAGATTCCCCCGCGACGTTCATGGCGGTTGCCGCGCCCATCGACTCGCCAAAGACCAGGATGCGCGCCTCGGGGTCAGCCTGAACGATTCGCTCGATCCATGCGACGATGTCGAGGCGCTCGGGCCAGCCCATGCCGATATAGTCGCCGCCGGAGCGTTCGTGGGCGCGGGCGGCAGGCGCGAGCACGTTCATGCCGCGGTCGTGGAATCGCTTGACGTATCGGGCCATACCGATGGGCTCGTTGGTATATCCATGCAGGCAGACGGCGTAGTCGTGCGTGCTCTCCGAAGCAGCAAAATACCAAGCGGCAAGCTCGGTTCCGTCATCTGCGGTGAGGCTGCTGCTCTCGCGATTCTCTTTAAACCACGCCCGCGCCTCGGTTTCCTCGGCATCCGGCTGCTCACCTTTTTTGTCGTTCTTGCTATCCTGCATCATCTTCATGGTGTACGGCGCTTGGGGGTTCAGGGCAAAGTCAAACAAAAAGTTGCCGGCAAACCCCAGCAGCGCAACGACAACCACCAGTGCAACGATGCCGACTATCTTGAGCTTTCGATGGGAACGTGCGTTTTGAGCCATGCGGTATTCTCCTATAAGATGTTAATACATCAACATTTAATGCAAGCGCATTATGGACGTTCGCCGTTGATGCGTCAACAAGCAAGGAATGGGTAAACAAAGGGTCACATATGGTGCAAATTTCGCACGCACCCAGACGCTTTGATATAGTGTTGAGAACTCTTTACGTTGGAGGATGTAACCGGCATGTCCGATTCGAGCGACAGTTCTAAGCCGCGACCCAAGACCGCGGCCGTTCCACACTACACGGTGGGCGAGGAGATCATGAACTCCGTCACCCATGGTGTCGGCTGCCTGCTGGGTATCGCCGGCCTGGTACTCCTGATCGTATTCGCTGCCCTGCGCGGCGGAGGCCCGGCCCACATGGCCGCGGCAATTGTCTATGGCGTCAGCATTATCCTCGAATATCTGGCCTCCACGCTCTATCACGCGATTCAGCCCGCTCGCGCCAAGCGCGTGTTTCGCATCATCGACCACAGCTGCATCTACCTGCTCATAGCCGGCAGCTATACGCCGTTTTGCCTCATCACGCTCGCAAACGACGGCGGCCCTATGCTGTTCTTTGCCGTGTGGGCCATCGCCATCATCGGCATCGCCCTCGAGTGCTTTATGCGCGAGCGTCAACCGCACTGGGTAAGCGGCCTGGTCTACCTGCTGATGGGCTGGCTCGTCGTCTTTAAGCTGCCCGAGCTCGTGGCGCTGCTGAACCCCGTCGCGCTTGCCCTGCTCGCCGTCGGCGGCGTGTGCTATACCGTGGGCGTGCCGTTCTATATCGCCAAAAACGTGCGCTATCTGCACAGTGTTTTCCACTTGTGGGTGCTCGCCGGCAGCATCTTCCAGTTCATGGCGGTGATCCTCTTCGTAATCTAGCGACCATGCCCACGGCCCCGCTCGTACGGGCGCCGGTGCAATTGCCGTATCCGCCATCAACGTTTTACCCTGACGTCCCGAATCTTGGAGGTTCGAGAAACTCCCGATGGACATAACCATCTCCCTTATTACCACGCTCGTCCTGACGCTTATCAACGGCTACTTCTCCATGTCCGAGATGGCTCTCACCACGGCCAAGCGCGCCGTGTTGGAGCACGATGCCGAGGAGGGCGATAAGCGCGCCGAGCGCGCCGTTCAGCTCGCCGCCGACTCCGATCAGCTGTTGGCCACCATCCAGGTCGCCATCACGCTCGTGGGCTTCGCCTCATCCGCCGTTGCCTCGACGAGCCTGTCCGACCCGCTCGCCACGTGGCTCATGAGCTTTGGCATCGCGCCGCTCTCCGCCATCGCGCGCGGCCTGGCGCCGGTCATCATCACCGTCGCGGTCGCCTTCGTGTCCATCGTGATCGGCGAGCTTGTGCCCAAGCGCATCGGCCTGGCCAATGCCGAGGGCGTGTCCAAGCAGGTCGTGGGACCGTTGTCGTTTTTCCAAAAGATCGCCCGTCCGCTCGTGTGGCTGACTGGCGCTTGCTCCGATGGCCTGGCCCGCCTTCTGCGCATCAAGAGTGCCGACGACCGTCAGAACGTCTCGGAGGAAGAGATCAAGTACATGGTCTCGGAGCAGGACGACCTGCTCGACGAGGAAAAGCGCATGATCCACGAGATCTTCGACCTAGGCGACACCGTTGCCCGCGAGGTCATGGTGCCGCGCGTGGACACCACCATGTGCGAGGACGACGAGACGGTCGCCAGCGTGCTATCCACCATGCGCCAGACCGGCTTCAGCCGCATCCCCGTCTATCACGAGGACCCCGACAACGTCGCGGGCATCGCGCACATCAAGGACCTGATCCAGCCCGCGCTCGACGGTAAGGGCGACCAGCCCATCGCCGGCTTTTTGCGCGACGCCACCTTTGTGCCCGACACCAAGGACATCCTGCCGCTGCTGTCCGAGATGCAGACCTCGCACGACCAGATCGTGGTGGTCGTGGACGAGTACGGCGGCACGGCCGGCATCATCACCATCGAGGACATCGTCGAGGAGATCGTCGGCGAGATCGAGGACGAGTTCGACCCTGACAACAAGTACCTCACGCGCCTCTCGCGCCGTGAGTGGCTCGTCGATGGGCGTTTTTCGTGCGATGACGCGATTGAGCTTGGTTGGCCGCTCGAGGAAAGCGATGATTATGAGACCATCGCCGGCTGGATTTTGGAGCTTTGCGACTCGGTGCCCGACATCGGAGAGGTGTTTGAGGTCGCGGGGTACAAGTTTAAAGTGCAGTCGATGCGTGGCCAGCGCATCTCGCTCATTCGCGTGATCGCTCCGGCCGAAACCGATAAGAAGGATTCCGAGTCTTCGGTAGACGAGCCGACGACGTCGGGTGCGGGTTCCGCGAATCCGCACGACGGCGACGAGTAGGACAAGGAAGAGTAGGGGAGAGTTATGGCAGGCCTGTTCAACATCCTTAAGGTCACCGTCAGTGAGGACAAGATCTGCGCGCATGTGCTGGTGAACCCCGGCATGCCGCTCATGACCTCGGAGGACATCGAGGCCACGGCGCGCGTGTACTACCTGGTGCCCGCGATTGCCAAGCACCTGTGCCTGGGCGATTCCGGCCGCGAGTTCCAGGACTGCATGGGTCAGACCGAGCTCTGCCACCTGCTGGAGCACGTGACGGTCGAGCTCATGAACGAGACCGGTCTTGCCGGTAGCATCTCGTGCGGCCGCACGCGCGTAAGCGAGCATGACGAGCGTGTCTTTGAGGTCGAGCTTTCGTGCCCCGATGACGCACTGGCCATCGGTGCGCTGTCGTCGGCCACCTTTATGATGGACTGGGCGTACCTGCACGCCGACCAGCCGGCTCCCGATGTGGACGGTACGGTCGCGGGCCTGCGCAACCTGGTGCTGGGCATGCGCGCCGAGGCCGAGGGCAAGGATCCTCACGAGGCCGTCGCCGCTGCGAACGGCGAAGATGCTGCCGAGGACGAGGGCGCTGACGAGGGCGCTGACGAGGGCGATGTGCCGGTCGACGCCGAGCCCGTTGCCGATGCGACCGCCGAGCCCGTTCCCACCGAGCCCCAGGGCGTCCCCAACTTTGACGACGAGCCCCAGGTGGCGATTGATACCGAGGGCGCGGTTGCCGAGAACCACGAGGCCTCCGCGGCCGTCTTTGGCGGTGCGGCGACGGTTCCGGCAGGACCTGCGCATGAGGGCGGCCTGCCGCTCGTGGACGGCGCCGGCGAGGACCCGGGTGCCACGGTGGCCATGCCGGCTATGCCTCAGGAGTAGGCCTACGCGTTTATCACCATCACGTACCTGCGTCTTTGCCGTACGCAGATGAGCGGAGCGGCAAGTGATGCGCTGCGGGTATAATGGACAGCATTCAAACGGTGGGCACCGACGTGCCCGCAGGAGAGGAATGATCATGGGTAAGACTTTCAGCTTTGTCTCCGGCGCACTTTTTGGTGCCGCTGCCGGCGCTATTATCGGTGTTGCTCTGGCCCCGCGCTCGGGCGCCGAGACCCGCGCCATGGCTGCCGATATCGCCAACGACGCTTGGGACAATATGCGCGACACCTACGAGCACAGCGCCGAGGAGGCCCGTGCTGCGGTGAATGACTTTGGCCCGATGGTCGACGCCAAGACTGACGACCTGCGCGCCAAGGTCGACCTGGCCCGCGAGCGCATGGACCAGCTGCGCGAGCAGCTCAACGACGCCATTTCGGGTGGCAACGTGACGCCTGCCGCCGACGTCGTGGTCGAAAACGCCGTCGAGGCTGATACCGAGGCTGCGGAGCCCTCGACCGAGGCATAATGCGCGCCGGGGATTTTGTCGGCGCCAAGATCTATCGCAAGCCTACCGAGGACAAGCGCACCAAAAAGGACGGCACGCCGCGCAGCCCTAAAAAGCTCGGAAAGATTCACTTTCCGGTCTTTACCCCGGGCGGTACGCGCGTGGTCGGCTTTATGGTCCGCCAGTCCGATATCGCGGGCATGATCGAGCGTCCCGACCGATTCGTAGCGCTCGACGCCATTGGTGTCTACGAGGGCGCCATTGCGGTCGATGACGTTAAGGACACGTACGATGCCGCCGCCGCCAAGCGCCTCGACATCAACCTGGACGATTGCATCATCTGGGTCGGTATGGACGTGCGCACGGAATCGGGCGACGTCGTGGGCTATTGCTCGGACGTCGAGTTCAAGCCACGCTCGGGCATCGTGCAGGCATTCTATGTGACCGCCGGTGCTGCTTCGAGTGTTTTGGTTGGTGACACGCAGGTGCCGCCGACGATGCTGCGCGGCTACGAGAACGGCGCGATGGTCGTCTCAGACGAGGTCAAGTCGCTCGGGTATTCGGGCGGTGCGGCTGCCAAGGCCGCCGAGGCCAGCGTCGTGGTGGGCGACAAGGTCAAGAAGGGCGCCAAGGTGCTCGACGACAAGGGATCGGTTGCCGTGGACAAGGGCAGTCGCGCACTGGGCAAGCAGCTCGGCAAGACGCGCGGCATGTTCAAGGCCTTTAAGGACGAATACCAAAAGGCGAGCGGAGGCTCGTCAAAAGCTACAAAATAGCGACGTACCAAATGATGGGAGGCAAGCCGGAGACCTGTTGCTCCGGCTTGCTGTGTTTATGGGGGAGGGCACATGCGCCAAAACGGATCCAACTTAAACGGGCGTTCGGGTGCGCGTCCGACGGCGCGCCGCGACCTGGGGCAGCTGCCCAGCGGTCAGCGCCGCCGTCGCCGTAAGCCCGGCGCGATGTACCTCAACCATAGCCGCGGGTTTAGCGACCGCAGCGCGCGCATCGGCAACGGGCGCTCGCCGCGCCGACCGTCCCGTCTGCCCTATGCGCTCATCGCCGTGGGTTGCGCACTCGTACTGTTTATCGCTGCCGTCGTGGGCTACGTCAACCGCAGCGTGGACGTGGAGCTCAACGGCCAGAAGACCGCGGTGCGCGTGGGCTCTACGCTGCAGAATCTCATCGACGACCAGGAGTTGACTGACACCTACGACGCAGGCGACCTGCTGGCCGTCGATGACAGCGTGCTCAAGCGCCATGGCGGCGAAAAGCTGTCGGTTAAGGTGGACGGCAAGCGCATAAAACAGGGCAAATGGGATAGCCGCGAACTTGAGGGTGGCGAGAAGGTGACGGTCAAGGATGGCCGTAACACCTACGAGAAGCATGAGGTTCAGGCTACGGTTATCGAGCCCAAGCTCAAGGTCGAGGGCACGGGCGCTATCGAGTATGTGCAGACGTGGGGCGTTCAGGGCCGCTCCGAGGTGTGGGTTGGTGAGCAGTCGGGCAAGACGCAGGACCGCGGCGAGGTTGTGCCCGCCACCGATTGCGTCGTTGCGTGCGCCAGCGTGGCGCCCAAGGGCAACGAAAAGTACGTGGCGCTGACGTTTGACGAGGGTCCGAGCGGTGCGACCAAGCAGATTTTGCAGGTACTCAAGGAAAAGGGCGTCACCGCGACGTTCTTCCTTTCGGGCGATGCGGCCGAGGCCTCGTCCGCCACGGCCAAGGCGATTGTCGATGCCGGGTGCGAAATCGGATCCAACAGCTACAGCGACGATTCGCTCAAGGGTCAGGACCGTGAGGCGGTACGCGAGCAGATCACGAAAGGCACCGATGCGATTAAGTCGGCGACCGGCGTGAAGACGATGCTGCTGCGTGCTCCCTACGCTGCCTTTGACGAGCAAAACTGGATTGATGCGATGGACCTGGTTTCCGCCGTGGTCTCGTGGAATATTGACTCGGGCGACTGGCTGCTCAACGGTGCCGACGAGCAGGTCTCGACGGTGCTCGATTCGGTGACGCCGGGCAATATTGTGTTGCTGACCGATAACGATGAATGCGCCGAGCAGACGCTTGAGGCACTGCCGCAGATCATCGACGGCCTTGTCGCCGACGGCTACAAGATCGTGACGCTCAGCGACCTGATTAAGACGGACACGTCGCTGAGCAAAAAGCTCACCTCGCTGACGAAGGTCACCATGCCCAAGGACGCCGTGTTCCCCCAACTTGCCGAGGACGATGATACTACAGAGTAGTCATTGGGTAGTCGTTTAAGAACGTCCCCAATGGCTATGTCACGGATGCGTCAGCGTTTGGTATGCCTGCAATGTGCAGCGCATAAATTCGATGCCGCAGGGCGATGCTGATGCTATAGTTACTGCGGTTAATGAGGGTCAAGAGAAAGGTTACAGGTGAAATCCAAACCTCGACCATACAGTCGATGACCCCATGCAGGTGCTTTTTGCGCATGCACGGGGTGTAAGCGTCGAGCGGCGTGCCGCCCGCGCATGCGTATACATATCCAGAAGCCCCCGGACGCCGCACGCGCGGCCGCGTCCGGAGGAATAATGATGGGGAGCACCATTGAATTATCTGAGTGAGATGCTCAAATTGCCAGTCTTGGACGTCGACGGCGAAAAGCTCGGCGTGGTCAACGATTTTGGCATTGCAACCGGCGAAGTTTTTCCGCACGTGACGTCGCTCGCGTTCCGCGGTCCCGGCAAGACGCCGTTCATGATCAGCTGGCGCAAATGGGTCGACCGTATCGACGAGACGGGCGTGTATCTCAATACGTCTGCCACCAATATTCGCTTCTCGTACCTGCAACCGACCGAGCTGTTGCTGGCGCGCGATGTTCTCAATAAGCAGATCGTCGACACGCAGGGCATGAAGGTCGTGCGCGTCAACGACATCAAGTTTTCCATGTCGGGCGAAAATCAGCTGCGTCTGCTGGGTGCCGAGGTCGGCGCCCGCGGTCTGCTACGCGCCATCAGCCCCGCGCTCGAGCACGTCGTCGAGGGCTTTATGAAGCACCTGGGCAAGCCGCTCAGCGAGGATATCATCGCTTGGTCCTACATGGACCTGCTCGACCGCTCGACCAAGAACATTCAACTCTCGGTGTCGCACAAGACGCTCGGCGAGCTGCACCCTGCCGACATCGCCGACATTATCGAGCAGCTCGACCCGCGCCTACGTGCGCAGGTGTTTGCGCAGCTCGATACTGCCCAGGCCGCCGAGGCCATCTCGGAGTTCGATGACGACGAGCTTATGACCGAGATGCTCGAGGGCCTGTCCGACACGGACGCATCGTCGATGCTGGCCATGATGGACCCGGACGACGCTGCCGACCTGATCGACGAGCTCGATTACGAGAAGGCCGAGAAGCTCCTGCGCCTGATGGGTGTCAAGGAGGAGAAGGCGATTCGTAACCTGCTGGGGTATGAGGACAACACCGCCGGCCGCATCATGACCTCGGAGTTTGTCTCCCTGCCCGCCACGGCAACGGTCGGTGACGCCATCGAGGCGATTCGCGAGCTCGACGAAGACTTCGAGAGCGTCTACTACGTCTATACCGAGGATCCGAGCGGCATGCTGACCGGTGTGCTTTCGCTGCGCACGCTGATCGTAGCCGATCGCGACGCCACGCTGGGTCAGCTGGCCTATCGCGACCTGGTCTATGTGTCGCCCGACGAGGACCAGGAAGACGTAACGGACGAGATGACCAAGTATGACCTGGTCGCTATCCCCGTCTGCGACGAGAACCGTCACATCCTGGGTATTGTAACCTTCGACGACGCCATGGACGTTATCGCCGAGGAGCATCAGGAGGACCTGCAGATCGCCGGTGTCGGCTCGGGCGATAGCGCGTCCGACGACTCGACGAACGTGCTCAGCTGGTTCGTGCATCGCCAGTACTGGGTTGTTGTATGGGGCATCGCGTCGTGCATCATGGCGACCGTGCTGGGAACGGCGCTCGGCTCCGCGCATCTGGTGGTGTTTCCCATGTGCGCCATGCCGCTCGTGCTGCTGGCGGCCTCGCGCATGGTGTCGTTCGTCAAGAACTACTTCCTGGAGTATGACGGTCACGACGACGAGCCCAAGCCGTATCTGGGGTTCTTCTTCCAGAGCACGGGCATGGGCCTGATTCTGTCACTCGTGACCTACCTGTGCGCCCAGCTGGTGCGCACCGCTGCGTTCCCCGATGCGTCCATGTTTGAGGAGCAACTCTTTACCGGGTGTTTTAATATCGCTGCCATCATTTGCCTGGTTGGCAACATGAGTGCCGTGATTTACCTGATGGTGCTGTTCTGGCGTGACGAGCATGACCTCAACACGTCGGGCACCGCCATGAACGTCATTGCCGTCATGATCTCGTGTGTGGCGTATTGCATCGCCGCGGTGCTGCTCGCCATGTCAGTCATGGGTTAGGTGGTCGCGTGCAAAATACCAAGCAAAAGTCGGGCACCAAGCAAAAGCTGACCATCGCGGCCATCTTTGGCGCTATGGGTCCCGGTCTGCTGGCGGCGCTTTCGGGCAATGACGCCGGCGGCATTGCAACGTATTCCAGTGCGGGCGCCAGCTATGGCTACAAGATGCTCTGGATGCTTCCCGTCATGACTGTGCTGCTCATCGTGACGCAGGAGACTGCGGCGCGCTGCGGCTGCGTCACGGGTAAGGGCCTGGCATCGCTCATTCGCGAGCGTTTTGGCGTGCGCAAGAGCGTGTTGGCCATGGCAGCGCTGCTGATCGCCAACACGGCTGTGACCATTTCGGAGTTTGCGGGCATCGCCAGCGGCCTTGCTCTCTTTGGCGTGCCGGCGAGCATCTCGGTACCGTTGGTGGCGCTGCTGGTATGGATGCTTACAATGTCGGGTAGTTTCCAGCGCATCGAGAAGATTCTGCTGCTGGTGAGCTGCGTGTTCGTGACCTATATCGTCGCCGCGTTTATGGCTGGCCCCAACTGGGGTGAGGTCGCGGTCGACCTGGTCGTGCCTAACATTCAAAATGACCCCAGCTACGTGTCGCTCGTGGTCGCAACGATCGGTACCACCATCGCGCCATGGATGATTTTCTTGGCGCAGAACAACGTGGTCGATAAGAACGCGGGCGAGGACGATATCGTGCTGCAGCGCATCGATACCGTGAGCGGCTCGCTTGCCGCCGATGTCATTGCCGGCTTTATTATCATCACGACCGGTACGGTGTTGTTCCCGGCGGGTATTCAGATTAGCGATGCCGCCGATGCCGCCCGCGCGCTGGAGCCCATCGCGGGCCAGTGGTCCACGGTGTTGTTTGCCTCGGGCCTGGTCGCAGCGAGCTTTTTGGCTGCCTGCGTGCTGCCGGGCGTTACGTCGAGTGCCATCTGCGAGGCTTTTGGTTGGGAGCGCGGCGCCGATCGCAGCTGGGACGAGGCTCCGGTTTACCGCGGCATCATTACGGCCATCATCGGCATTTCTGCCGTGCTGGTGCTTATGCCCGGTGTCGATCTGTTCCAGATTATGATGACCTCGCAGGTCATCAATGGCGTGCTACTGCCCGTGGTTCTGGTGTTCCAGGTGGTTATCGCCGCCGACCGTCACATTATGGGTGCAAACCGCAACGGTCGCGTGTGGAACGTGCTCACTTGGGCGACTATCGCCGTGATTACGGTGCTGACGGTTGTCATGTTTGTCCTGCAAGCGATGGGCTACAGCGCTTAGCGCCTCTTTTGGACTCCAAACAGGCCGCTGCCATGGGTTACGGCCTGTATTTTGCCTGTTATAGGGGGTTAGTTATATGGCAGTGGACAAAAAATGCCAAATATGAGTACTGTTGCTAAGTGAATAGCATTTACATCCAAGAAGATAATGAACATAGCCGATAGTATGTTCATTAAAATTGGCTCCAATATGCCTTAAACCAGTCAGGTTGGCTGCTTTAGGGGGTTGTAGGGGTCGCTCGGACGTCATTTTGGGTTGTTTTGCCTGCTACTAAAATGGTAACAGTACTCATATTTGCCACTTTTTGTCCACGACCTCTTGGAGTCGGCTCGAAAAGAGTGATTTTGGGTTGTTTGCTGCGGGTGTGGGCTTGGAAACAACGCTCGGGGTGGCGAGGCGCCCAGAATTCGGTCGCAAGGAGGGCGTTCCTCGGCTGTGCCAGGAGTGTCCCTAGGTGCCGGCACATAAGGAACGTCCCTAACTGCCGGAGGGGGTGCCTGCCGTGGCAGGCGCCCCCTCCGGATGTGGGAAGTTTGCGCTGCAGGTTACTTGTCGGTGCCCAGCTTGTGCGGCTTGAGAGCGAGCGCATTGACGAGTGCGTCGGTGGCAGACTTGACGGTCGCCGGCTGCGGATCGTTGACGTGATCCTCGGGATGCACAGGCAGGTCCTTCTTGACTGCATCGTGGATCAAGTTGAGGTACTCAGTCACGCCAGTGGTCGACAGGTGCGTGCCATCGCCATCGAACAGGTCGTTGCGATTGGCACTGTATCCGTACCAGTCGATAACGCGCACGTTCTTGTAGCGCGTAGCGGCGTTGGCGATGGCCTGGTTGGTAGAGCCAACCCACGGCTGCGGGCTGCGCGTGTTCACAAACACCACAATACGCTTATTTCCTGCATCGGCCATGATGGCGTCGATCTGGTCGTCGGTTACCAAGCCATTGGTTCCCAGCGCAAAGACCACGATCTTGCCGGCAAGGTTCTGTTGGAGATAGCCCTCAAATGTCGCGCGGCCCGCATCGAACTGGCGGCCCTTTTCGGCATCGATGTGACTGTGGGGGAACACGCCGTCAAAGGAATCGACGGCGCGCAGCGACACGGAGTCACCGATCATCAGCAGGTCGTAGGAGCCATCGGGGAAGCCGTCGTTGTCCTTGTCGGTGTCGTCGGCTGCCTGTTGGTCCGTTGGCGCGGTGTTCTTGGCTTCCTTGTTGAGGACTTCGGCGCCCTCACCGCTCAGTGCGGAGGTCTCCGGCACAAAGATCAGGCCGCCCAGCGCGATAACAAGCACGATGCCGCAAGTGGCGCACACGGGAATATGCGCGCGCACCCAGTTGGCGGGCGTGGTGGTGCCATCGCGGAATTCGGATACGGTGCGCCCAAAGGCGCCCTTTCTAAACGGCGTCTCGATAAAGCGATATGAGCATTCGGCTACGGCGACCACCAACAACACCTGCAAAATGTACTGCCACCACGGCGTATCGTTGATGTTGGCGACCGGGTTCATGAGCAACAGTAGCGGATAGTGCCACAGGTAGATGCTGTACGAGCGCTTGCCAACCCACACGAGCGGCTCGGCGGACAGTGCACGGGCAACCATTCCCTGGGGCTGCACGCAGGCCGCGATGACCATGAGCGTGAGGATGGAGCATAGCAGCGTGCCGCCGCGATACTGGAACGCGGTGTAGCCGTTGGTGAGCGCGACCATGGCGGCAAGGCCAACCAGACCCACGATGCCCAACACATCGATGGATGCGGGCGAGGACCAAAAGCGCACGAGGGCGCTCGGCTGTGCCGGGACGGTCTCGACTGCGTTGTCGGCCTTCTCGCCAGGCTTGCCCTCGGCGTTCTTGCCGTGCTTGGCGGCCCCGACCAAGCGGTCGAGCCCCAGGCGATGAGCGAGACGCACCGGCGCCAGGTCGCGATCGGGGATAAAGGCCATCCAAGCGCCCAGTAGCAGCGAGAACACGCGGGTGTCGGTGCCGTAGTACACGCGGCTGGGGTCGGCGGCGGGGTTATAGAGCACCATCATGGCGATGGCGGAGACAGCAGCCAGGCCCAGAACCACGCGGCGTGTGTTGGGCTTGCTCATGTGCATGGATACCATAGCGAGCAGCAGCGGGGGCCAAACCAGGTAGAATTGTTCCTCGATGGCGAGCGACCAAAAGTGCGTAAGCGGCGAGGGGTCGCCCAGGGCGTTGAAGTACGAGACGTTTTGGGCAATTTGCCACCAGTTGTTGAAGAACAGCAGCGACGGCAGGATGTCGGGGCGCATCTTGGTGAGCATCACGTGGTTAAAGATGGTGCACAGCGCGCAGGTCACGAACACTACCGTTACCACGGCGGGGACCAGGCGACGGATGCGGCGAATCCAGAAGCTCTTAAGGTCGATGCGGCCGGTCTTAGCGACTTCGTTGAGCAGCAAGCGCGTGATCAGATAGCCCGAAAGCACAAAGAAGATCGTGACGCCAAGCAGGCCGCCCTGAGCCCACGTGAGGTTGAGGTGATAGAGCACCACCGCGACGACGGCAAGCGTGCGCAGACCGTCGAGCGCAGGGATGTAGCGGGACTTGGGGCGAGCAGGCGTCTGCTCCGCGGCGGGAGTGTTGGCGCGGCCCGCGTTGTTGGCAGAAGCGCGATGGGGGCTCGCGGTGCGTCGCGGCTCGTTGGCACGGCGCTCGCCCTTCACGCGTTCGTGCGGCGCCGGCTCGTTGCCCGTGCGGCGTCGACCGCGCGAGCCCGATTGCGAGAGTTGTTCCATAAAACATCATCCAATGACGAGAATAATCAGCACGTATTCATTGTAGCTGCCTGCCCCTGTGAATGCTTGCTGCTGGCGCAAGCTCAAGCGCGCGTCCACATCAAAGTGGACTAAAGTTATAGGGGGTGCGAGAGTGCACAATCGTTGGTCGACGGTGGGCGCAAAGCCTGAAGACGAGGAGGTTTCCATGGCGGATCACAGCATCGTTGCGGTGTTCGGCAGCATGAACATGGACCTTTCGGTGGCGTGCGAGCGCATGCCGCGCGCGGGCGAGACGGTCGATGGCAGCGGTTTTATCACCAACGCCGGCGGTAAGGGAGCCAATCAGGCCGTTGCCGCTGCGCGCATGGGTGCGCGCACGTGCATGATCGGCGCTGTTGGGCGCGATACCTTTGGCGATGCGCTCGTGGCAGGGCTCCAGGATGCCGGCGTGGGCGTTGAGTTTGTGGCGCGTCGCGATGACGTGGAGACCGGTACCGCGACTATCATTCGCTGCGAGAGCGACAACCGCATCGTGCTGTCGCCGGGCGCCAACCATGCGCTTGCGGGCGAGGACGTTGCCCGCGCACTGAGGCGCTTGGTGGCCGACGAGCTCGACGGCGATGCCAGCGAGATTGCCCCGGCTGCTGGCAGCGTCTTTATCGCCCAGGGCGAATGCGATCTGATGGCAACGGCCGCGGCGCTCTCTTGCGCTCACGAGCTGGGGTTCTATACGATCTTTAACCCGGCGCCCGCCTGCGACCTGCCGGCAGGAGCGTGGCCAGCGGTCGACCTGGTCTGCCCCAACGAGACCGAGTGCCAGGTGCTGACGGGCATTCTGCCTACGGATGATGCGAGTTGCGTCGCCGCGCTCAATGCGCTGCTCGACAAGGGCGCCGGGGCTGCGGTCATCACGCTGGGCGGCGCCGGCTCGGTTACGCTCGGCGATGGCGGTGAGCCGCTGCGCATGCCGGCGCTTTCGAGCGCGGTGGTCGATACGACGGCCGCGGGCGATACGTTTATCGGCGCGTTGGCGGCGGCTCGTCTGGAGGGCCTGCCGCTCTTTGAGTGCATGGCGGCGGGCGCTCGCGCCTCGGCGGTGACGGTGTCGCGCCTGGGCGCTCAGCAATCAATTCCCACGCGTGCGGAAGTCGAGCACAAGTTTGGTTTAGACGGTTTGGATGTAGACGGAGAAGCGGAGTAGAACAATGGCAACCAAGAAGCTGATCCTTGATCTGGATATGGGTGTGGATGATGCGATGGCGCTTGCCTATGCCATCGCGAGCCCCGAGGTGGAGCTCGTCGGCATCACCACGTGCTTTGGCAACGTGCGCGTCGAGCAGTCGGCGCACAACTGCTTGGCGGTGCTCGACCTGTTGGGTCGTCCCGAGGTGCCGGTGTACCTGGGCGCCGATCGTCCCATGAAGGCAACCGAACCCTACACGCCGCCGGCGTCCACCGCGCTTATCCACGGCAAGAACGGCATCGGCGGCGCAAGCGTGCCCGCCTCGCCGTACGAGCCGGTGGGCGCGACGTCGGCCGATGGCAATGCGGCGGTCGATTACCTGATTGATGCCGCGCGTACCTATGGGCTCGATCTGGTCTACGTTGCGACCGGCCCGCTCACCAATCTGGCGCTTGCCCTGGAGCGCGATGCGGCGGCGATGATGTCCATCGGCCGCGTGGTCGTGATGGGCGGTGCGCTTACCGTGCCCGGCAACGTGAGCGCGGGCGCCGAGGCCAATATGGCAAGTGATCCCGAGGCGGCCGATGCCGTGCTGCGTTCGGGTCGCAAGCTCACTATGGTGGGGCTGGATGTGACGCATCGCGTGGTGCTCACGCGTCGCGACATTGCCGGCTGGACGGGCTCGGGCACTATGGCTGGCTGCGCGTTTGCGAGCATGGTCGAGCACTATATCGGTTCGTACGAAATGAACGCGCCCTACCTGGGCGGCTGCGCGCTGCACGATCCGCTGGCGGTTGCCGTGGCGATTGATCCCACGCTCGTGGGCGCGCTCGGCTGTAACCTGCGCGTTGACTTGCTGGGCGAGTATCGCGGCCGCACCATCTGCGACGAGCACCGTCTGTCCGATCCGGATAAGAGCGCGCTCGTGGCGCTCACCGTGGACGCCCCACGTTTCCTCGTGGAGTTTAAGGCGCGCATGGCCCGCGTCCTGGGCTAAACGGTTTCTGTGCCCCGTTCCAGATTAGCTACCGAGTAAATACGCCCGTTGGGGGAATAGTCGCGTCGCTTCGCTTGACAACAGGCTAAACTAGCTATTAAACATTTACTATTCTGTTTAGATTGAATTTGCGGTCGTTTAGTTGTCGAGTCACGGGGCGGTCAGGCCACGATGCTCGACCGCGACCGTTACTAGGGGGAACAATGGCCAAAGCAAGTGTTCGCGAGATCAGCCGCATCACCGGTTTTTCGCCTGCGACCGTGTCCAACGCGCTTAACCGCAAGCGCAGCGTGAGCGAGGAGACCGCCAAGGTCATCCTGGAGTGCGCGCAGTCGCTCGGCTATCAGCAGTCGACGCAGCTCGAGAGCATCCAGTTTGTGCTCGCGCGCAAGACGGGCGCCATCCTGGACGAGAGCACCTTTCATCCCGCGGTTATTGAGGGCGTGGAGCGCCAGGCACGTCGCCACGGCATGAGCACGAGCTTTGTCTCGCTCGACTTTAGCGATCTTGACGCCGTGCGCCCGCAGGTCGAGGGCCTGATTGCCGATCCGTCTGCCGCCATCGTGCTGATGGGCACCGAGCTGGGCGAAGAAGACTACGCCCTGTTCGCTAACGCCGCCGCCCACCTGATTGTGCTCGATGGCTGGAGCGACCGCCAGTACTTCGATGCCGTGGTCATTGCCAATACCGATTCGGTGCTGCGTGCCGTGGACTACCTTATCGAGAAAGGTCACAAGCAAATCGGCTATCTGGCGGGCGACCTTCGTATCCGCAACTTTAAGGATCGCGAGCGCGGCTATCGTCAAGCGCTTGAGGACGCGGGCCTTGAGGCCAACCCGACATGGCGCGTCACGCTGGGCACCACGCTCGAGGGCGCTTATCGCGACATGGGCGCGTGGCTCGACAACGCCTCGCACGAAGATCTGCCAACGGCTTTCTTTGCCGAAAACGACGTGCTCGCCGTTGGTGCCATGCGCGCGTTCAACGAGCATGGCATTCGCGTGCCCGAGGATGTCTCGATCATCGGCTTTGACGACCTGTCGCTGGGCGCTTTTTCCAACCCGCCGCTCACCACGGTGCATGTTCCCAAACACGAGGTGGGCGAGATCGCGGTGCGCCGTCTGGTGGGCAACATCCGCAATCCCAAGAGCTATACCTGCAAGACGGCCGTATCGACCTATTTTGTCGAGCGCCAAAGCGTGCGCGAGATCTAGGCAGAACGGCGTTTGATAAGCGATGCCCCCAGCTCGATTTTGAGCGGGTGGTGCTCGGCCTCGTCGATGATCTCGACGAGGCGTCGTGCGGCGATGGCGCCCATATACTGCGAAGGAACGTTGAGCGTGGTCAGCTGCGGCTGCACGTAGGTGCCGCCGATGTTGTTGTCGAAGCCGACAATGCGTACGTCATCGGGCACGCGATAGCCGCGCTCGATGAAGGCTTTCATGGCTCCAATAGCCACATCGTCAAAGACGGCGACGTAGCTTTGGGCAAGGGACTCGCCCGAATCAATAATGTCGAGCATGCCCGAGTAGGCCTCGTCTAGATCGACGGCGAGCTCGTGGATGATGCCGCATTTTTCCGACCCGGCTAGCTGACCGATGGCGTGCTCGTAGGCGAAGCGTCGTTCGGTGAAGTTGCCCAAGGTAATGGGCGTCGTTAACAGGCCGGGGACCGATCCATACTTCGAATACAGGTACTGTACGGCAAGTGTCATACTGGCAGCGTTGTCGATCTTGACCGTGTCGACCCCAACGCTCATGCATGAGTCCAGCAGCAGCAGAGGGCAGTCCAGCGATGCAAACGGCAAAAAATCCGACTCGTACATCTCGGTTGCGAGGATGATGACGCCGTCATATCGTGCCTCGGCGATGTCGGCGATCTGTTGGTGAATGTTTTCGAATGGCGAGTAGTTCACCAGCGAAAACGAGAATCCCGCATGCCTAAGGGCGCCCTCGACTCCGGCGAGCATGTCGGCGAAAAAGGGGCTCGCAAAGATGCGGCGCCGGTTAAAGGCAACCAAGGCAACGGTTCCGCTTCTTTGTCGCTCGAACTTAATCTTGCTAAAGTCGTAACCTAGGGCTTCAGCGGTGCTGAGCACCAGCTGCCGTGTTTTTTCGCTTACGCCGCGTCGATTGTTAAGTGCAAGGGAGACGGCCGCTGCCGAGATTCCCAGCTGATCAGCAATTTGTTTTGCAGTAACGGCCATGGTGGTTCCTAACGATTGTTAACTTAAAACGAGCTTAACATTCGGCTGTTCATTAAGCTAAATATTTAGTAAGTCAACTTAAGAATCGATAGAAGTTAAGTTGCGTCCCCAGTAGAGTTTGTCTCAACAAACGCAACAGCAAGGGGGACGAGATGATCAGCGTTATTTCCGAAATGCCCGTTACGGATGAGAGCTATCCGTTTTCGAGCGCCGAGCGCTACTGTCATCTGAGCGCGCATGGCTACGTCGAGCGCGAATATCGCGTTGACGGCACCGCCAACGTGTATCGCACTGCCGACGAAGATGGCGGCGTAGAGGTCATGACCGCCGATGCCCCCTATTCCAATCGCATTGTTGTCCGCGCACCCAAAGATCCGGCGCAGGCGAGTGGCAACGTGGTGGTCGAGATTATCAACCCCACATCGTTCATGGAAATCGAGCGCATGTGGATTCTGGGCTACGGCGAGTTTGTGCGCTCTGGTGACATCTATGTAGGCATCACCAGCAAGCCCAATACCATCGCCAAGCTCAAGGAATTCAATCCCGATCGCTATGCCTTTATGAATTGGGCGAACCCGACTCCCGAGCGACCCTTCGACTATGATCCGGCCGAGCTCGAGCGCGGCGGCGCACTTCCCGACATGGACATCTCCTACGAGACGGGTCTGTTTTGGGATATGCTGACCGATCTTGCGTGGCTCCTGCGCGAGGACTCCGACCTCAACCCGATCCGCGATTATCCGCACCAGGCGATCTGCCTTACGGGATGGTCCCAGTCAGGCGCCTATCTGTTCCGCTACCTCAACAGCTTTGCCTATCGCGAGGAGGTGCGCCGCGACGGCCGCGTGTTTGACGGCTATCTGTCCGGCGGCGGCATCCATTCGCTGTGCACTCCCGTCAACCAGTATGAGTGCTGCCGGGACTATGCGCATCACCTGATGCGCGTGGAGCACGTCGAGGAGCCGTTCATCGCCCTTCAGACCGAAAGCGAGAACGGTCGCTTTGAGAGTTGGCGCACGCTTATGCCCGATAGCGATGCCCCCGATTTTAAGTACCGGCTGTACGAGGTGACGGGCGCCTCCCACGATACGCAGTGGAGCTATGTCGACTATTACCAGGACGACGAGGATCTTAAGCGTATCGACCACCTGCCGGTGTATGTCGGCAAGCATGCCGAGGCAAACGCCTATCCGTCGCAGTATCTCTTCCACGCTGCCTTCCGCAACCTGTTCCGTTGGGTCCGCACCGGCGCCGCGCCGGCAACGTGCCCGCGCATTGAGCTGGATGCAAACGGCGAGAACGTAAAGGATGCCCTGGGCAACACCAAGGGCGGTCTTCGCACCTGCCTGCTCGAGCATCCGTTTGCCCGTTACTCCAACACGAGCCTGGTCGAGCCGGGTCAGGGCACGGTCGATAAGACGAGCGACAAGGATGGGCTGTTTGGCCACATGGAGTCGTTCTCGGCATCGATGCTCAAGGAGCTGTACGGATCGCTCGAAAACTACCGCGCCCTGTGCGAGCGCGATACGGCGATTGAGGTGTCGCAAGGCTTTGTCTGTGCCGAAGACGCCCGGGCGATCGTTGACTTTGCCGTGAGGTCCGCGAGCGAGCGGGGACTGAACTAGTAGGTATTAAGACCGGAGAGGGGTCTGTAATGGATACTACGTTGAACCAAGACGCTGTCGCCGAGATCTGGCGTCCGGTCGTTCTGACGTTTGAGAGCGCCTGTTCGTTCGACAACCCGTTTTTGGATGTTGAGATTTGGGCGGAGTTTGTCGGTCCGAGCGGCAGGGTGATCCGCCGCGAGGCCTACTGGGACGGCGACCGCACCTACCGCGTCTCGTTTGCCCCGACCGAGCTCGGCGCTTGGAACTATGGTATCGAGGCTCCCGAGCAGACCGGTCTTAATGGCCGTGTGGGCAGCGTCGAGGCTGTACCGTACACGGGCGACCTCGACCTGTATCGCCACGGCTTTATCCGCGTCGCGGACAACCCGCACCTATTTGCCTATTCGGATGGCACGCCGTTTTTTTGGCTCGGCGACACCCACTGGGAGTTTGCCTACCGCGAGAGCTGGGACAAGTCGAACCACCCTGGCATGACGAGCCAGTTCCGCGGCATGGTCGACCTGCGTGCCAAGCAGGGATTTACCGTCTACCAGACCAACTTGCGCTCTGACATGGGCGCAGATGGTCGCTACTGGATTGACGGCGGTATGCCCAAGGGCGCAGAGGATCTGCCCAATGTTGCTTTCTACCGGCAGGAGCTTGATCGCCGCATGGCCTATGTCGCCGATGCCGGTTTGGTCAACGCGCTTGGCCAGGCATGGGCGTTTTCTATTCGCGGCGATCATGGCGTGGAGCATCAAAAGCACCTTGCCCGCTATCTGGTGGCGCGCTATGGCGCATATCCGATGGTTTGGACGCTTGCCGGCGAGGTTGCCGGGTATGGCAAAGAAGATCGAGCCGCTTTGATCGACGGATGGCGTGAGGTCGCCTTGGAGATCGAGGCCCGCGACGGCTATGGCCACCTGGCTACGGCGCACTATACCAACGAGCGCCCCTTTGCCGATTACTACCAGGACGAGGCTTGGATGGACTTTACGCTCAACCAGGCCGGTCATGGCGATTACCTGATCAAGGCGAGCGACTACTTTGACTATCTGGCAGCTCATGACGACAAGCCCTTCGTCGAGGGCGAGGCGCTCTACGAGTTTTGCTCGACGCTCGAGGAAATGGGTACGCGCCTGTGCACCGCAGACATGTTGCGTCGCGTGGCGTATATCTGCATGCAGGCGGGCGGCGCTGGCTATACCTACGGAGCCCAGGGCATCTGGGACAACGTGTGGGAAAGTCCCGAGGAGCTCGATCCCTTTATGGCGATCTTCAACCGCTTTGGCATTACGTGGGCCCAGGCGGTAGGCGGAGAGGGTGCAGTCCAGATGGGCTATATGCGCTCCTTCTACGAAGAAAATCACTTCTGGGAGCTCGCTCCCTACGAAACGACCGATGCGGGCAACCTGTTTGCCAACAAGGCTCCGCTGGCAACCGCCAACCGAGACCTTTCGCGCATCGTCGCGTACTTTGGCGATACCGTGCGCCGAAAGCTTGCTATCGAGGGCGTGCCGACGGGCGCTGCCTATGCAAGCCGATGGTTTAACCCCCGCACGGGCGCATACCGTGACGGCGAGAACGTCTCTGCCGTCACGGACAGCATCACACTGCCTGACAAACCCGAGGTTGGGGATTGGCTCCTCGTCCTCGAGCTCAAGGCATAACCATATTTCCCTTGGTCATAGGCGGGAAAGAGTCGGCCGCAATTTCCCGCTTGACAGCTAGATGAATCGTTTAGAGAGGATCAGTGAACACGAAATGAGCGTTCTCGATTCGATGCAGGGCTTCCTCGAGAAGCACGTGGGCCCCATTGCCCACAAAGTGAGCAGCTTTAAGGTCGTAAAGGGCCTTATGTCCGGCATGATGGCGACCATGCCCGTTACGCTGGGCGTGGCGCTGCTCTCCATCATCAACGGACTGCCGATCCCGCCGCTGCAGGCGTTCCTTACCGGCACTGGCATGTCGGCGACGATTGCCGATGTGTTGGTCGTCACCATGAACCTCGGTGCCATCTACATGTGCGCTTCGGTTTCGTACTCCTACGGCAAGGTGCTTGAGAACAAGGGCCTTACGACGACGGTTGCGTCCATTGGCGTTCTGCTCCTGCTGATCCCGCTGGGCCATGCCGAGGACGGCTCGACCTTCATCACCACCCGTTACCTGGGCAGCTCGGGTCTGTTCGTGGCCCTGCTCGTGGCGCTGATCGTGCCGAAGGCGCTCAACTTCCTTATGAAGCATATCGCCATTCCCATGCCCGATTCCGTCCCGCAGTTCGTCAACGACTCGCTGTCCCCAATGTTCTGCGCTATCGTTATCTTCACCTCGGCCGCCCTGATTAAGTGGGGCATGGGCCTGACGAGCTTCGGCGATGTCTTTACCCTCATCAACACCACCGTTGCTGCGCCCGTTATGTTCCTTGGTTCGAGCCCGTGGGCTGTCGTTATCTACTTTGTGCTGTGCAACCTGCTGTTCTTCTTTGGTATCCACCCCAGTGTCCTGATGAGCGTGTACATGCCGGTTATCAGCGCCTGCGCCTTGGCCAACACCGAGGCATATGTTGCCGGCCAGCCGCTGCCGTACTTGCCGTTCATCATTATGTTCTCCGTGGGTTCTGTTGACGCCTTGGGTATGGAGCTTGCGCTGCTCACGGCCAAGTCCGAGCGTTACAAGGCGCTCTCCAAGATCGCCCTGGTGCCCGCTATCTTCAATATCTCCGAGCCCATCATCTTTGGTACGCCCATTGCCATGAACCCCTATATGTTCATCCCCTACATCCTGCTCAAGCCGGTCGCATGCGCTGTTGCCGCTATTGGCCTGCTGCTGGGTCTTGGCAACGCTTTTAACCCGACGATCAGCATGCCGTTCGTGGTGCCGCTGCCCATCAGCAACTTCTTTTCCGGCGGTCTTGGCCTGGTCGCTATCGTCTGCGGTGCGATTCTCGCCGTTGCCCTGCTGTTTATCCCGTTTGTCAAGATGGCCGACAAGCAGGCCCTCGAGGAGGAGGCTGCTGCTGCAAAGGCTTCTGCCGAGTAGGACATGGTCCATTAGTTCGTAGGTTCGGTCGATCGCGTTGATTGCCGAAACATATAAGTCCCTGTGAGGGGTTACAGGAAAGGAACTGCAATGAAAAACATCGTTCTTATGTGCGCCGGTGGCATGTCCACGAGCATCATCATGAAGAACATCAAGAAGGCTGCCGACGCCGAGGGCTTGGAGTGCGAGGTCTCCGCCCACGCCGTCAGCGAGGCTGCCACCATCGGCCGCAATGCCGACTGCATCCTGCTTGGGCCGCAGGTTGGCTATGCCAAGGACGAGGTCTCTGCCGCGTGCCCCGAGGTACCGGTCGGCGTGATCCCCATGGCCATCTACGGCATGATGGACGGCGTCAAGGCTCTGGCCCAGGCCAAGGAACTGATGGGACTGTAGGTATGACGGCAGAAGAGATTCAGCTTCAGAGCTTTCAGATCATTGCGGGCGTCGGTTGCGCGCGCACCTGCTACATCGATGCGATTCACCTAGCTCGTGACGGCAAGTTCGAAGAGGCCGAGGCGAAGATCGCCGAGGGCCAGCAGCACTATGCCGAGGGTCACGCGGCTCACGGTGGCCTTGTCCAGCAGACTGCAGCTGGCGAGAACCTGAGCATCGATCTTTTGGTTGTCCATGCCGAGGATCAGCTTATGAGTGCCGAGGGCTTTGGCATCCTTGCCAAGGAGTTCGTGGACGTCTATCGCAAGATGGGCGCGTAACCACGGGCCTTGCAGCCAGATTACCCCCGCGGGCGGTGTGCTCGCGGGAATAGGGCGGTATTGATTTCGCGTACATACATATGCGGATAGAGAGGGTCCTTCGGGGCCCTCTTTTTGTTGCCCTTGTATGTTCAGATTGTTTACATACCGTTTAGGCTGATTTCTCTACCGTTTACGAGACTTTCGCGCTAAACTTTTAAACAAAAGAGTAAAATATTTAGTAAACAGAACAAAACGAAACACACATCTGTTTACTGAACATGTGATTAGGGGAGGACGTACATGGATAAGATCAAGCTCGGCTTTGTGCCCACGCGCCGCAGTATCTTTAGCGCGCCGGACGCGATCAAGTATCGCGGCCTGACGGCTGATCGCCTGCGCGAGATCGGCGTCGACATCGTGGATATCGACGACATCAACGACGAGGGCCTGCTATTCGACGACAGCCATATCGCGCCTATCGTCGAGAAGTTCCGCGCCGAGGGCGTCGACGGCATCATGCTCTGCCACGCCAACTTTGGTACCGAGTATGTCTGCGCCCGCCTTGCCCGCGAGCTCGGCTTGCCCGTGCTGCTGTGGGGCCCGCGCGACGAGCGCCCCGAGCCCGACGGCACTCGTCTGCGCGACAGCCAGTGCGGCCTGTTTGCGACCGGCAAGGTCCTGCGTCGCTTCCAGGTTCCCTTCACCTACATGACCAACTGCCGTCTGACCGATCCCGAGTTCGAGCGCGGTGTCTGGGACTTTTTGGCCGTGTGCAACGTGGTCAAGACTTTCAAGCACACCCGCATCCTGCAGATGGCCACCCGTCCGTTCGATTTCTGGTCCACCATGTGCAACGAGGGCGAGCTGCTCGAGAAGTTCAACATTCAGCTTTCGCCCATCCCCATGACCGAGCTTGTCCAGGCCGTGCGCGACGCCCAGGCCGACGAGCAGGCCATGGCAGCCATGCTCACCCACATTGCCGACAGCTTTGAGATCTGCATCCCCGAGGATAAGGTCCCCGCTGTGGCCGGTCTTGCCATTGCCATGAAGCGCTTGGTCGAGAAGTACGGCTGCAACGCCGGTGCCATCCAGTGCTGGAACGCCCTGCAGGACGAGCTGGGCATTATGCCCTGCGCCGCCAATGCCATCCTCAACGAGATGGGTATCCCCGTCGTCTGCGAGACCGATATCCACGGCGCCATCACCGCGCTGATGGTCGAGGCCGCCGACCTGGGCCGTCACCGCGGCATGTTTGCCGACTGGACCGTGCGTCATCCCGACAACGAGAACGGCGAGCTGCTGCAGCACTGCGGCCCCTGGCCCTGCAGCTGCGCGGCCGTCAAGCCCAAGCTCACTTACCCGCTGGCTTTCGATCACCCCGGCGCGCTGACGGCCGAGGCCAAGCACGGCGACCTCACCCTTGCCCGCTTTGACGGCGACAACGGCGAGTACTCGCTGCTGCTGGGCAACGCCCGCGGCATCGACGGCCCGGCCGGCATGGGCACCTACCTGTGGGTCGAGGTCGAAAACCTCAAGCGCCTCGAGGCCAAGATCGTCGAGGGTCCCTACATCCACCACTGTGTCGCCATCCACGCCAACGTGGTGCCGGTGCTCTACGAGGCGTGCAAGTACATCGGCATTGTCCCCGACCTGTACGATCCCATCGAAGAAGACGTCAAAGCTTACCTGCGAGGAGAGTAGAAATGGCAACTATCGAAGAGCTTGAATCCCTGCGTTGGGACCTTCGCCGCGATTGCGTCGATATCATCATGGCTGGCGCCGGCGGGCACATCGGCGGCGACATGTCGGTCATCGATGCCCTCATGACCCTCTACGCCAACCACCTCAACATTTCTCCCGAGACCGTCGACGATCCCAACCGCGATCGCTTCGTGCTCTCCAAGGGCCACGCCATGGAGGCCTACTACGCGGTGCTCTGCCACGAGGGCTATCTTGACCTCGATGACGTCAAGGCCCGCTTCTCCAAGTTCGGCAGCCCCTACATCGGCCACCCCAACAACAAGCTCAAGGGCATCGAGATGAACTCGGGCTCGCTGGGTCACGGCCTGCCCGTGGCCGTCGGGATGGCGCTTGCCGGCAAGATGGATGGCCGCGACTACCGCGTCTACACCATCATGGGCGACGGCGAGCTTGCCGAGGGCTCGGTCTGGGAGGGCGCCATGAGCGGCGGCAACTACCAGCTCGATAACCTGTGCGCGCTCGTGGACCGCAACCGCCTGCAGATCAGCGGCAGCACCGAGGACGTCATGAAGCAGGATTCGCAGGAGGAGCGCTGGGCCGCCTTCGGTTGGAACGTGCTGTCCATTCCGGGCAACGACGTCCAGGCCATCGACGCCGCGCTGACGCTGGCCGCCGAGACCAAGGGTAAGCCCACGGTCATCATCCTCAACACGGTGAAGGGCTACGGCTCGCCGGTTATGGAGGACAAGGCCGCCTGGCATCATCACCTGCCCAACGATGAGGAATATGCCCAGATCATCGCCGATTTCGCTGCCCATAAGGAGGCTATCAATGGCTAACAAGATCGCCAACCGCAAGGTTATCTGCGACACGCTGCTCGAGGCCGCCGCAACCGATAAAGACATCGTCGTCCTGTGCTCCGACTCCCGCGGCTCCGCGTCGCTCACGCCGTTCTTCGATCAGTATCCCCAGCAGTCCATTGAGGTCGGCATTGCCGAGCAGGACCTGGTGAGCATCGCTGCCGGCATGGCCTCGTGCGGTAAGAAGGCCTGGGCCGCCTCGCCGGCGTCCTTTGTGACCACGCGTTCGTATGAGCAGTGCAAGGTCGATGTCTCGTACTCCAACACCAACGTCAAGCTCATCGGCATCTCGGGCGGCGTGTCCTATGGCGCCCTGGGTATGAGCCACCATTCTGCGCAGGATATCGCCGCTATGAGCGCGATTCCCAACATGCGCGTGTATTTGCCGAGCGACCGCTTCCAGACCGCCGAGCTTGTGCGCGCCCTGGTAGCCGACAACAAGCCGGCCTACATCCGCGTGGGGCGCAACCCGGTCGAGGACGTGTACACCGAGGACGAGTGTCCGTTCCAGATGGATCGCGCCACCTGGGTGCGTCGCGGCACCGATGTGACGCTCGTCGCCACCGGCGAGATGGTCCGCCACGCCGTGGACGCCGCCGATCTGCTGGCCGAGCAGGGAATCTCGGCAACGGTGCTCGACATGTACTGCGTCAAGCCGCTCGACGCCGAGGCCGTGATCGAGGCCGCCGGCGCCACGCGCGCCGTCGTGACCGTCGAGGAGCACAGCCCCTTCGGCGGCCTGGGTTCCATGGTCGCGCAGGTCGTGGGCGAGCATTGCCCGCGTCCGGTCAAGTGCCTCTCCCTGCCCGACGCGCCGGTCATCACCGGTACGAGCCCCGAGGTCTTTGCGCACTACGGCCTGACGGGTGCCGGAATCGCGCAGACCGTCGCCGAGTTCTTGCCCGCAGAGTAACTGGAATGTGACAAAGGGACCGCCCCTTTGTCACATTCGTTTTGAAAGGGGTGGCCATGGGCCGCTACATCATCGGAATCGATCAATCCACGCAGGGCACCAAGGCGCTGCTGGTGGACGAGGGCGGCCATTTGATTCATCGTGCCGATCGCTCGCATCGCCAGATTGTCAACGAGGCCGGCTGGGTGAGCCATGATCCAGCCGAGATCGCCGCCAACGTGCTGGCCGTGGCGCGCGCCGTGGTGGAGGAGACCGGGGTCGATCCGGCCGACGTCGCCGGCATCGGCATCTCCAACCAGCGCGAGACCACCGTTGCCTGGAACCGCACGACGGGCGAGCCGCTGTGCGACGCCGTGGTGTGGCAGTGCGCCCGCGCCCGCGAGCTGTGCGACGAGCTGGCCGCGCGCGAGGGCGTGGCCGAGCTGGTGCGCGACACGACGGGTCTAGTGCTCTCGCCCTACTACCCGGCGGGCAAGATGGCCTGGATCCTCGCGAACGTTCCCGCGGCTGCCGAGGCCGCTGCAGCGGGCGAGCTGTGCCTGGGCACCATCGATGCCTGGGTGGTCTGGACGCTCACGGGCGGCGCGGAGTTCCGCTGCGACTGGTCCAACGCCAGCCGCACGCAACTCTTTGACCTGCGCCGTGGCTGCTGGAGCGAGCCGGTGTGCGAGGCCTTTGGCGTTGACGTGGCCTGCCTGCCACAGGTGACCGATTCCGATGGCCTGTTCGGCATGACGGACCTGGGCGGCTTTTTGCCGGCACCCGTGCCCATTCACGGCGTGCTCGGCGACAGCCATGCCGCCTTGTTTGCGCAGGGCTGCCATAGCCGCGGCATGGCCAAGGCGACCTATGGCACCGGCAGCTCGGTCATGATGAACGTCGGCGACGAGTTCGTCGCCAGCTCGCACGGGCTTTCGAGCTCGCTCGCATGGCGCATGGACGGCGTGACCGAGTACGTGCTCGAGGGCAACGTGAGCTACGCCGGCGCCGTCAAGACGTGGCTGCGCGACGATCTGGAGCTCATCAACAATCCCGAGGAAGTCACCGACCTGTGCTACGCCGCCAATCCGGCGAGCCGCGTCTACTTTGTGCCGGCGTTCACTGGCCTGGGCGCGCCGCACTGGGCGAGCGATGCCGAGGGCTGCGTCTTTGGCATGACGCGCACCACGGGCCGTGCGGAGTTCGTAAAGGCCGCCGACGAGTCGATCGCCTATCAGATCTTCGACGTGATCGATGCGATGGTCGAGGATTCGGGCGCGGCACTGGCCGAGCTTCGTGTTGACGGCGGTCCCACGCGCGACGCGTACCTGATGCAGTTTGAGAGCGACCTGGTCGGCTCGCCCATCCGCATTGCGAGCAACGACGAGATGAGCGGTCTGGGTGCGGCTTGGGCCTGCGGCATTGCGCTGGGCATGTACACGCGCGACGTCGTTGACGTCTACGGCGCCCGCGGCATCGTGGAGCCTGCCATGTCTGCCGACGAACGAGCCAAAAAGATCGCCGGCTGGCGCCATGCTGTCGACGCCACAATTGCATACACTGCCTAGGCGGCTGCGCGGCGCCCAAGGATTTTTCTGGGACGGGGATTAAAAACTCATTGATCCCCGTCCTTGGCAGCTCATTTGGGACGGGGCTTTTTTGACTGGTATGATTGGTGCGACCATTCCAACCAGCTAAAAGAGCCCCGTCCTAAATTGACTATCGAGAGGATCTGCCATGGAGCGTATCGCGAGTTTTTCCGTTGACCATCTGCTGCTTGAGCCCGGCGTGTACGTGAGCCGCATCGACCGCGATCCGGCGACCGGCGCCGCCGTCACCACGTTTGACCTGCGCCTGACCACGCCCAACAAGGAGCCGGTCATGAACACGGCCGAGTGCCACACCATCGAGCACCTGGGCGCGACGTTCCTTCGCAATCATGCCGAGTGGTCGAGCCGCATTGTCTACTTTGGTCCCATGGGCTGCCGCACGGGCTTTTACCTGGTTGTTTTTGGTGAGCTGACGAGCGAGGAGATTCTGCCGCTCGTGCGTGAGCTGTTCGAGTTTGTCGCCAGCTTTGAGGGCGATGTCCCCGGAGCCGCTCCCGAAGAGTGCGGCAACTACCTGGACCAGAACCTTCCCATGGCTAACTGGCTCGCGCGTCGCTATCTCGACCGTGACCTGGCCGATATCGACGAGAAGCACCTGCATTATCAGCAGGCATAAGGGCCGCCCTCTGCCTCCAAACCGTTCACACGGAGATATCGACCGTTTAACTGTTTAGAAGTGTTTATTCGAGGTCATTAGCACTAGCTCGCTTAAACTAGTTCTCAGAGTGATATTCAGGCAAGGCTCCTGAAGCAGCATCTGTTGACATTGATTGTCGGATTCTGCTTCGGGAGCCTTGTTCTGTTTAGGGGGGCACATGGAAATTGTTAAACGAATTAATACCAGCGCTGTCCTCTGCGTCGATGGAAATGGCAGACAGTTGGTTGCATTCGGCCGTGGTCTGGGGTTTAAGAATGTCGGAGACGAGGTCCCTCTTTCGGAGATTCAACGAACGTTTTATAACGTTAGCTCTCGCTACATCGCTCTCGTTGACGAGGTCCCCGACGAGCTTCTCGAGCTTACCTCGGATGTTATTGATATGTCGACAGGTTTGCTGCCTTATGAGGTGAGCCCTAATTTGCCATTTATCCTTGCGGACCATATCGCGTATGCGGTTAAGCGCAAAGAGCAAAATATCGTTGTCCGCATGCCTTTATCGTTTGATGTCCGCCAACAATATCCCGTCGAATTTAAAATCGGCGAGTATGCACTTAGGATAATCAGGAAACGTCTTAACGTTAGGCTTCCAGCTCATGAGGCAGTTGGAATTGCCATGGCGTTTATCAATAACATGGCCGATTCGGACTCATGCGAAGTAGTTAAAGAGTTTAGCGCAGATATCTATGATCGTGTTCTGGAGGAGTCAACCGTTGCTGTTGAAAATCGGCTTGGCATTCAAGTTGATCGGGAAGGTTTCGATTACGCAAGGTTCGCAACCCATCTTCAGTACTTATTCAATAGGTTGAACTCTGGCGAAAGCATCGTGAGCGACAACCGCAAGATGTACCTCTCGCTCAAAAAAGAATATCCGGTGGCATCAATGTGCGCCGATGATATTGCTTCTGTTCTCAGCCGACTGACGGGGCGGGAACTTATAGACGAAGAAAGACTCTACCTCATGATGCACATCAATCGAATTGCATCGAAAACAAGGTAATTAGTTGGCAAAGGCGCGCGCTTTGCTGATGGTTACATATAAAACTCAACATGGGAGAAATGGTATTTATGGCAGATACAACCAAGCTCGCTGCCGAGATTCTCGAGATGGTGGGCGGCACAGACAACGTTACATTTGTAGCTCACTGCATGACTCGTTTAAGGTTCAACCTTAAGGACGAAAGCATCGTAGACGATGCAAAAGTCAAGGCGATTGATGGCGTGATCGACATTCGCCATTCCGCGGGGCAATATCAGGTGATTGTGGGACCTAAGGTCGATAAGGTCTATGAAATCGTTGCCAAGGAAACCGGGATTGATGCCGGAGATTCCGAGGCAAGCGAAGGAGAGACTAAGGGCTTTCTGGGAAAGCTAATGAAGTTCATCAGCGGCATCATGATGCCCGTTCTTCCTGCCTTGATCGCATGCGGAATGATAAACGCCATCCTTAGTATTCTGACGACGGCGGGTGCTGTTTCCGCCGAGAGCGGAATATACACTCTGCTGTACGGCATGGGAAATGCCTGCATGTATTTCATGCCCGTTCTTGTCGGATCATCTGCTGCTCAGTTCTTTGGAACCGATCGATATATCGGTGCGGTACTCGGCGCAATCCTGGTTTATCCGACTTTCGTTGCTGCGGCCGGAGCGGGCGATGCGCTGGATCTGCTCGGCATGAAGTTCACAATGGTGAGCTATTCCTCCACGGTGTTTCCTGCTATCGTGGCGGCTTGGTTCGCATCCGTTCTTAATAAGTGGCTGCGGGCGGTTCTTCCCGATGTTGTGGCATTTGCGCTCGTCCCGTTCCTGACGGTTGCTGTTGCCGCCCCCGTCTCGCTCCTTGTGATCGGTCCCGTTATTCAGCAGGCGAGCTCTTTGCTTGCGTCTGCAGTGCTGGCGGTCTATCAGTTCAGCCCCGTTCTTTGCGGCGTTATTCTCGGGCCGATATTCGGTCTCGTTATGATCCCCCTTGGACTCCATTGGGCCCTGATCGTGCTTTCCATCAACAATATTATGACCGTCGGCTCCGATCCTATCCTTGGACTTCTCTGCTGCAGCATGGGTGTTGTCGGCGCTTGTTTGGCGTTTGCTCTCCGCTCGAAGGACCCGAGTGAAAAGAGTCTTGGGTTCAGCTGTGCCATTACGGGCTTTTTCGGGATTACGGAACCGGCGCTGTACGGCATCATCTTGGAGCACAAGAAGATCATTATCGCTTCCATGGTCGCCGGAGCAATCAGTGCTGTTATTCCGGCGATTTTCAACACCTGTACGTTCGTTATGACGTCGAGCGGCATTTTTAGCTTTCCCGGTTATATGGATCCTTCTGGTGATATGAGCAGCCTCATCGGCGCAATTCTTTGCAATGTCGTCGGTTTAATTCTTAACTTCGTTCTCGTTTACATCCTGTATCGCCCTGATGAAGAGGCAGTAGTGGAGTAGACAATTATTCGGGATGTAAGCTGCCGAAAACCCCGCGGCAGATTGCATGTGGTGGGCTTGCCGTTGATTCACGCGAGCCCACCCTCATTTTTGGAGTGACTAGCTATGACAATTACTGCCGATATGACGTTTGGCGAAATCGCGCTCCTTCCTGAGTTCGCTGGCTTTGGCGAGCACCTTATGCTTTGCCGGCCTTTAACTTGGGAGCGCATGTGGAATAAACCCATTGTGTCTCATATGAATTCTGATGCTAATCCATATGAAACTGCTCGTGTTTTGCGTGGATTGAATCGAATTGTCGAGCTCGTGGATGACGGGAGGCAGGTTGCCTACGATATTTGGGATGAAGCCGACTGCATCCGTGATCCGACTCGGCGCAATACGAAACTGTTCTTCTTTCCCGGGAGACCTAGGGCTCCCTTTATCATTGCGGTTTCGGGCGGAGGTTATCAGAGCGTTTGTCATCAAGTGGAAGGCTTTCCCGTTGCCCCCGAGCTCAACGATGCGGGCTATAACGTGTTCGTGCTGTCATACAGGGTGAGGGTCGAGCCTTTGATGCCGCGCCCAATCGACGATTTAAATCGAGCCGTCCGTTTTGTCCTGGAGAATTCAGCGAAATTTAATGTCGCAAAAAGTTATGCAGTTATCGGCTTTTCTGCTGGTGCGCATTTAACTGCCGAGTGGGGGACGGACAACAAGGGATTTGCGTCCTACGGATGCGAGGCGCCAAAAGCCTTGGCCCTGTGTTATGCACCGATTGATCTTCATGGCTTTGAGAACGCATCAGACAATAGATTTCTTGATTCGGTGTGCGGCGGGGCTGGTCGCGACTCGCTCGATGATTTCTGTATTAATCAGCATGTGTGGGAGCAGTATCCTCCGACATATCTTTGGCAATGCGCTGACGATGATATTGTATCGCCCGACAATTATGAAAAGATGGTCGATGCTCTGGATGCAGCTGGAGTACACCATGAGGGAGTCATGTATTCAGAAGGGGGGCACGCATTGATGAAGCCCCATGCGCCGGAGACCGACTACTGGTGTATGAGCGTTATTGAGTTTCTTAAAGATTATCTCGACTAGGAAGCTGCATGTCGCTTTTTGAGCGGGTGATTTCGTCATGCAATGTTTTCGGTATTGATCGTGGTCGTGGATGAATGATGTTCTAGAATGTTCATACTGTCACATAAACGAACAGGAGCGAACATGCATATCTACTCTGTATCAGATCCCGAGTTCAAATCCTATGGTCGAGTGTGGGATGACGTGCCGTCCAACCTGACCGCCCCGCTTGTCGAGGCGCTTGCGGCCACGCCCATCCCCGAGGGCAGCAAGTACGTAGCAAGTGCGCCGGAGCTCGAGGGCGTCAAGGATGCCGGCAAACTGGGCTTTCTCATGTTTGGCGGCCGCCCCTTCCAGCTCGGCTGGTGCAACGGCCACAACACGCAGCTCAACTGCCTGGAGTATCACCGCGCCAGCGAGTTTAACCTGGGCGCCCGCGACTTTATCCTGCTCGTGGCGCATCGCTGGGAGATCGAGGACGGCAAGCTCGACACCGCGTGCGTCAAGGCGTTCCGCGTGCCGGCGGGCAAGGTCGTCGAAGTCTTCAACACCACGCTTCACTACACGCCCTGCATGGTCGACGACGGCGGCTTCCAAGTGATGGTTGCGCTGCCCGCCGGCACCAATGGTCCGCGCCCCGAGGCCGCAGCCGACATGCCCGCGGTCGGCGACAGCTACTGCTACTGGAAGGCCGACAAGTGGGTTCTCTGCCACGCCGACAGCCCCAAGGCTGCCGAGGGCGGCTACGTGGGTCTCGTCGGCAAGAACCTCGACATCACCTGCGACTAGGGGCTTCCTGTTTGTCTCGATCTGTAACATCTGACGGGCCAAATCGTCTCTTCCTGTTACAGATTGAGATAAACCGCAGAGGGTGCCCGAAAGATCTCGATCTGTAACACCAGGCCCGGTTTTGGCGGTCTACCTGTTACAGATCGAGACAAACCTGCCCAAACCACCACAAAGGTGCCTGTCCCCTTTGTGGTGGTTGGCGGTTTGGACGGGCAGGTATCAAAAAGTGTCAGACGGGGGCGGCTGCCGGGCGTCTGTGCGCGAAAAGAAGTGTCGACCTGCGCCGTTGCCGTTGAGTAGCGCGCTGCTTACGGGGATACTGAAGCCACGACAAGCAGCGTGTGAAAGGATTGATGCATGGCTTTCCGTAAAGACTTCCTGTGGGGCGGCGCGACGGCTGCCAACCAGTGCGAGGGCGCTTACGATGTGGATGGCCGCGGCCTGGCCAACGTGGACGTGGTCCCGCACGGCAAGGACCGCTTCCCGGTCTGCCTCGGTGACCTCAAGATGCTCGAATGCGATGCCGACCATTATTATCCGGCGCACGGAGCCATCGACTTCTATCACCACTACAAGGAGGACATCGCCCTCTTTGCCGAGATGGGCTTTAAGACCTTCCGCATGAGCCTGGCCTGGACCCGTATCTTCCCCAACGGTGACGAGACCGAGCCCAACGAGGCCGGTCTGGCCTTCTACGAGGACGTGTTCCGCGAGTGCAAGAAGTATGGCATCGAGCCGCTCGTGACCATCACGCACTTCGACTGCCCGATCCACCTCATCAAGGAGTACGGCGGCTGGCGCAACCGCAAGCTCATCGACTTCTACAAGAACCTCGCGACGGTGCTCTTCACCCGCTACAAGGGCCTGGTCAAGTATTGGCTCACCTTCAACGAGATCAATATGATTCTGCACCTGCCGTTTATGGGCGCCGGTCTGGTCTTTGAGGAGGGCGAGAACCGCGAGGAGGCCAAGTTCATCGCTGCGCACAACGAGCTCGTGGCGAGCGCCTGGGCCACCAAGATCGCCCGCGAGATCGACCCCGACGCGATGATCGGCTGCATGCTTGCCGCCGGCACCTACTACCCCTACAGCTGCCGTCCGGGCGACGTACGCGCCGCACAGCTCGATAACCAGCAGAACTACTTCTTTGTGGACGTTCAGAGCCGTGGCTACTATCCGGCGTGGGCACTCAAGAAGTTTGAGCGCGAGGGCATCGACGTGGGGATGACCGACGAGGACAAACAGATCCTTGCCGAGAACACGGTCGACTTTATCAGCTTTAGCTACTACAGCACCCGCTGCTCCGCCGGTGTCGACAACCCCGATGTCGAGAGGACCCAGGGCAACGCCTTCGCCGGTGCCAAGAACCCCTACCTGCAGGAGAGCCAGTGGGGCTGGGCAATCGACCCCATGGGCTTCCGCATCACGCTCAACGACATGTACGACCGCTATCAAAAGCCGCTGTTTGTGGTCGAGAATGGTTTGGGCGCCAAGGACGTTGTCGAAGAGGACGGCTCCATCAACGACGACTACCGCATCGATTACCTGCGCCAGCACATCCAGGCCATGCGTGATGCCGTGACCGAGGACGGCGTGGACCTGATGGGCTACACATCCTGGGGCTGCATCGACCTGGTGAGTGCCTCGACGGGCGAGATGTCCAAGCGCTACGGCTTTATCTACGTCGACCGCGACGACGCGGGCAACGGCACTCTCAAGCGTTCCAAAAAGAAGAGCTTCGATTGGTACAAGAAGGTTATTGCTTCTAATGGTGAGGACCTTTCCTAAGGAAGCTGAGACACTCGACTTCAGAGTCTCCTGATCAAGGCGCCCGGCGAGCAGTTAATGCTTGCCGGGCGCCTCGCCGTCGGCGGATTTTGGGACATGTGGCCCGCTTTTTGGGCCTGCCTGTCGGTACACTAAAAGCACTATGGGTACCCGCGAGCGACATATCGGCCACGCGGCCGCCCGATCCGCACCCGTGGCGGATCCCAGGGGCGGCAGGCTCTTCGCCATGCCGCGATTCCTTGTTGGTATAACACATCAGGTGTACCGTCACCGCGTCTTTGCTATCGCCGGCGCCATCACCGTGCTGTTCCTCATGCTTTTGGCAGTCTTGCCGGCGCTGTTTGCCTCCGACCCCAAGCTTTCCAACGCCGTGCCCGCCTATAGCGAGGTGTCCGAAGAGGTCGTGGATGCGCTCGTCCACTCGAGCTCTCTCCCGTTGCTTGTCGCCGCAATTATATTTTCGATCTGGGGTATATCGGTCTATCTACGCTGTTTGGACTATGTGTTGCGCCGCCGCCTTGTTGCCGTTGCCACCATCTGCGCCCTCTGGATGATTGAGGTCATCCTCAAATACAAGTCGTTCACACCGTTCTATGCCACCGTGCTGTGGTACCTGTACTACGTGCCCATGACGCTCATTCCGCTGCTCTACCAGCTGTGCGGCCTGCGCCTTGCGGGGCTGGAACAACACCGTGCGGGCCGTCGCTATCGCAGCATCCTGTGGGTCGTGGCCATCCTACTTATCGGTTTTGTGCTCACCAACGATTTCCACCGGCAGGTATTCCACTTTGACCGTGCAAGCGACACCTGGAGCAACGATTACACGTACGGCTGGGGCTATTTCGCCGTCTTAGTGTGGACGGCCTTTGACTTCGTGGCCTTTTTTATCCTGGTTGGTCGGTCCTCATCCTTTCGCATCCAGCGTTTCTCGGGCACGGCGGCGCTCGTACTGCTGGGTGGCGCATTCTTTGCCATCTCGTATGCTCTGCGCGTGCCCTGGGCATGGAGGCTCAACTTTTCGCTCGTCTATTGCGTCTTGTGCGTGGTGGCGATGGAAATCTGTCTCGATTGCGGTGTCATTCCGTCATATCACGACATTGCTGGCATCTTCGATACCTTGCCGCTCGACCTCAAAGTTCTAACGCGCGACCTGCAGGAAGTCTATGCCACACCGGTGTCGAAGCCAATGCCGGCGGGCGTGTGCGAAGAGCTTCGGGCCCAGGAACACGGGCATGCCCATGCCTTTGCCGTGGCGTCCGATCCCGATGTAATGTATCGCGCCTTTCCACTGCTGGGCGGATCGGCCCTGCTTGCCCAAGACGTGTCGGAGCTCAACGAGCTTAACCGTGAACTGGCACATCGTCGCATGGAGCTGCAGCGCCAAAATGAGCTGCTCACGGCCGACTACGATCTTAAGACGCATCTGGCAGATCAAGAGGCCGAGACCTTGCTAGTCCAAGACGTGGACCAGGCGCTTGCCCGCGCGTTCGAAGAGATGTACGACCTGCTGAGCTCGCTGCCACCGTTGACCGACGAGGCGTCTTCACACGAGCGTTACCGCATGCTGCAGCGCGCCAAGATGCTCGTCGCCTATTGCAAGCGCAAAGGGTCGCTCACGTTGGCGCAGCACGGGGAGAGCGGTTTTGATCGCGACCGCATTCAACTCATTGCCAATGAGCTCGCAAGCGACCTGCGCACCATCGATGTCGATTGCGCTTCGATTATCGCCATACGGCGCCCGATGCACGCCAGTACGGTAAGCGCCCTGTACGACTGCGTGTATGACTTTGCGTTTTTTGCCTACACCACCGACCATCCGGCGCTTATGTATCACTTGGGCGACCATGACCGGTGCAGTGTCGAGCTGCGCGCCACGCTTTTTTCCAACGATGATGAAGATCTTTCGCAGACGCCCGCTGCGCAAGAGCTCGAAAGCGCTCTGCAAGGGCGCAACGTGGCATACCGCCTTGAGGGCGAGTCCGGCCAGCTGCGCATGATCGTCTTGATGCCGAGGGCGGGTGAGTGACGATGCAGATTTCGTTCATCCTTCCCCAAATCGTTGCGCTCGATGTTGTCTTTGCCCTGGCTGCGTGTCTGCAGATGATCCACGTCCCGCTCATCGCATCGCGCCGCTCGTCCTATAACCGTAAGGTGATTTGCGCCTACGAGACGAGCCTTGTGCTTCACCTGATGATTTCGGCGCTCATCTTATTCGCGTCGTCTGGCTCGTATCTGGTGGCGCCGCTTGACGTTTGCGCCAGGGCAATGGGCGGAGTGCTGTGGCTCAATGCCGCGATCTTTGCCTATGGCGTGGTCCTTATGGTGCACTATCGTCGCCCTGTCATGCTGGCCGAGCTGCTGCTTGTTGGCGCCGTGACACCGCCGGTGGTTTTTGCCATGGGCTCGGTGTGGGCCGTTGTCCTTATCGCAGAGGGAGCGTTCTTCCTGTTCCGTTCCGTCGCGGCGCTCTTGATGGACGTCCGTAACCGCCAGGAGGATATCACCGCGTTCTCGACGATCGAAACCATCAACGTGATTCCCGTGGGCATCCTGTATCTGGACTCGAGGGGCCGTCCACTGCTCATGAACCGCTGCATGCGCAAAAACCTGGTGGAGCTTCATATGCCCACCGACCTAGGCGATATGAGCGGTACATGGAACGACCTGCGCAAGCTCAGCATGCAAATGCCCGAAAGCAGCCAGAGCCGCGTGCGCATCAATTTGGACCGCTTTGGTGAGGCGCGCGTTGTGGTCGAGGTTTCTCCCGCCGAGATTCGCTTGTTTGTGCACGATGACGTTATGGTTTCTGGCCGCCTCTTCGAGCGCATTATCGGTTTGGATGTAACAGAGTACGCGCATGCTCACGATCGTTTGGCGCAAGCCAACCACCTGCTTGAGCTCGCGGGTCAAGAGCTCCAGGCCCAGATCGAGGAAGTCAAAAAAGTTGCCGACAATGCGGCCTACCTGCGCATGCGCGCTCGCGTGCACGACGTGATCGGGCAGCGCCTGTCCATCCTCCATCGCTATCTGGAGGAGGGGCGCCTGGATGACGAGTCACTCGAGCAGATCGACCCGCTGCTGCGCTCAATCGCTGCCGATCTGCGCAGCGGGGGCGACACCGAACCGGCAGAGCAACTGGGCGATATCGTCCATGCCTTTGGCCTGGTGAGCGTGCAGATCGATGTGGAGGGCGAGCTGCCAAGCGACGTGCGTGTCGCGGCAGCCTTTTTGCAGATTATCCGCGAGGCCTCGACCAATGCCACCAAGCATGCGCAGGCGCATCGGGTCCATGTGCGCTTGTGGCAGGAGGGGACGGATGCTGACGCCGTCGCGCACATGACGATTTCTAACGACGGGTCCCCGGCCCCCGTATCGTATCGCGAGGGAACGGGTATCCCAGGTATGAGGCATGTCGCGCAAGATCTGGGTGGCAGCCTAGAGGTCCACGCCACCCCGCCCTTTACGCTTACGGTATCCATTCCGCTTAACGCCAACGACACGTCCCAAAGGAGAAACTCATGATCCGCGTGTTAATTGTCGAAGATCAGGCCATCCTGCGCGAGAGCCTGGCGCGCTCCGTTGGCGACCAGCCCGATATGACCGTCGTTGCCGCGATCGCCGATGCCTCCGAGGCCTTGGGTGTCGCGCTCAAGGAGCGCCCGGACATGATACTGATGGACGTGTGCACCGAACACGATTCAAACGGCATCGTGGCGGCGGCACGCATCAAGGAGCAGCTGCCCGAGTGTCGCATCATTATCATGACAGGCATGCCCGAGATCACCTTTGTCGATCAGGCCCGCGAGGCGGGCGTCGATAGCTTTGTGTACAAGAACGTCGGTATCGACGAGCTGTTCGCCGTGATGCGCTCCACGTTGGCTGGCTACTGCACGTTTCCCAAGCCGCCCGAGAGCATTTTTTCGGGCACGGCAGCCCTCGACGATGTCGAGCTATCGATTTTGCGCCTTGCCTGCGAGGGCAAAAGTCGTCGCGAGATCGCGGCCGAGCTGTTTATGAGTGAGGGCACCATCAAGCGCCGCATCTCGGAGATCCTGAGCAAGACCGGCTACGACAACATCATGCGCCTGGCCGTGCATGCGGTGACCGAGGGTAGCATCGTTCCCAACATGGAGCGCTAACGCTCGTTACGCATCGGCATAAAAGCGGCGGGGCCGCAGGATCATCTCCTGCGGCCCCGTCTGGTGTGCGCGGATGTGTCCGCCAATCCGCGGCTGTCGTGGTCTACCGCTACGCGATGGTTGCGCTGTAGGAGGCGACGTCCTCGTAGGAATCGGTCAGGTAGGCGTCGATGCCGATGGTCGTGTTGACCAGGTCGTCAAGGCTGTCAAGCTCGCCGCTCGAGAACGTGAATTCCTCGGTGGCGTTGGTGCCGGGCATCAGGTGAGCCGAGAACCAGGGTTCCTTCATGGTGCCGTTGACGTTGGTCTTGCCGGAAGGAGCGTAGAAGGTCAGGTCCTTGTCGCTCTTGTTGGTGATGTTGACGACAAAACCGATGTCGCCCCACTCGTCCTTGAACTTCTCGGTGATGGTTATGGTGCACAGGTCGTCATCGGCAACGGTGACGGCGGGGGAGATTTCAATCTTCTGGACGTCGTCGTCTTCGACGGCCTCGTCGATCTCTTCTTCCTTCTCGGCCGCCTCGCGATCCTTCTTCACCGTGCCGGACAGGTCCTTGTCGGACTTGGTAAAGACAAGATTGCCGTCATCCTCTTCGAGGATGAGCTTGCCGTCCTTGAGCTTCATGTCATGCGACTCGTCTTCGGCGGTGATGGTTACGGTGGTGGCGTCCTTTGCCTCCCATTTAAGGTCGACGACTTCAAGGAACAGGTCGAGGGCGCCTGTACCGTCCTCATCGAGAATCAGGACGCAGTGCACACCCCAATCCTCGAGCATCTTCATGTACTCATCGGTCAGTTCTTCGCCCTCCAGGGTTCCACCCGAGAGTTCCCAGCTGCCGACGAAGTTGGCCTTGGGGTCTTTGCCGCCGCCGCTGCAGCCCGTCAGGGCAAAGGCGAGCGCAAGGACGCATGTCAGAAATGCGAGTACGGACTTTTTGAACGTTGTCTTCATGGTGTCCTCCTTTATCGAACGAAACCCATAGAAGCAAATGCGGGGGTGGCGGATCCCCCGCCAATTACCAGATAGAGGGGCTAGGGCCTGGGCGTTCCGCAGTTGCTGCAGAACTTGCCGCCGTTTTCGCTGCCGCAGTTGGGGCAGAACCACTTGGCCGGTGCCGGGGCGGGTGCGGGACTGCCACACTCGGAGCAGAACTTGCCGGTGTTGGTGGCGCCGCAGCTGCAGGTCCATGTGCCGGCCGCGGGGGCAGCGGCAGGAGCCGGTGCGGGGGCGGGTGCCGGAGCCGGCTGCGGGGCGGCCTGCTGCTGTGCCTGGCCGGCGGCGAACAGCTGGCTGGCGTTCATGCCGCCCATGCCACCTGCCATGCCCATGCCCATAAAGCCTGCCATCGCGCCGTTGGGATTGGCGGCTGCCGCGCGCATTGCGTCGCTCTGGGCGCTGGCAATGTTGGCTGCCGCCATGGTGGGATCGCGCATGACCGCGGCTTTCTGCAGATCCTTGATCATCTGCTCGTCCTCTTGTGAGGCGGCGATGGAGTTGACGCCAAAGCTCACAATCTCGACGCCGCGCAGGTCACGCCAATCGGCAGAGAGGACCTCGTTGAGCGCGCGGGCGAGCTCGGTGGTGTGGCCGGGGATGGCGCTGTAGCGGATGCCCATTTCCGAGATCTTGGCAAAGGCGGGCTGCAGGGCGGTGAGCAGCTCGGACTTAAGCTGGCTGTCGATCTTGTCGCGCGTGTAGCTATCGGTCACGTTGCCGCACACGTTGGTGTAGAACAGCAGCGGGTTGGTGATGCGGTACGAGTACTCGCCGTTGCAGCGCACGGAGATGTCAACGTCCAGGCCAATGTTGTTATCGACCACGCGGAAGGGCACGGGCGAGGCGGTGCCGTACTTGTTGCCGATGATCTCCTTGGTGTTGATGAAGTAGACGCGCTGGTCCTTGCCCGCGTCGCCGCCAAAGGTAAAGCGGCTGCCGATATTGGCGAAGGTCTCCTTGATGGAATCGCCTAGGTTGCCGCTAAAGACGCTCGGCTCGCTGCCGGTATCGAAGACGAACTCACCGGGCTCCAGTGCGACTTCGATGATCTTGCCGTTTTGCACCACGAGCATGCCCTGGCCGTCGTTGACGGCGATGACGGAGCCGTTGGAGATGACGTTGTCCTCGCCGCGCGTGTTGGAGCTGCGGCCACCGGTGCGTTTGCTGCCCTTGCAGGCCAAGACGTCAGCAGGCATCGATTCGCAGTAGATAAATTCCTTCCACTGGTCGGCCATGACGCCGCCGGCAGCTCCCAATCCAGCTTTCAAGAGTCCCATGGTGATCTTCCTTTCTCGTCAAAGGCCGGGTGGTATTGGTTGGATTGCTTAGTCGTCCTTGTCGTCTTTCATGACAACGGTGGTCTCGGTGTGGCTGAAGGTGTCGTGCTTCTCGGTCAGGTCGAGCTCGCCGCAGTACTCGTCGGCGTGGGTGGCCTCGTTGGCCGTCTTGAGCTGGCCTACCAGTAGCACGTCTCCGATAATCACGATGATCAGCGGCGCGATGATGTTGATGAGGATGCCCTCGATATCAAAGGCGAGGTAATCCGGATCGAAGGCGTTCTCGCCCATAAAGAGAATCTGGGAGAGGACAAATCCGATCACAAAGAACAGCACCGAGGCGATGGCGAGCTTGGGCTTGGAGCAGGGGAGCTCGCCGACCAAGCGGCCGGTCTGGCCGTTCATGGCAAACAGGTAGCTCTTGCCGTTCCACGAGGTGGAGAGCATCCAGACGGGGAACAGGGCGTAGTCGCTGTCTTCCCAGGTGTAGTCGAGCTGCTTGCTTTCGACCGTGGCATCGTCGTATTCGTCGACGACGGTCTCGCGCAGGGCCGAGATCGTGCTCTCCTCCATGCGGCGCTCGGCGCGCGCCTTGCACGTCTCGCAATCCTCATCGTAACGGTTGGCGATGTAGCCGGGCATATAGGCGACCGAGAACGGGCGCAACGCGTCGTAGTCAAACGGCTCGATGGCGTCCATGTGGCCGTCGGGCATCTTGGACGATCCGTCGACGGGCACGCGCTTAAACGAGATATTGCCCTTGCGGTAGGCATCGTAGTGGTCGGTGGTCGTGACGGTGCGGTCGGATTCCTCGGTCACGGTCTCGTTGGTCGCGTCAAAGTACACTTCGCCGTCAACGCGGGCGCCGTAGAGCCAAAACGGCACGTAGACACCTTGGACCTCGTCGATGTGGTTGCCGGTGACAAAGCTCTTGGGCAGCAAGATTTTGCCCTTGTAGTGTTCCTTGAGTGCGGCCGTGACGTCGTCGCGCCCGAGCTTAAACGGAATCACCAGGTCGGGCGAGAAGTCGCCAGAGAGCTGGCCGGGCGCCACGGCGGAGTTACCGCAGTACGGGCAGGTGGTGACGGCGACGGTGCCGTCGGACACGAGCTCGGCGCCGCACGACGAGCAGATGTAGCCGGCGTTTTGGGCGAGCTCCTGCACCGCGTCGTCGGCAGCAGGTTTGGGAGCTGCGGCTGCGGCATCGGCTTTGGCATCTGACTTGTCCTGGCGCTCGCGATAGAGGGCCTCGACTTCTTCGACTTCAAAGCGTGAGTCACAGTAGTCGCAGACAAGCTTTTGCTCGGCGCTGGCAAAATGCAGGGGACCACCGCAGGCGGGGCACTGATAGTTAACGCTCTCGAAGGCCATGATCGGTCCTTTCCGTGCCGGAGGCTATGCGCCGATGGCGCCGCCGCAGTATTCGCAGCGCCCACTGGCATCGGGAATGGTGGTTGCACCGCAGAAGGGGCAGGTGACCGCGGTCTTGGGGGCCTTGGCGGCCACGACGCTGTCGCGCGTTTCCTGGCGCAGCTGCACCAGCGCATCGCGGACTTCGGTTGCCTGGCGCTTGGCCTCGCGGTACTCGATGGACCCGCGCTGATCGATGGTGGAGTCGTTCACGCACAGGTTGATCTCGGTAAAGTACGGCGTGTTGACGTGGATGGTCAGATTAAAGTCGTAATCCAGGTCGTAGCGCGGCGGGTTGTAGCTCTCGCGCTCGCCGTCCTTGGTCTCGCGATAGATCTCGGTCCGGTGCTCGTCGATATCCATATCGCAGCCGAGTACCTGTGAGAACTCGATGATGTCGGGATTGGCGTCGCGCCAGCGGCTCTGCGAAGTGATGATCAGCAGGCCCGCGTCCTCATCGAGCATAATGTTGGTGCGCCCGGCCGAGAGTGTGCGCGTGGGGTTGAACGACGCCAGGCGTTCGGCATTGGCCTCGCGGTAGGCGAGTTGCTCGCGGATATCGTCCGCGGTGCTGGAACGATAGCCGCCAAAGAAGGGGGAGAGCTTGCCGACGCACTCTTTGCACAGGTAGCCTTCGTTGATCTTGGTCTTTCCCAAAAGCCCCAGCTCGGTACCGCAAATCGCGCACTCTTTCTTCTCGAACATCTTGTCAAAGAAGCCCATGGCTGCCTCCCATCAACAGGTAGCGTGTGTCACTTTTGATGATGGGCGAGCGCGCGATCTTTCACGATACCCAGACGGCTCAACGAGTCTCCACAACTGGGACAGATGGCCCATTTTTGACCAGTCGCTGGGGACGTACTTAAATGAGTGAAACTACTCATTTAAGTACGTCCCCAATGAGTGCTCGCAGAATGAGAGTGGATAATCTCCCGTTTTTGGCCTGCTTGTGGGCTCAAAGTGGGAGATTATCCACTCTCGTCATTTGGACGTCCAAAAATCCCCGCTCGTTTGGCACTTGGGGACGTTCCTTTTGTGCCGGCACCTGGGGACACTCCTTGCCTGGGGGCTACCTCTAAACGGGAGGCGGCGTCGGCCGCGCAGGGGATCGACCGTTCACCGATTAATGCCGACCGTTCGCCAGGCGCGGCCACAATTCCGCTATTAAAGCGATTCAATGACGCTTAAATAACAGTCAGAGCTCAGCTTGAGTGCGACTCCCTTCGAGGCATGATCGGGCGGCTCGTCGATTTGCGCCCGCGCATGCACGCCATGCGCCGCCGTAGAACGCCGTTGCCGAAGGGAAGAACTGTGAAGGTCGTCAAGCGAATCAACAACAACGCAGTTATGTGCACCGACTCAAAGGGTCGAAGCGTCGTTGCGTTTGGCAAGGGCATCGCCTTCGCTATCGACAAGGAGACGGGCGACCTGCCGCTCGCCGCTATCGAGCGCACCTTCTACAACGTGGACGAACATTACCTGGCGCTTCTCGAAGAGCTATCGCCCCGCGTGCTCGCGGTCTCTGCCGAAATCATTCAGGCCGCCGACCTGGAGCTCCCCTACGAACTCAGTCACAACGCCGTGCTCGCCCTTGCAGACCACATTACTTTTGCCCTGCAGCGCGCCAAGCGCGGCATTACCGTGCAGATGCCGCTCGCCTATGACGTGGCGCAGATGTATCCCATCGAGTACAAGGTGGGCGTTTTTGCCCTCAGGCGCATCTTCGATGGCCTCAATGTGGAGCTTGCAGAGAGCGAGGGCGTGGGGATCGCCATGTGCCTGCTCAACGCGCGTCTGGCACCCGAGAACGAGGCCGAAACCGACGCCGAGGCCCGCGAGGATGAACGTCTCATTGGCGCTATCATCGCAAGGATCGAGAAAACCTACGGAATCGAGGTCGACCGCCACGGCTTTGAGTTTGCACGCTTCGCTACCCATATCCACTATTTGTTTGGGCGTATCCGTACCGGTGAGCCCATGAACACCGACGGCGCGGAGCTTTACGGAACCGTGCGCGGCGAGATGGGCCGTTCGGCTGAGGTTCTCGACTACGCCTGTGTCCTTATCGAGGAACATTTTGGATGCCAGATCAGCGACTCCGAGAAGCTATACGTGCTCATGCACATTCATCGTATCTCGCACCCCCGGGTGTAGATATACCGCAGCAGCGTCGGTTATCGCTGCAGGTAAACCGGCCTGAGGCCGCCGCGAAGCTCCCCATACCCCTTACAAATCGCGGCAGCCGGGCGACGGGTTGTTGAGGGCGCCGTAGAGGTGCCGGCGGGCGGGTCCCGCGAGAAAAGGAGGTCATTATGGCCGACAACAAGAAGATTGCCGAGGACGTGCTTGCAGCCGTCGGCGGCAAGGAGAACGTCTCGGGCGTGACGCACTGCATGACGCGTCTGCGTTTCACGCTCAAGGACAACGGTATCCCCGATACCAATAAGGTCAAGAAGATCAAGGGTGTCATCGGCGCCCAGGAGTCGGGCGGCCAGTACCAGGTCATCATCGGCCAGAACGTGCCCAAGGTCTATGACGAGGTGTGTGCAATGGGCGGCTTTGCCAAGAGCGCCGCAATCGACGAGAACCTCGATGCACCTAAGCAAAAGCTCACGCCCAAGGTGATCGGCAACAACATCCTCAACTACCTGTCCGGCTCCATGGTGGCGTTGATCCCCATCTTGATGGCCGGTGGCCTGTTCAAGTGTATCGGCACTCTCATCGGTCCGCAGGTCTTTAACCTGGTGCCCGAGACTGATCCCACCTACCTGCTGTTCTACACCTACCTGTTTGACGCGGCCATGTACCTGCTGCCGGTCTATCTGGGCTACAGCGCGGCCAAGAAGATCGGCGCCAGCCCCGTTCTCGGCATGTTCTGCGGCGGTATCCTCATCTGCCCCGACATCGTGGCGCTCGCCCAGAGCGGCGAGACCTCGCTCACGGTCTATGGCATCAGCGCTCCGCTGCAGAACTACCAGCAGACCGTCCTGCCGATCTTGCTTTCGGTCGCCGCACTCTACTGGGTCGAGAAGTTTTTTAAGAAGATTGTGCCGGACGTTCTGTCTACCGTCTTTACGCCGTTCTTTACGATGGTCGTTATGGTGCCCATCGAGCTTATCGTGCTTGGTCCTATCGGCAACGAGCTCGGTAACCTGCTCTCCGCCGTCCTCTTTGGTATGGCGGGCACCGGTATCGGCTTCTACATCGCCATGGCCATCGTCGGCGGCCTGTGGCAGCTGTTTGTCCTGACCGGTATGCACATCGCCGTGATCATGCCGGCTCTCGCCACCTTTATGGCGTTGGGCGAGGACAAGTTCATCTTTGTTGCGTCCAACTTTGCCATGATTGCTGTGTGGGGTGCTGTGTTTGGAGCCGCGTTGCGCATTCGCAATAAGGAGGAGAAGGCCCTGACCTTTGGTTATGTCATCTCGGCTATCCTCGGTGGCGTGACCGAGCCCGCGTTGTTTGGCTGCATCATGCGCTTTAAGCGTATGATTCCCTGCATGGTTATCGGCGGCGCCATCTCTGGTCTGCTCGCCGGCATTCTGGGCGTGACGCTGGGCATGCCTGGTGCTAACTCCAACTTCCTGGTGTTCCTGGGCTACCTCACCCCGGGCATGGGCAACCTCATCAACTTTGGCATCTGCTTTGCCGTGGCCTTTATCGTCTCCGCCGTGCTCGCCTTCTTCTTTGGCATCACCGAGGCCGACCAGGCCGAGCTTGACGAGGAGTAACGCTTCCTACAGGTATTTTTCTCCTCTGGGGGACAGTTCAGCGCAAGGGGCACCGCCGGGATATTCCGACGGCGCCCCTTTTTTGGCACTTGGGCGTTCTTGTCTGACTAGTCATTTAAGTACGTCCCCAATGAGTACCCGTAGAATGAGAGTGGATAATCTCCCGTTTTTGGCCTGCTTGTGGGCTCAAAGTGGGAGATTATCCACTCTCGTCATTTGGGTGTCCAAAAATCCCCGCTCGTTTGGCGCCTGGGGACACTCTTTGTCGAATGTGGGCGTCGCCCTTGCTATGCCACGGTCACGGCGACCTGAGCGTAGCGGGTGCAGGGGCGCTCGGCGTGCGTCTGCACGGTGAGGGCGAGCACAAAGCGGTCGCCGGGTCGTGCGTCGGCGGGCACGATGAAAGCGGTGTCTACCGTGCATTCTTGCCACATCGACAGATCCTGGACGCCTGCATAGCTCGACGGGTCTACGGCGACATCCCAATGCGCATCGAAGCCCCTGCCGTCGGGGTCGACGATGGTCGCCGCAAGGTCGATGCGCTCGCTGGCTGCGGCGCTGCGGTCGGCCGTGACCTCGACAACATGCGCCGGATGCGAGCAGATGGCCGGATCATGGGCGCACCATTGCGCGCGGGCGGCAAAGTCTTCCTGATAGGCACGCAGATAGGGATTGAGATTGTCGTCTGAGGGCGTGCCGATGGCGGCAAAACCGTCAGGTGCACTCGCGTCGGGGTGTCCATCAAGAAACATGCGGCCCAGCAGCGTATCGAAGTCGCGGTCGTCGATACCGCGCAGGCCAAACGGAAGCAGTGGAATATAGGTCATGCTGTCGCCTTCGGCCATAAAATCGCCGCGCTCAAACTGCACCGCGGGCATGCCTTCCAGGCCCCAATCCAGACGGGCATGCTTGCCAAACTGAAAGCGCTCGGGCTCGTTTTCGTAGACCTTACCATCGCCATAGAGCATATAGCGTGCCATGAGGGGTCCGTTGCCCTGCGTGAGATTCCGCTCAGGCCAAGGAGCCTTAAACAGCGGCAGCGTATCGGGCTGAGCTGTTTTGGCGTCGAAATAGTTGCCATACATATAGGGCGTACGCCAAAAGATGAGCTCGGGAAAGAGCTCGCGCCCATGGTCGAGCCACGAGTTGTCCTGTCCCACGCCATCGGCAACGCCCATCACGCGCACCTTCTGATAGACCCGCTGCTGTACGGCGGGCCACTCGGGTGTGGCGCGATAACGCTCGGCAATACTCATGAGGGCGCGAACGATCGTATTCATACCACCCCAGCTGAGCAGCCACAGCGTGCGCGGGTCATCGTCCATGATGGCATCGGCGATGACGTGAGACCCTTCAGTCTCCTCGCGCGCATCACCCTCAAAGGCAACATTTCCCACAAAGGTGCGCTCGATCATCTGGGCGGGCGTGGGAAACGGCGGCTCACCGGCAGCGGCCGCATTTGCCTGCAACTGCGGCCAAGCCTGGGCATATTCATTGCTCCAGAGGCTCTCAATCCAATGCTCGGGAAACGGACGATACTCACGAAGCTCCCCTGCCAGTGGATCGGGTTCATGAGGCACAACAGCCCACTCATAAGAGCGCCGCCCTTTGGTCCGCCAATGCGAATTCACCTCGCCGAGCGTATGAACCCCATCCCCAAGAAAGTGATACTGCGAAGCCGTATACACCACAGCCTGAACATCAAGCAAGTTGAGATACAGAGCCAAATGAACAAGCGAGTTCATATCATCGACTTCCATATCAGTGGTAACAATCACTCGAGTCAACTTCTGGGACATAGGAACAGCTCCAATCAAAATCAATTCAGCCAGTTACGCGCAAGGCAAGACGGGACCCACGCCCCCATCGCCCGCGACCCGGCGGCCCGCCGGAAGCGGCCGACCAGCGTTTCGAACAACGTTAACTTAGGGGGCTCTGACCTTTAGTTTTGTAAACATTCCGCAGCGCGAGCCCCGCTTATCCGATGCTCCGAAGGAGCAGGATAAGCGGGGCTCATGCGCGAGGACGTTTACAAAACTAAAGGTCAGAGCCGCCGATGGGATGGTTACCTCGAAACCCTGGCCGACCACTCCCAGCAGCCCACCGGCTCGCCGTCGATGAGTACGTTGCCCCCGTCGAAGTCTTGATAACACAGGTCGTTGAATTGGTGGATCCACACGCCGTGGTTGAACGTCTTTTTGGCCGAGCCGTCGGCTTCGCGATACACGCCGGTCAGGTCTTCGACATGGCTAAAGTAGGTGAGATGCACGTTGGCGCCGGCACCGCGCAGGCGCGCGAACAGCGGCAGCACGGTCTGTTGCGGGTGCACGAGCTCGTCGCCCTTGGAGTGCGTAAACCACAGCGGAGTCTTGGCGAGCGCGGCCACGTCCTCGTCCGTGGCGTTGTACCACGGGGCGCAGCAGGGAAGGCCCGCGGCGAAGAAATCGGGGTAGTCGGCGCACAGGCGCAGGGTCATAAAGCCGCCGTTGGAAAGACCGGCGACCACGATGCGGTCGGTGTCGATGCGGTCGGCATGCTCGGCGACAAACTCGTCGATAAGCGCCTTGAGCACGGAGGAGTAGATGCTCTGGTTGGAGCGACCGAGTTGCTCGACGCCGTTGTCCATCCAAAACGTGGGCGACTGCGGCACGAGCACCCAGGCAAAGCCGCCAAAGTAGCGCTGGATCTGCGCCTGGCTAATGGCCGTCACGCGGTTGCCGATATAGGCGCGCGTAGCGCCTTCGCCTTGCGTGGCGCCCTTGCCCTCGCCGGCGCCGTGCAGATACACCACGAGCGGTGCCTTTTGGGGCACGACCGTCGCCTCGGGCGCAAAGGGGTTGAAGCATGCCGAGTCTTCGGCCTTAAAGCTGGGCTCAAAGAAGCCGTATTCGAGCGCGATGCCGTCAACGGCGGTCTTTTGCGTGGCGTTGCTCCAGCCTTTGAGCGCGGGGCAGATATCGCCACGGCAGGTGTCGAAGACCAGGCCGCAGGTGGGATCGTCGCCGTCGTTGCCGGGAAGAGCTGTGAGCTGCGTGATGCGCAGCTGGTCATCGAGCATGCGCGAGCCCATGACGCCGCCTTCGATGGTCTTGGTCAGGCGCTGCTCGGCGACCTCGAGCGCCACATGGGTGCCCACGGCGAGCTTACGTCCGTTCTCGTCGCACGGATATGCGGCGAGAATGTCGATGTAACCCACGGAGGGCGCGGCATGGTCGGCGCCGCGCTCCTTGCGCATCAGAACCTCGCCCGAGCGCTCGTGACGCTCTACATATATATGGAAGGTGTTCGCGTCGATGTCGTTGGCGCGCACGGTGCAGGGCAGGTCGAGTACGACCTTGCTGATCCAGGGGCCAAAGTCGCCCAAGGTGGTGACGGTTGCGTAGGTACACAATTTGAGCTCCATGAGCTGCCTCCCTTACGCCGCGAATGCCTGGCATCTGCGGCAATACAAACTAAACATGTTTAGTGTAATCTAGAATTGAAGAATAACCAGATGAACTCGGTAAACGGCAAAATTGAACACGTCGTGAACCACTAAACATATGTTTACTAGCTTCTAGCAGGGATTCTGTTGATGAGTTAACAGATCAGTGAGGTGTTCATCAAAATAAAATCCCACGTAAATGGCTATATATCAATAGAGGGTCAAAGAGACCATTTCCCGCCATTCAAATACGTTCACCCCCGATTTCCTACCGTTCACCGGACTGTAGACGGCAAAATTGCCATAAATTCGGCGCTCCGTGTAAACTAAAGCCCGTAAACGTTCAGTAAACACCTTGTTTACAAAAGCGTATCCAAGGGTCCGGCAACCGTAAGGGGTTATAGTCGCCGGGCCAAAGGCGTGCCTAAGCCCAAGGGGGCTGGCACACGAAGATATGGGGAGGGGTCCCATGGCAGTAGATAACAAGCAGATTGCCACCGATGTCCTCGAGCTCGTGGGCGGTGCGGAGAATGTTTCCGTCGCCACCAACTGCATGACGCGCCTGCGTCTGACGCTCAAGGACAACAACAAGGCCGACGTGGAGAAGATCAAGAAGGTCAAGGGTGTTCTGGGATGCCAGTTCGCCGGCAGCCAGCTCCAGGTCATCATCGGCCAGAACGTGCCCAAGGTGCTCGCCGAGTTCGTCGCCATCTCTGGCGTCAAGCAGGGTGCCGCCGTCGACGAGAACCTCGATGCTTCCAAGCAGAAGTTCGAGCTCAAGAACCTGCCGAACATCATCCTTGACTATCTGTCGGGCTCCATGACCCAGCTCATCCCGCTGCTCATGGCCGGCGGTCTGTTCCGTACCATCGCGGCCGTCCTCGGCCCCACCATGCTCGGTGTGCTCTCGGCCGACGACCCGACCTATACGTTCCTCTACACCACGCTGTACGAGGCCACGTTCACCTTTATCCCCATCTACCTGGGTTATGCCGCGGCTAAGAAGCTCGGCGCCAGCCCCGTGCTCGGCATGCTGCTCGGTGGCGCCCTCATGGCTCCTTCCGTGGTGAGCGTCGCCACCCAGGAGGGCGGCGGAATCATCTCCGTCTACGGCATCCAGATCGCCGCTGCCAACTATCAGCAGTCCGTCCTGCCGATCATCCTTTCGGTGCCCGTCCTCTACTTCATCGAGAAGTTCTTTAAGAAGGTCATGCCCGACGTGCTGTCCACGGTCTTCACGCCGTTCTGCACCATGATCGTCACCATCCCCATCGCCTTCATCGTCCTCGCCCCGATCGGCAACGAGATCGGTACGCTGATCGCTAACGCCCTCTTCGGCCTTGCTGACCTTGGCGGCATCGGTATCCTGATCGTCATGGCCGTCCTCGGTGCCTTCTGGCAGCTCTTCGTGGTCTGCGGCATGCACATGCCCGTCATCCTGCTCGCTCAGGTTCAGATCATCGCCGCCGGCTACGATCCCTTCGTCTTCGTTTCCACCAACTGCGCTATGGCCGCTGTCTGGGGCTGCGCCTTCGGTGCCTTCCTCAAGATGAAGAACCCCGACGAGAAGTCCCTTGCCATCGGTTACGTCATCTCCGCCATCGCCGGCGGCGTTACCGAGCCTGCGCTCTTCGGTATCCTCATGCGCTTCCGTCGCACCATGCTCGGCATGTTCATCGGCGGTGCCATCGGCGCTGTGTTCTCCGGCCTCATGGGTGTTACCTACTACCTCGCAGGCGGTGCGTCCAACTTCCTGGTCTTCACCAACTACCTGCAGGGTGGCCAGATGAACACCGTCTGGGCTATCGTCGGTATGGCAATCTCCTTTGTCATCGCCGCTGCCGTCGTCTTTGTCTGCGGCTTCTCCAAGGAGGAACTCGCCGAGATGGAGGCCTAAGGCCAAACCGTTCGGTCACATATGACCTCACCTACACGACAGGGCCCCGTCAGGCGTAAGCCCGGCGGGGCCCTTCTTGCAAGGTAGACTGATGGGGCGGACGGGATTCGCCCGCGAGGGTTTGCCAAGCGGCGGGGGCTTTCGCACGGGGTTACCGCGAAAGCCCCCAGCGGTTCGCAAATCCTTTATCAAACGAAAGGACATGCAGATGAGTTTGGGAAAGCTGACCGTCAACGGTCGCCAGGACGGCTTTTTGTGCGAGGGCAAACCGTTCTTCTGGTTTGCCGATACGTGCTGGAGCGCATTTACGAGCATTGCCGAGGATGACTGGGACTACTACCTGACCCGCCGTGCCGAGCAGGGCATGAATGTGCTGCAGATCAACACGCTGCCGCAGTGGGATCGCTGCTGCCCCGACCTGGGCATTTGGCCCTATGCCAGCGAGGACGGCGTGCACTTTGATTGGTCCCGTCCCAACCAGGCATATTGGGACCGCGCCGCCGCCATGTGCCGTGCTGCCGTCGAGCACGGCATCCGTCCGGCGCTCGTGCTTATGTGGTGCAACTACGTGCCCGGTACCTGGGGTGCCAAGATCGCCGAGCGTTGCGGCGCCGAGGTTATGCCGCGTGAGGAGGTCCGTGCCCACGTTGCCCGCGTCGTCGAGAACCTGGGCGAGTTCAACCCCGTCTACGTGGTGACGGGCGATACCGACTTTGCCGGCGACGAGGCGATCGCCTATTACGAGGACGCGCTCGACGAGGTCGTCAAGCGCGCGCCCGAGGCGCTGCGCACCATGCATATCAACCGCGCCAATCGCACCATTCCGGCGCAGTATCTGGACCGTCTGGACTTTTATATGTTCCAGCCCGGCCACAACTACGAGGGCCAGCCCGAGGCATGGCGTCTGCCGCAGGACTTTATCGCCAACTACCCTAAAAAGCCGATGGTCAACTCTGAGCCTTGTTACGAGCAGATGGGTGCGTCGCGCAATGTGTACTGGCGCTTCACCGCGCAGGATTGCCGCGCGAGCGTATGGTCGTCGATTCTTGCCGGTGCCAGTGCCGGCGTAACTTACGGCGCGCACGGCGTTTGGAACTGGCAGACATCGCGCAGCCAAGGCTCGGTGCTGGGCGAGGGCTTCGACATGCCGTTCCGCTGGCAAGAGTGCCTGCAGTTTGCGGGCGTGTGGGACTTTGGCGCGATTGAGCATGTGCTTGCCGGCCTGGGTGCCACGGCTGCCGACGACGCGCTTGCCGTGGTTCCGGCGCAGGAGCTCCTCGATGACGCGCGCGAGGCCATTCGTGTGGCGCGCGTTGGCGATCGCGTGGTCACGTACCTGCCGCGCACCACGGCGCTCAAGTTTAAGCTCGACGGCGCGCGCGGCTGGACGGCGACGGTCCTCGACATGGAGGACAAGCGCATCGCCAAGCTGCCCGTCCGCGATAACGGTGACGGCACCGTGCGCGTGGCTCAGCATCCCTTTGAGCACGACGCTCTGGTGATCCTGACCCCCGGGCGCTAACGGCTCTTCTCCAACATTTACAACCCAGTCCCTTTCATTAGGCTGCGACGGAATGGTTGCTGCATGACGGCTTTAAGCTGCCAAGGGGAGCCATTCCGCCACGCTCATTGGGGACGTACTTAAATGAGTGGTCTCGTGAGTTTGAGGGCGAGTCGGGCGCTCGATACAAGGTGAGTGTCGTGGACACATGGGGCATGACGGAGGAGGAGCTTCCCGGAACCTTTGAGGGCAAGTTCCGCATCGATCTCCCAAGTAAGCAGTATATGATGCTTCGCCTGACCAAATTAGAGGCGTAAAACAGAGATAATCGGCACCGGGCGTGACTTGCTGCACGACCATCGCAGGGGGGTAGCCCCTGTGATGGTCGCGGCGATGCGCGTCCGGGGCTACGCTTGTAAGGAGTGAACATGCAGGAGTTTTTTGGAATCGATGTGGGCGGTACGGCCGTTAAATGGGCTGTGCTGGGCGAGGATTTTTCCATCCGCGAGCGCGGAAGCCTGCCGACGGGCTTTACCACGGCTGAGGAGACGGTCGCGGCGCTGATCTCGCTCGTCGAGCCGTATCGCGAGCGCGTGAGCGCCGTGGGCGTGAGTGCGCCCGGCGGCATCTACGAGGGAGATGTCACAGGAACGATCCATCGCGGTGGTGCGCTCACGTTTATGGATGGCTGTCCGCTCGGAAAGCTCATGCGCGAGGCACTGGGGGTGCCGATTGCCGTCAATAACGACGGTAAGTGCTGTGCACTCGGTGAGTATGCGGCTGGCGCTCTGCGCGGGACGCGTTTTGGCGTGGTGCTCGCTATCGGCACGGGCATCGGCGGCGGTATCGTCATCGACGGCAAGGTCCTGCGCGGCGCGCACTGCTTTGCAGGCGAGTTCAGCTTCTTGCGCAACGATGTCACGACTGCCGCGAACATGGGAAACTCCTTTGCCGATTCGGGCGGTTGGCGTGCGCTCCGCGATGCTGCCGTTGCCGAGAAGGGCCTGCCTGCGGGTTCTCCGGTGGACGGCCGCCGCGTCTTTGAGTGGATCGCGAGTGGTGACATGGCGGCGCAGCGCGCACTCGACCGCTACGCTCGCGCCTTTGACGGACAGCTCATCAACCTGCAGGCCGTGCTCGACCCCGAGGTCTTTGTGATCGCAGGCGGCATCTCGTGCCATCCCGAGCTCGTTGATGCCCTGCGTGCGCAGATGCCGCTGGCCCTCGCGAGTTACGAAGGGACCCTTGCCGGCATTCCTGTGCCGCAGATAAAGGCGGCCGAGCTCGGCAACGACGCCAACCTTTACGGTGCCGTCCAGGAGGCCATACGCCTGGTGTAGCGCATTGGACATAGTCATTGGGGACGTTCTTGTTTGACTAGTCGTTTAAGAACGTCCCCAATGACTACCCACAGAATGAGAGTGGATAATCTCCCGTTTTTGGCCTGCATGCGGGCTCAAAGTGGGAGATTATCCACTCTCGTCATTTGATTGGCACTTGCGGCACTTGCACTCATTGGGGACGTACTTAAATGAGTGGCAGTTGGGGACACTCTTTGTCGAGCTAGAGACCGCGCGCGCCCCTTCTGGGTCATGCGGCTCAAAATCGCGGCGTCATGCGGACGGCTGGGGTCGAATTTACAGTATTTCGAGCTCGGCTTCGATATTGAGATTGGTTCTTTATTAAAATGGTGTTCCGGACAACAAAGCGGGTGGGGGTTACCATGAGGGACCTGGGAGACACAACCGCATATTTGCGCCGGGGCATGCGGGAGATTCTGTGCCTAGCGCTGTTCTTCTTCACGTTTTTGGCGTGCGAGTATCTCTTTGATGCGCGCATGGTCGAGTTCGTGCCATCGAGTGAGGTCGTCATCTACGAGAGCATCGTTGTCGGCGCGAGCGTGATTGGCTTTTTCGTGCGTCCATTTCTGTACTATCGCTGTCCCCAGACGATCGATGCGACGAGCGATATTACGGGCGTGCTGTTGGTATCGGCGTTGCTGCTGATGATTATGGCAGTGCGGTTTGAGGTAGTAATTGCCGGCGGCCTGGTGGCGTGCTGCGCCCTGGGCTATTGCGGATCGACCGCCCATGCCAATCTTGCGCGGCGTTTTGCGCAGACGCCCTGCCTGGCGCGCGCCGTGGCGGTTTCCTATGCTGTGGGCATTTTGGTGCAGGTGCTCAACCATATGGTGATGCCTGCGGGCATTCCCCAGCAGTCTGTTCTCATTGCCTGTGCGATTGCGCTGGTGGGGCTGCTTCACGGTGTCCGCCGCGCTAAATTGCGTGATGAGCCTGCGCCCGAGTTCGAGGTCGAGATTGCCGAGCTATCGGTCGATGCGTCGGAGCGTGGCGCCAGGTGGCACGATGACCCCGAGGCAAAGGCGGCCTTTCAGGGTGCCGTGGTGCGTCTGACGGTGGCGACCGCTTGCCTCACCGGCGTGTTCGCGGCCCTCAATGCCGGCCTTACGACCTCGCATGCCGCTGGCGCTATCGACCTGGGCGACTGGCCGCGCTTGCTGCTGGTTGTGAGCGCCCTTGCCGCCGGCGTCCTGTATGACCTGCGTGGGCGTTCGTATATGAATATCATCATGACGTGCGCCGCCATGCTGTCCACGCTCTCGTTCTTTGTGCTTATCACCGATGGCAACGGTGGCAACACGCTCGCCGCCACGATTATCTTTTACCTTGGCACGGGCTTTTTCGTGGTGTTCTTCACCACGAAGTTCGCCGCGATTTCGATGTATGCCCGCTGGGCGTATCTGTGGCCGTGCATGGGCCGTGTTATCAACAACGTTTGCTCGATGCTCGTGACGGCTCCGGCGGTGGCGATTATCTCGAGTCAAAACGTGCTGGCGGCTGTGAGCGTCGTGCTCGTGCTGTTTGTCGGCATCGCGATTTCGCTGTTGGGACAGTTTGGACAAGACGGTGAGGGCGAGGCGACGCACGGCGGGCTGGCGCTTGCCACCGACGATCTTGGCGTGAGCTGTGAGCCCGGCCAGGCCGACACGGTGCCCCTGGAGGCGCCGGAGCTTTCGTTTGACGATCGGCTCGATGGCTTCGTTGCCGCCTTTGGGCTCACCAAGCGCGAGCGCGATGTTCTGGAGGCGCTGGTCGTTTCGGACGACAGCGTGCAGGACGTGGCGGCGGCACTCTTCCTTTCGCGCTCCACACTCTATCGCCACATCGCTTCGATCAACAAAAAGACCGGTGCCTCCTCGCGCGTAGCCCTCATCAACTTCTTCTGGTCCTGGACACCCCAAGACTAGCTAACCACCACAAAGGTGACAGGCACCTTTGTGGTGGTTTTTTACCTGCAAAAATATGAATATGAGACATTTGTCACCTGCCGTTTTGGTGCTCAAAGGCATATGAATGTGATGCTGAGCAGAGCAGAACGGAGGGGGTGCACCTATGGCGTCTCGGGATTGCGCGTCTAATAAAATTGCGGGCGCGCTTATCGCCGTGGTGGTCTTTGCCGCGGCGGTGACACTCTTGCGAGTTTACGTTGCCGGCGACCATGGCGCTCAGGGAAAGACTGCCGCGCAAGTGTCGCTCAACGATTGCGCTGCCGTTCCGGTGGCGGTCAAGCTTATCGAGGACGGGGAGGCGCGGACGGTCTATGAGACCGACGATGCCGAACTGGTCGCATCGACCTTTGCTGTGCTCGATGGCTGCACCGTGGGGGATGCGGTGGATGAGCGGACGAGCGATGCCGGCCGAACGCTCGTCTTTGTCTATACGGATGGCTCGGAGCAATCGGTGGAACTTGAGGGCAAAAACATCGTGCTCGATAAGACGGCGTACCGACTTAACGGTGCCGATGAGTTATGGCGGCAGCTTGCCGTGATCAAAAACAGCTAACGAAATTAGGGGTGTACGGGATGAGTGAGTTGAGATTCTGCCCAGCGTGTGGGGCGCAGCTGCTTCGGGTCGCCGGCGTGCCGGTACGATTTTGCCCGGGGTGCGGCGTCCGACTTGAGGGCGTTGTGGGCTGCTCGGGCGCCGTGGGGGCTACAGATGGGGCGACTGCCGATGACGATGCGGACGAAGGCGGCGACCCGAGTGTGGACGCGCCGGCCGATGCGCCGGTGGAGACTGCCGGCGTCGCGTCGTCGTCTCGTGACGCGGCCACGACGGATATGCCTCACATCGGTGACCTTGAGCTTCATGCCGCATGCGATACCTCCGACGGCCAGGCACTCGCGCAGGTGGCGCTGCCGCGGGGCTGGCATATCGAAGAGGCGCATCTTGAGCGCAGCGGCAGTTTCGACTGCCCGATTTCGGTTGGCGTGACGGCGGCGGGTCCGATGGGTGAGCGGATTATGTACCGCTCCGAGCTCTGCTACGTGGATGCGGGCGCCGTTGCCAAGCGTATCCCCACGCAAACCGAACGCAAGGTGTTTGTGCACGTGGAGGCAGCTTGCGACGAGCTGGCTCAGGCCTGTGCGGCACGGCTGGGTGCGCGGGCAGAGGTTGTTGCCGAGCAACCGTACCCATCGAGCGCGGCGGTCGATATCGAGCGCGAGCGTGCCCGCGTAAAGCGCGAGGCGGCAAACGACTTTGCGATCCAGGGCTTTTCGATGGAGCCGAGTGATGTGGTCTATGAGTGCCGCATGCGTCGATATCGGCTCACGGGCGCTCCGGTGCCCACCGAGCTCGCGGTGGCGGCCAAAGTCGAGGGCTATATGTTTTCAATCGGCGGCGTCGCGGGTTCTATGGGCAAAGGTGTTGCCGTTGGGGTCGAGGCGCTGCTGGGCGCGGGCCTTTCGAGTGGACTGATCGGCGGTGTTTTGGGCAAGCGCCTGCGCGAGCGCCAGGCGGCGACAGCGGCGGGACAGGGCGTCGCGCAAGAACAGCCCACGGGTCGAGGCGGTCGCCCGGACGGAGCGTCGTTCGAGCTGGGCGCGGCCGACCTGCTGCAGTGGCGTATCAGGGACAGCTTCTGTTTGGTTGCGCCAGAAGGTCGCCTGGACGAGGCGGCCTCCACGGCGCTTGCATCAATGGCGTCGACCCTGCGGCTCAATCCGGCGATTGCACGCGAAGCGTCAGCTCAAAAGCAACAGATGGTGCTTGAGCAGCGCCAACGCACGCAGATGAACATTGCCCAGCAGCAACAGCAGTTTGCAGCCTGGCAACAGATGCATGCCTCGCAACAGGCGGCGTTCGACAGCTACCAGCAGGCGTGGTTCGATCGCAGCGACCGTCAGCACGCCGCGAATATGGCTGCCAGCGCCGCCAATTTTTCCAGTGCGGGCGTGGGGACGGGCGCCGCCTCGTATTCCGATGCCATTCGCGGGGTCAACCATTACACCAGACCCGACGGCACCGATGTCGAGGTCTCGGTGATGGCCGACCAGGCCTGGGTCAACGGTTCGGGCGATGTGATCGGTACACGCGATGGTTTTGAACCCGGTTTTGGCTGGACGGAACTGCCTCGTCAATAGCGTGGGGTGGCTTATGTGTGAATCGATGCCGGGTGTGTTTCTCGGCATTGTGCTAAAGAACGGGAAAGGAACAATGATGAGGGAGACGGTACTTTCGCGCGCGGCATTTGTCGCGGCGGCGGGAACGGCGCTGCTGACGCTTGTGGGGTGCGGCGGACAGCGGGCGCAGGATGCGACGGGTTTTAACGACGACCGCCCGGTAAAGGACAAGATGGACGCGGGTGCGACGTCGGGCGATTCCGGCGACGCGGACAGCGGCTCGGCGGATGCGTTCGATACGTGGTCGGATGATTGCTGGGATGCGCACCGCAACATCAGCATCGCGGCGCTCCTCGAGCTTAAGGGCTGGCAGTTGCAGGAGTTTGCCTCGCAGCAGGGCTATACCTGGCAAGACGCGCTCGAGATGTACGAGGACGAGGCGGGACACGTGCTCAGCGTCTGCAATATCAGCAAGGACGGCGCGGCCGAATGGCTCGGCGAGGACGAAATCGGAAAGCTCGACAAGGGCGGCACCGGAAGCACCGTGATGTTCACGCTGCAACTTTCGGGCTATTCGAGCTGCGAGGATGTTATCGCGGGCTTTTCCGTGCCGGTCGAGGACCGGGCGCAGATTACTTCGGGCTCATGGATCGCGTGCGTATACGGTTCCAACATGGCGCGGCACGTTGCCATGACGAGCCCGATGGAAAACGGTGACTACCGCTTGGATCTCATTACCGAGGAGGCTATCAAGACCGGTAGGTTTACCCAGGGCGGCGGTGCTCCGACGATAGACGAATTTTGGCAGGAAAAGACTGGACGCGCGCTCGGCTAGGTGCGACGTGGCCAATACCATAGCGAGGAACGAACATGATGAATGAAGTGACGATGAACCGTGCGGCCTTTGTGGCAGGCGCGGGTGCGCTGGCTTGTGCGCTGGCTGGCTGCTCGGGCGGATTGGGCGGCGCGGGCGGTGCCAAGAAGGCGACCACGGCGGACGCCGCCTGTGTAGACGACAACGCCAACGTGACGGTCTATGCTGCGATCAACTTGGACGGCGCCGACCTGGTGCGCCTGCTCAAGCATCAAAACTATGAGTGGCAAGGCGAGAGCGTGGGCTACGGTGCCGCCGATGATGCGGGACTTTTCGCTTTTACCTTTTCTAAGATTTCGGATGACGTGGACGAACTTGCGAACAGCGCGATACCGCTTTCGGAGTCCGAGTACGAGGAACTTGAGCCGGGCGGCGGAGACGATAGCGTGGCGATTTTGCTCTCGGTAGGCGGCTATACGACGGGCGATCGTGCGCTCACCGGCGCAATCGGCGATGCGGCGATAGTGCAGGAGAAGTGCACAATCGACGATTCCGTGTATTGGCTGGTCAAGGCGCTCGACGGCAGCCGTTACGTGATTTCGGCCTACGACACCGAAGATGATGGCGACAGCGCGCATGACATCTATATCTATAGTGAGTCTTTTATTCACACCGGTTATCTGAGCGGCGGCGACCAAATCGATATTGACGAACTCTGGAGCCGCCTGACCAATGCCTCGTAGCGCACCAAAACCACCACAAAGGGGACAGTGAACTGCGCCCCGAAACTTGGACTGAATAAATAGCGACTACGCCGCAAGGGCCCGGTCCCGGAACTCCTCCGGCGTCAGGCCCTTCAATCTTACCTGCCTGCGCCGCGTGTTCCAATGGACTATGTACTCCTCCAGGTCGCGCTTGAAGTCCTCGAAGCTGCCCCACTCCCTGCCGCGGTAGAACTCGTCCTTCACGTGGCCGAAGAGCTGCTCGGTGGCGGCGTTGTCGACGCAGTTCCCCTTGCGCGACATGCTCTGGGTGATGCCCGCCCCCTCCAGCCTGGAGGTGTAGGACTCGTGCTGGTACTGCCAGCCCATGTCCGAGTGCATGGTCGGTGCCGCCCCGTCGGGCAGGGCCTCGAGGAGCCGGTCGAGCATCCTGTGCTGCTGGGCGAGGTCCGGCGAGGTCGATATGTCGCTCGCCACGATCTCCTTCGTGCAGAAGTCGAGCACCGGGGCCCAGTAGGCCTTGGCGCCGGCGACCTTGAACTCGGTGACGTCGGTGCCGAGCTTCTGCCACGGCCCCTCGGCGCCGAAGTCCCTCGCGATGACGTTCTCGAACGTGCTCCCCACGAGCCCCCTGTAGGAGCTGTACCGGCGGCGGGAGCCCCGGCGGCGTATCCCGCACCGGATGCCCATCTCGCGCATCATCTTGAGCACGGTCTTGTCGGCCACGACCGCGCCCAGCTCGGCGCGCAGGCACATGGCTATCTGCCGGTGCCCGCAGCCGTTGGCGGTGCGCGAGAATATCTCGGCCGCGGCGTCGCGCAGCTCGGGCCTGGTCGGCCTCCGCGGGTGCGCCAGCGCGTAGTAGTAGGTCGACCTCCTGAGCCCCGAGCACTCCAGCAGGTGGCGCAGGGAGTGCCCCTCCGCCCTCAGCGCCCCCACCGCCTCGGCCGCCGCCCTGGTCAGAGCCCGTCCCGCTCGACCAGGGCGCGCAATTTTTTTAGGTAGGCGACCTCGGCCTCGAGCCTGCGGCAGCGCTCCTCGAGCTCCTGCTCGCGGGTGCGGGCCCGGGGTTTCGACCTCGACCCCCTCGGCCTGCCCTTCGGTCCGGGCCGCAGCGCCTCGGCGCCGCCCTCGCGGTAGAGCCTGCACCAGCGCTCCAGCGGGGACTTCGACCTGATCCCGAACTCGGCCATGGCGTCGGTCTTCGCCATCCCGCCGTCGACCACGGCCGATGCCGCGGCGACCCTCTGCTCGAATGTGTACCTGGATTGTTTCCCGCCCATGGACAGCAGCGCCTCGCTTCCGAACGCCCGGTATACCCACTGCCATTCTCTCACGGTCTCGCGGGGGACGGACAGGGCCTCGGCCGCCGGTTTGCAGCCGACGCCGGCGTCGAAGAGCTCGACGGCCCGCCTCCTGGACTCCAGGTCGTGCTTCACCCTGAGGTCTATACTCATGGAAAACCTCCCATTTCCCGATGTCCAAGAAATGGGAGGCAGTTCACAGGCACCTTTGTGGTGGTTTTGCCCTTGGGCTGTCTACTGTGGCGGCTCACCGTGCTAAAGCAGCTCGCCGTGGCGGGCGATGTAGCGGCGCTTGGCCAGTTGGGTGAGCGCGATGTAGGCGGCGACAATGCCGATGAGCAGCGCGAAGAAGATTGGCGGCAGCGGCATGAGACCCAGCGCATCGGCGATGGGGCTTGCCGGCAGCCAGGTGACGAGCACCAGGCCCAGCACGGTGAGGAGGCACAGCGCGGGCGCGGCGTGGTCGCGCGGGCGTGGCAGGCGCGGGGAGCGCAGCATGTGGACCACGAGCGTCTGCGACCACATGGACTCGACAAACCAACCGCTCTGGAAGAGCGCCGTAAAGGCCGCCATGCCTGCGACGTCGCCTACAGCGGCAAGCTCTGCCCAGCTTGCGCCCACGGCGGCGGGGCACACCACAAAGAAGAGCGCGGCGAAGGTCACGATATCAAACAGCGAGCTCACGGGACCCAACTCGAGCATAAAGCCCTTAATGGACGCGGCATCCCAGGCGCGCGGACGGGCAGTCCAGGCGTCATCGACGGTGTCCCACGGCAGCGCGATGCATACGATCTCGTAGACGAGCGACAACAGCACCAACTGCAGGGCACTCATGGGCAAAAATGGCAAGAACAGGCTCGCGGCGGTTACGGACAGCACGTTGCCAAAGTTGGAGCTCACCGTGGTCTTGAGGTACTTGAGCAGGTTGCCGTAGGTGCGGCGGCCTTCGATGATGCCGCGCTCGAGCACGCCCAGGTCCTTTTGGAGCAAGATGATATCGGCGGATTCCTTGGCGATATCGACGGCGGAGTCGACCGAGATGCCGCAGTCGCTCGCACGCATCGCGGCGGCGTCGTTGATGCCGTCGCCCATAAAGCCCACGGTGTGGCCGAGTAGCTCGCGCATGACGCGCACCAGGCGCGCCTTCTGCAACGGCGAGAGCTTGGCGAAGAGGTGAGTTTTCTCGGCGCGCTCGGCAAGCTCGGCGTCGTCGAGCGCATCGATCTCGGAGCCGAGCAAGACGTTGCTCGCATCGATGCCGATCTGCGCGCAGACGGTGGCGGCGACGCGGTCGTTGTCGCCGGTCAGGACCTTGACCGCTACGCCCTTGGCCTCGAGGGTGGCGACGGCGCCCGCGGCACTTGCTTTGGGTGGATCGAGGAAGGCCAAAAAGCCCATCAGCACCATGTCGCATTCGTCGGCGATGCCAAACTCGCCCACGCAGCGCGGATTGGTTTTCTGCGCCACGGCAATCACGCGCAGGCCCTCGGCGTTGAGTCCAGCGACCTGCTTGCGAATCTGGGCGAGCTTGTCTTTGGTGAGCGGCTGGGCGATGCCATCGACCTCGACAAAGGAGCAGATCTCGAGCATTTCCTCGGCAGCTCCCTTGGTAACCATCTGGGTTTTGCCCTGGGCGTCGGCGACAACTACGCTCAGGCGACGGCGCGAGAAATCGAAGGGTACCTCGTCGACCTTGGTATAGCGGTCGCGCAGGCTCTGGCCCAGCATGGAATCGGGTGCGACGGTCGAGGGTGTCACATCGGCACGGTCGATTACGGCCAGGTCGATAAGGTTTTTGAGGCCGGTCTGGAAGAAGCTGTTCAAAAACGCATGGCGCAGAACGCGCGCGTCCTCGTTGCCATCGGTGTTGAGGTAGCGCTCGAGCACGATGCGGTCTTCGGTGAGAGTGCCGGTCTTGTCGCAGCACAGCACGTCCATGGCGCCCAGGTTTTGGATCGCTGGCAGCTCCTTGACGATAACCTGGCGACGAGCGAGGTCCTTGGCGCCCTGTGACAGGCTCGTGGTCACGATGACGGGAAGCATCTGCGGCGTGATGCCCACGGCCACGCTCGTGGCGAACAGCAGCGCGTCGATGACGTTGCCCTTGGTGGCGGCGTTGATGGCAAAGACGGCTGGCGCCATAACGAGCATGAGGCGTACGAGCAGCATGGAGACGCTCGACACGCCGCGGTCAAACGCGCTCTTCTCGCCGCGCCCGTTGAGCATCTTGGCGATGCCGCCCAGGTGGGTGTCCGAGCCAGTGGCAACGACAAGCGCCATGGCGGTGCCGTTTTGCACGGAGGTGCCGGTAAAGACGATGTTCTTGCAGGCGGAGAGTGGCAGCGCGGAGCCGTCGGCACCCTCGACGACGGTGATGGCAGTGGTCTTCTCGACGGCCTCGCTCTCGCCGGTGAGTGCGGACTCGATCACAAACAGATCGCGTGCGGTGATGATGCGGGCATCGGCCGGCACCATGTCGCCGGCAGAGAGGCGGATTACATCGCCGGGGACGAGCTCGTCGAAGGGGATCTCGATGCGCTCGCCGTCGCGCAGGGCGGTGCAGGTGTTGGAGACCAGGTCCTTGAGGGCCTCTGCCGCATTGCCGCTGCGGGCTTCTTGGATAAACTTCATGCCGCCCGATACCAGCAGCATGATGCCGATGACGATGACCGTGGAGGGGTCGCGCTGCGGCTCAGGCACGGCGAGCACGTCGATGTAGAGCGAGACCAGCGCGAGCGCGGCGAGGATGCCGGCGAAAGGATCGATGAACGCATCGGCGATGCGGCGGGCGAGCGTCTTGGTCGGTGCCTCGATGGTGTTGGGGCCGGAGGCGTCCAGGCGCTCGGTTGCCTGCTCGGCGGTGAGGCCGTTTGCCGTGGCGTCAAGCAGTACGAGAGCGTCCTCGGCACTATGGGTGGCGGCGAATATGGTGTTCTTGGACAGGCCGGTATGAGCGGCGGGGCGCGCCGTGCGGCGGCGCTTGGAGATGGCTTCGAGTACCGTGGCGGTTTTGAGCATCAGCATAGGGTCCTCCTTGTTGAAGGGAGTTAGCGTACGTGTCGTATTTGCTTCAAAAAACCTAGATGTCGCTCACGTCAAGCTCGCGAACCGCCACAAAGGGGACAGGCACCTTTGTGGTGGTTTTGGCGATTGGTTCGTGGCGCTTATGCGTGTGCGGAATCCTCGCGGCGTGCCGAGGGCGACATGCAGGTTTTTCGACTATGACTGCCTTCCATGGCACACCTCCTTAAGGCCGGGCGCTGCGCGCTTTGGGCATCTCGTACCCGTTTGAATCCGCCCGTATTCTTGATGAGGGGGTTTATCGTGTCAACCCCATTGTTCGGAAAACCATTGCCCCTGACAAAGCCTTTACAGAATGCCGTGGCCTGAAAGCGCACCCGCAACGCGCCCTGCCTGCGCTAAACTGGAAAGCACGTACGCAATTACGAGAGGAGCCCACATGGAGGCTTACAAGCAAGAGTTCATCAAGTTTATGGTCGAGTCCGACGTTCTTAAGTTCGGCAGCTTTACGCTCAAGAGCGGCCGTCAGTCCCCGTTCTTTATGAACGCCGGCGCTTACGTGACGGGCTACCAGCTCAAGAAGCTGGGCGAGTATTACGCCCAGGCCATCCACGATAACTTTGGCGACGACTTTGACGTGCTGTTTGGGCCGGCCTACAAGGGCATTCCCCTGGCCGTCGTGACCGCCATTGCCTACCACGAGCTGTACGGCAAGGAGGTCAAGTACTGCTGCGACCGCAAGGAGGCCAAGGACCACGGCGCCGACAAGGGCAACCTGCTGGGCTACGAGCCCCAGGATGGCGACCGCGTGGTCATGGTCGAGGACGTCACCACCAGCGGCAAGTCCATCGACGAGACCTATCCCAAGGTCAAGGCTGCTGCCGATGTCGAGATCAAGGGCCTCATCGTGTCCCTCAACCGCATGGAGGTCGGCAAGGGCGGCGTGACCACTGCGCAGAAGGAGATCGAGGCCAAGTACGGTTTTCCCGTCGCGAGCATCGTCTCCATGGCCGAGGTCGTCGAGACTCTCTACAACCACGAGATCGACGGCAAGGTCGTCATCGATGACGAGCTCAAGGCCGCCATCGATGCCTACTACGAGCAGTACGGAGCTCGTTAGTTACGCGGTTTTACCAAACCGCGTAACAGCTTGACGCTGCAAACCCGCCAGAACGGCAATCTGCCTTTCAACTTCGGCGGCATGACCAGAAGGTCAATGCCGCCTTGTTTCAAGGCACCTTGCTCGCTCTGGCGGGTTTTCGCTGTCGCTGCCGAAACATCGGCGTTGCCGTGGTAGTCATTGGGGATAGACATAAATGAGTAGTCATTGGGGACGTTCTTAAATGACTACTCAGGATGAGCGTCCAAAAATCCGCGCTCGTTCGATTGGCGCATGTCTACGCAGCGTAGGTTGTCGAGCCTGGCCTTCAAATGGATACTGACTGTCGAACCGGTTCACTCCATTTCTTCAATTTGATTGGACAGCCCATGAACCAGACACGGCAAACCAATGCCTCCCATACTTTTTTGGCAGCGCATGCCATCAAGCAGCTGCGCGAAGAGCGCGGCCTCACCCAGCGCGCCCTGGCGGAAAGCCTTGGCGTGACCGATAAAGCCGTCAGCAAGTGGGAATCCGGCCGCGGCCTTCCCGACATTTCCCTCGTTGAGCCTTTGGCCCAGAGACTCGGCATAAGCGTGGCCGAGCTTTTGGCTGGTGACATTCGGGCCAACGCCAACCGTGCAGGCAATATGCTCAAAGGCGTCTTTTACGTTTGCCCTATCTGCGGAAACGTTGTGCACGCGCTCGGAGAAGGCAGCTTTAGCTGCTGTGGCTCCACGATGTTTCCCCAGGAGGCCGAAGAGCCGGACGCGGACCACGCCTTTTCCATCGAGCGCATCGAGGACGATTGGTACGTCACGCTCGATCATCCCATGACCAAGGATCACTACATTAGCTTTGTGGCATATGCGACTATGGACGGCATCTGCTTTAAGAAGCTCTATCCAGAGCAATCGGTGCAGCCGCGCTTCCATATTACCGGGCGCGGCAGGATATATCTTTACTGCAACCAACACGGACTCTTTACGTCGCTGACGCCTCGCAAATAACGGCTGTCTATCCGCCCTCCTCATGCGTTCCCAGGGGACCCAAAATGAGCGTGGATAATCTCCCGGTTTTGGCCTGTGTGCGGGCTCAAAGTGGGAGATTATCCACGCTCGTTAGGTTAGTGTTCGAAAATCCACGCTCGTTATATTTGGCTGGGCTGCGATGCCTATCTAATCGGCTCGGCGTCTTCCCTGAGAATCGAAAGATACTCCTCATACCCGTACTGCCGGTATCTCTGTCTTGACTCGTCGAGCGGACGGAGGATACCCAATTCTTCAAATGATTTGACGAGCGAGCTCGCGGTACTCCTGCCGATATCGAGTTGGGCAGCGATAAATGCGGTGTCGATGATGGGATGCTCTTCAAGAATGCCCAACAGCCTTTGCCCGTTTGCAGCAGTCCTTCCGAGATTTTCTGTAATGGTTGCTGTGGAACGGTTATGGAGGTCAACAAGGTTTTTTAAAGACCCTACCGAGTCCTTCGCGCTCTCGAGAAGACTGGTGCAGAAAAACTCTATCCATTCCTCGTAAGTGCCTCGCTCCCTTACGGATGTGAGTTGCCGGTAGTACTCGCTTCGATTTTTCTTGAACTGGAACGATGGATAGAACAAGCAAGAATGAAGAACGCCATCATTGATGAGCATAAGTGTAATGAGAAGCCTGCCCAGGCGACCGTTTCCGTCTAGGAATGGATGGGCAGTTTCAAATTGGTAATGGACGAGCGCCGCCCGCACAATCGGATCCATTTCGATTTGAGGCTCATTGATAAAGCTTTCGAGGTCCTGGAGCGTGTTACTCAAATCTTCAATGTTTGGAGGGACAAACGATGCGGTTGCAATGGTGCAGCCTGAGGGGCCAATCCAGTTTTGTGAGGATCGCAGCTCGCCTGGATTCTTCTCCGTTCCGCGCACTCCGTCCAGCAGGACCGCATGAACCTGCCTGAGAAGTCTTGTGCACAAGGGCATCTTTTTGAGCAGTTCTACGCCGCGGTCGACAGCACGGACGTAATTCACGACGTCTGCGAGATCTTTATGATGGAGTTGTGTTTGCGATGGACTAAGTAGGTCGTCAAACGTGCACTGGGTCCCCTCAATTTGCGAAGAAAGGAGTGCTTCTTTGCGCACGTACATTGTCAGATACATGTCGGCGTTGGGAACAAAGTAGAGCATGCCTTCAAGCTCTCCAAGCTTTCGTGAGCATGCGGAAAGTGTGCGATAGGTTTCCTCGGTGAGGTTTAGCTGCCTCAATGATTGCAAGGGCGTTGGCAAAAACGAATAGTAAGCTAATTTCCCCGATAGATTATTGCGGAGCGTTCCCTGGCCGTTCTCCTCGATTTGCATCGCGCCCTCCATATCTTTAATGCCGGAAACTCGTCATTAGGCTAATCATATCAATTCTAATAACGAGTTTATGGCGAAAATAGTTATTAGAGTTGATTTGAATAATCTAATGACGAGAAGCCGTTATTACTTTGGTGCAAGGTGGTCGAGTGGTCCCTCGGGCACAGAGGAAGACGGATCATTCAACATGAGCGTGGATAATCTCCCGGTTTTGGCCTGTGTGCGGGCTCAAAGTGGGAGATTATCCACGCTCGTTATCTGAGTGTCCAAAAATCCACGCTCGTCGCTACTTAAGCCCGGGCAGGCGGGTGTAGGGGAACGAGCGCTCTAAGAACTCGGAGCAGCGGGCGTAATCTTTGGCAAAGTAGCTGCTATAGAGTGAATCGAGCACGTATTGCACGGCGATATGGCTGGCGAACTGCGTGATGCGGTGCGTCATGCTCTCGTGGTCGCTTACCATGAGATAGGCGGCAAAGCCGGGGTGAATGCGGGCACAGTACGGCGTGCCGATGACGATGACCGGGGCATGTCGACTGCTAAGGATCGGCAAGATCTCCCTGAGGTTGGGGGCAAGGCCGCTGTAGGAGATGACGATTGCCACATGGTCGGGACCCGAGGCGAGCGCCGTGCGCACCTGCGCCTCGACGCTGTCGTGGCACGTCGCGCTTTTGCCGGCGGAAAGCAGGCGATCGCGGAACATTCCCGCTGGATACAGGTTATGCGAGCCCGTGTAGATGTCCACGGTGCCGGCGCGCATGATGAGCTTGGCGGCGTGGTCGAGCTGTGCAGGGTCGAGCAGCTCCTGCGTTTCGGCCAAGGTGGTCTGGTAGAGCCCCTCCATGCGTTCCATCACCTGCGCAGGGGTGGAGGTGGCATCGAAGGGAAAGTTGATGTCCACGTCGCGCCGGTTGCCCGCCTCGGTCGCCTGGCGGATGAGCTCGACCTTGAGATCTTTGAAGCCCTCGAGGCCGAGCTTTTTGCAAAAACGGTGCACGCTCGCAACGGAAACGTTGGTGCGCGCGGCAAATTCCTTAATAGAGAGCCCGCGGACGTCTTCGCCCATGGCAAGGGCCGAGATGCCGAGTTGTTGCTCGGTAGGGGTAAGGCCCTGTGCCTCGGAAATCTTGCGTTTGATATCCATGCGAACTCCCACACTCAACAAACCTGCCAAAAAAGGACAGGCTTATTTTGGCAGGTTTTGCCCGCAAAGGGTAACGGGACCGAGGATGCCGCTCGGGGCAATGGGTTCGGTGAGGGCGAAGATGTCGGGAATCGCATGATCGAGCGTGTTGATGACGTCGACGGTGAGTTCGTGCGTGCCGGCAGCAAGCTGGTTGATGGCAAAGCGATAGGGCGGACAGATGCGTGTGCCGAGTGGGTGTCCATCGAGCGTAAGTGTCGCGACTTCGTAGACATCTCCCAGGTCGATTGTGGCATCGGCAAGGTCGTTCGCGAGCTCGAATAACGTGCGGTAGCGGAACGTCCCGCATGCATCGGGGAATCGCTCGGCGGTGAGATCGCACAAGTGCTCGAGTTCCTGCGGGGCGCCAAAGGTTCCGCCGCCGGCAGGGGAGAGGGCGACGGTCCAAGGGCCGTTGATGTCGAGGGCGAGCGCATCGCTCGAGCCCATGTCCGCGCCGTCCCTGGACTCAAGCTCGCCTTCCGTCTCCAAAGCAACGAGGCAGCTCTCGAAGGGTGCGAGCTCAAGCGTTCCGTCAAACGCAACGGGATCGGTGCCATTCAACAGGTCGAGGCGCGTGCCGCAAAGTCGCTCGCCCTGCGCGAGTTTAACTGTGCAGTCGATGCGCTCGTGCGGGTGCTCGTTGACCAGCATGACGTAGGTCTCGCCAGCGTGCTCGTAGCGAAGCGCGCGCAGCCAGGGCTGGGGCGTGTCGGTGGCAACCGTCTGCAGCCCAACGCTCGCCAGCACGCCCGCCATATCGGCAAGCGGAGTCGCTGCAAGTTCACCCAGTTCAACCACGCCATCCGCGTCGTAAAACGCACCAGGCACTTCATCGACGGCGAGAACCATGACGCCCGCCGCCATCATGCACCTTACGGCCTGCGCCGTCGCCGAGCCAATAAATGAAGCTCCTGGCATAACAAATGCCTGGTAGCGGCAGCCGTTAACGGCCAATATCCCGTCGACAATCGAAATCTCGTAACGGTCCTCATCTTCAAAAGCCTCGGCGGGCACAAAATCAAAGTCGATCTGCGCACGCGTGAGCTCGGCTGCCGCGCGCTCGATGGGCATGGCATCGCCCGCCCACTCGGCATCGGCGTGGTACAGGATGGCGACGGGACGCGCGGCGCTGCCTCCCGAAAGCAGCGTGGCAGTGCGGTTCATATAGCTCATGAGCTGGCCAAAGTGCGGCCATTGCGGATTGTTGCCGTGCGCGTAAAAGTGCGGCGGGCAGTCCCAATCGGGGAAGGGCGCCATGCTAAACGCGTGCGGCGTAAACCAGTTAATACCGCGGACGAGCATGTGGTCGGCGATCCATTTCATCTCGCGCAGGCCCTCGTGCCAACCGAAGGCGCCGAAGACCTCGGCCATGCAGCGCCCCTGCTTTTTTGGGTCGAGGCGCGCGGCCGAAGAGCCCAGCTTGGCAAGCGCGTAGGTAAAGAACTCCATGTTCCACGCGCCGCGGAAGTAGCTGTAGCGCCCGTGGTCGATGCCGGGGGCGAGCTGGTTGATGACAACGTCGATGCCCGCCATATCCTGCCCGGCGACCGCGCGGAAGTAGTGTCCGGCGCCCTGGCCCAGGCGCGTGTGGCAACTCTTGTCCTCAATCACATGTCCGATATGCATGACGCCGTGCTCGCGACACCAGTCGCCAATCTGCTCGTCAAAGCATGCACGGTAGAGTTGCGTGGCAATGTCCATGTAGGTGTGACGGACTCGGGCGCCATCTGCCTCGCGTGTCCAAAGGCCGTGTAGCTTGGTGAGCCAGCTCGCGCCCAACGCCTCGTGCAAACGGCGGGCAAGCTCGTCCGACCACGGCAGCGCCAGGTCGCCTCTTCCGATAAAGCTGCTGGTAGAGGCGTCATCGAGGGTGGTTCCCTTTTCGTTCATAAAGCCGGGCTCATCGGTAAAGAAGCCCAGGATGGTGCGGCCGAATTCGTCGCCCAGATGCTCAAACGTGAGCTCGTAGACGGCGTCGATCAGCACACGGCACGAATCGGCGTCGACCATGTTGATGTACTCATCGCGAAAGCTGGTTTTTTGGCTGGTGACGTAGAGCTCGACGGTGGCGATGCCGTCGGGCGCGTCAAAACGCAGGCGGGCGGGGGTGCCGTCGGCCTGCTCAACGGAGAGCTCAAGGTCGAGCGGTGCGCCGGCGGCGTCGAAAGTCGCCGCGCCCACAAAGCGCTCCGTGGGATCCATAAGATTGCCGAGCTTAATGACCGTGGACGGCTGGGGACCAACGACCGTAACCGTGCGATGTTTGAGCACGGTCTTCCTAAGCGCGGGGTCGACGTTCTCGCCCGCAAGCGCGCCGTTGGCGTAGCCCGTGGGGAAATGGGCGTCGTCGAGCAGCCAGATCTTCAACCCCAAGCGCTTGCACTCGCCGATGATAAAACGCAGGTCAGCCCACCAGCCGTCGCGACAAAACTCGGGGTGCGTGCGTGATTCGAGGCAGACCTCGCGGATGTCCGCACCGGCAATCTGCTCCAAGTATTCGGTAATCGTCTCGCGCGCCTCGCCCTTGAGCCACAAGAACGGAAGCACATGGTTGTCGTATGCCGTCATATCCACTCCCCTAAAACCAACCTTTTAAATCGATTGAAGTCAGAGTACGCCGAGCGCGCCGTCCTGCTAATATCAAAACCACAGCAGAATATGACCGAATCAACGATTGTGATGCCATGGATCTTACGCATTTAGACAGCCTTCTGCTCGAGCTGACCGACAGCGAGCGTGCTTACCACGCGGGCGCCCGCTATGACTGGAATGATGCGTTCAGCTGGGGTCATCAGCAGGGTATCGGTGAAAAACATATCCATAAAATCGGTGACCCGACGCAAGCCTTGCACCAAGAAGGCATGCCCGAGGGTCTATCAATCGTGCGCAACTCGCGCTTCAACCCTGTACCGGAGCATGTGCACGATTATGTCGAAATCAGCTATGTCTATCGCGGGCACGCGCCGCAGGTCGTCAACGGCGAACAGCTTACGCTTGCTCAAAACGAGGTGCTCTTGCTCGACGCAGCCTGTCCACATGCCGTGGGCGAGCTCGGCGAGCATGACATTATGCTGAGCATCGTCATCTCGCGGCCGATGTTGCACCGCAGCCTAGAGCAGAGCCTGTCGCCGTCAAGCACCGTCTCGCAGTTCCTCATTAATGCCCTCAATGACGAAACCGACCACCGCGGTCATGTGCATTTCCGCACGGTCAACAGCCGCCGCGTGCGCCGATATATGCAGGAGATGCTGTGTGAGCTTCTGGAGCCGACGGCGGCGAGTCCCCAGATCGTGTCGAGGCTGTTTGAGTTGCTGCTGGTCGAACTTATGCAAAGCTATGAGACATCGCTGCTGCAGGCGGACATGCCCAGGCTGCCTTCGGCGCAGGTCGCGGCCGCCGTGGGATACATCGAGCGCCATGCCTGCGATTGTACGCTCGAGGACGTAGCTCGCCACCTCCATCTGAGTCCCAACTACGCAAGCGCGCTGCTCAAACGGCAGTCGGGGCGCACGTTTATGCAGCTCGTGCAGGAGAGTCGCCTGACACGCGCGGCAACACTGCTCGACGCCGGCTCCACTGCGGAAGCCGCGGCGCGCGAGGCCGGCTACGCCAACATGAGCTTCTTCTACAAAAAGTTTGCCGAGCGCTATGGCTGCACGCCGGCAGCGTATCGCCAGCGTTTGCCCAGATAAAACCGACCAAAATAAACCTGTCCCTTTTTGGCAGGTATCAGGAAGTGTCAGGGGCGGGGTGGCGGCGGGGTGCCGCTGCGAAAAGAAGTGTCGGGTTTGGCACCCCTGCCCCTGCCTGTCGCGTGCGTGGGTAATACTCGGCTTATCGACCCGCGATGTAAAGGAGATGCTCATGGCAAACATCAAGTTCCCCGAGGGTTTCTATTGGGGCGGCGCCACGGCCGCCAATCAGTTTGAGGGCGCTTGGAACGTTGACGGCCGCGGTCCGTCGGTCGACGACCACTTCTTGGGCGGCAGCTACAAGGAGCCGCGCCAGATTACGATCGACATCGACCCCAACCGCTTCTACCCCAATCATGACGGTATCGACTTTTACCATCACTACGAGGAGGACATCGCGCTGTTCGCCGAGATGGGCTTCAACATGTTCCGCATGTCCATCTCTTGGAGCCGCATCTTCCCCAACGGCGACGACGCCGAGCCCAACGAGGCCGGCCTCGCCTTTTACGACCGCGTCTTCGACTGCCTGCGCGCTCACAATATCGAGCCGCTCGTGACCCTGTCGCACTACGAGATGCCCTATCACCTGGTCGAGAAATACAACGGCTGGGCGAGCCGCGAGCTCATCGGCTTCTTTGAGAAGTACTGCCAGACCGTCTTCGACCGCTATCAGGACAAGGTCAAGTTCTGGCTCACTTTCAACGAGATCAACTGCGGCACCCAGGACATGGGCAACCTCTTTGGGACCAGCATGATCCAGGGCTTTGAGGGCCCGGCTTCGGCGGTCCACACCACGCCGCAGGCCCGTATGCAGGCCCTGCATCACCAGTTTGTCGCCAGCGGCCGCGTCGTGCGCTATGCCCACGAGCACTATCCGCAGTTTAAGATGGGCAACATGGACTGCTTCATCCTCTCCTATGCTGCCACGTGCGATCCGGCCGACGTGTTCGCCACGCAGCAGGAGATGAATACCATGAACTGGTACTGCTCCGACGTGCAGGTGCGCGGCAAGTATCCGTTCTATGCCAAGCGCTTCTGGGCCGAGAACGATGTCGAGCTTGTGATGGAGGACGGTGACCTGCAGGATATCGCCGACGGCGAGGTCGATTTCTACACCTTTAGCTACTACATGTCCGGCACCGTGGGCACCCACAAGGATCACGAGATGACCGAGGGCAACATGACCTTTGGCGGCAAGAATCCCTATCTGGAGTCCACCGACTGGGGCTGGCAGATCGATCCGCTGGGTCTGCGCATCGCCCTCAACGAGATTTACGCCCGCTACGAGATTCCGCTGATGGTGGTCGAGAACGGCATGGGCGCCTACGATGAGGTCGAGGAGGACGGCTCCATCCACGACCCGTATCGTATCGCCTACTTGCAGAGCCACGTCAAGGCCATGGGCGAGGCCATTGCCGACGGCGTCGACCTGATCGCCTACACCTGGTGGGGCCCCATCGACCTGGTTTCCGCCGGTACCGGCGAGATGCGCAAGCGCTACGGCTTCATTCACGTCGATAAGTACGACGACGGCACCGGTACCTACGAGCGCCGCCGCAAGGACAGCTTCTACGCCTACCAGAAGATCATCAAGTCCAACGGTGCCGAGGGCCTGGATTAATCGACAATATGAGTGCCACCGGGGAAAAGCGTTGGGATGGGCTCGCGATTCGAGTCCCCACCTTAGCATTTGAACCATTTGGCACTATAATTACCGTAGGCATGCGCATAACGTTGCGCTTAATCAAGAGGAGAAAACGTATGGGTCTGTTTGATATGTTCAAGAAGAAGGCTGAGCCCGCGGCTGCCGCTGCTCCGGCCTCCATCTCTGCTTCTGCCGGCGCCGACGTGCTGTGCTCGCCCGTCAAGGGCAAGGTCATCAAGATGGCCGACGTGCCCGATCCCGTCTTTGGTGGCGAGGTTCTGGGCAAGGGCTGCGCCGTGTGGCCCGAGGACGACCTGGTCTACGCCCCCTGCGACGGCAAGGTGACCGTCACCATGGGTCATGCCGTGGGTCTGCAGTCCGATAGCGGCATCGAGGTTCTGGTGCACGTTGGCGTCGATACCGTCAACATGAACGGCGACGGCTTCGAGGGCTTCGTCAAGGCCGACGACGTCGTGAAGGCCGGTCAGCCCATGCTCAAGATCGACCGCGCCAAGATCGCTGCCGCCGGTTACAAGGACTGCGTCGTCGTAGCCGTGTCCAACACCGCCGAGTTTGCCGATGTCGAACTCGCCGTCGAGGCCGACTCCGCTGTCGCCGCCGGTGACGCCATCGTTAAGGTCGTCCGCAAGTAAACTGCGACATCCAAAGGATGTGCAAGGGTGGTCGGGTTTTCCGGCCACCTTTTTTATTGCACCGCGGGGAAGCGTTTTATTGCACGTTGGGCGGGCTTGCAAACCGTTCGGACGCTAAAACGAACCGACCGCGCCTTCGCGTTGCCGAGGGTGTTAATAAGTGGATAGTATGGGCTTACTTATTACAACGTGCGCCGCGTCTGGGAAGCGCGGTGCCGCTCATTGGGAGGAACAACATGAAAAAGAAGCTGCTGCTTGCGCCCCTCATGGCCGTTTTGGTTGCATGCGTGGTCGTGCTTTCCGGTTGTGGAGGCCCTTCGATCGAGGAACTCATCACCGAGGATCTTACGACTCAGTTTGACGAGGTCAAGAACGGTGGCGACGAGTTCCTTTCTGGTCTGGAGGAGGCTTCGGGCGACGAGTTCGAGCAGCTGGGTATCGATCCCAAGGAGTATGCCAAGACCTATCTCGAAGGCTTTGACTACGAGATCGGCGACGTGACGGTCGACGAGGACAAGGGTGTCGCGACCGCCGAGGTCTCCATCACCTGCAAGTCCATGAACAAGATCGTCGAGGACTTCTCCACCCAGTATCAGGAGAAGGTCGCCGCGCTTGATACGGTTCCCTCCGATGACGAGCTGTACAAGATGGCCGGTCAGGTTATGGTCGATGTGACCAAGGCCACCGAGCCCAGGAAGACCACGGTTATCTTCAAGTACACCTGCAACGACGACGGCGAGTGGTCTGCCGACGACTCCGTCAACTCCGAGATGATGGATGCAATGCTGAGCTAGTTCGTTGCGGCGTTTTACCAAACGCCGCAACTGCTCGACGCTGCAAGCCCGCCAGGGCGGCAATCTGCCTTTCAACTTCGGCGGCATGACCAGAAGGTCAATGCCGCCTCGTTTCAAGGCACCTTGCTCGCTCTGGCGGGCTTTCGCTGTCGTTGCCAAAACAACGGCGTTTCCTTGGCTGGCTTAGGTGGCACTTGTACCTGTGGCGTTGCCATCGCTGCCGAAGATGGCAGTTGGGGACGCTCCTTTTCTGCCGGCAGTTGGGGACACTTCTTTGGTGCAGGGGGCAGCTATAAGAGTCCCGTCCCACATTGGCTACCCGTGGGAGGGATGAGCGGTTACTCGCCCAGAATCAGCGCCGCGAGCTCTGCCTGGGTGTCCACTACGTAGTCGGCGCCGGCGGCTTCCAGCTCTGCACGGCCGCGGAAGCCCCAGCTGACGCCCGCACTCTTAAGGCCAGCGTTGTGGCCGGTCAAAACATCGACATTGGAATCGCCCACATAGAGTGTGGTTGCCGGGTCGGCGCCTAGCTCTTTCATCACATGCAGCGTAACAGGCGCCTCGGGCTTGGGAGGAAACGCATCGACGCGGCCCTGCACCAGCGCAAAGCGCTCGGAACCAAAGTATTTCTCGATAAGCGGAACCGCCGAGACGTGGTCCTTGTTGGTGAGCACGGCAAGCTGCACGCCCGCGGCGCGCAGGCGGTCGAGCATCTCGATAGTACCGGCATAGGGGGCAGTGTGGTCCTCCTTGTGCTCGCCGTAATAGGCCCTAAACTCGGCAAGCGTCTGCTCAAACATACGGCCGTCGCCTGCATACTCGGCGGGCATAAAGCGCTCGACCAGCTTGAGCATGCCGTTTCCCACCTTGTAGCGGTACTCGTCTACGGCAAACGTGGGCCAGCCGTGCATCTCGCAGGTATGGTTGCCGGCGGCCGCCAGGTCCTCGAGCGTGTTGAGAATGGTGCCGTCCAGGTCAAAGATCACATGGGAAAAAGCTGCTGCCATGGGTGCTCCTGCCGCTTGAGTTGTAAAACGCACCCCATGATACTGGGCATGCGTGCCGGGCATGTTTGGAATCTGAATATCTTTAATAGCCCTGAGCCTTTGTCGTTAGCAAATCCTCGGCAGCTGCTCTCCCACGAGCATGTCGAGGATGCGGGTCGAGCCCCAGCCGGTGCGTACGCGCACGGCGGGACGGGCGCCCTCGGCAAGCGGCAGCACGCGGCCGATAATGGCAGCGTTTTCGCCGTAGCAAGCGGCGCGCATGGCGGCCAGCGCGGCATCGGCCTGCTCAGCCGGCACCACGGCAACCATCTTGCCCTCGTTTGCCACCTGCAGCACATCGTAGCCGAGCATCTCGCAGGCTGCCTGCACGTCGGGGCGCACGGGCACGGCATCCTCGTCGACCTCCATGGCAACGCCGCTGGCCTGGGCAAACTCGTTGAGCGTGGATGCCAGGCCGCCGCGCGTGGGGTCGCGGAAGCAGCGGGTGCCGGGGGCAGCGGCGAGCACGTCGGCAATCAGATGGTTGAGCGGTGCGGCGTCGCTTTCGATGGCGCTCGAAAACGCCAGGCCCTCGCGTTGGCTCATGATGGCGATGCCGTGGTCGCCTAGCGTACCCGATACCAGGATGGCGTCGCCGGGCCGGCAGTTGGCACCGCTGAGCGTCACGCCTGCAGGCACCTCGCCCACGCCGGCGGTATTGATATAGACGCCGTCGGCACCGCCACGCTCGACCACCTTGGTGTCGCCGGTGATAATCTTCACGCCTGCCTCATGTGCCGTCTCGGCCATGGTCTGCACGATTTGACGCAGCTTGTCCATGGGGTAGCCCTCTTCGAGGATAAAGCCGCATGAGAGGTAGCGCACGTTGGCGCCCGAGGTCGCGACGTCGTTAACGGTTCCGCACACGGCGAGTCGGCCGATATTGCCGCCGGGGAAGAACTGCGGCGAGACTACAAAGCTGTCGGTCGACATGGCGATGCGCCCGCTCGCGGGCAGCGCAGCGACGCCGGCATCGTTGCCCTCGAGCAGTTCGGGCGACCCAAAGGCATCCAAAAAGACCTCATCGATGATGCGTTTCATCATCTGGCCGCCAGAGCCGTGGCCCAACAGGACAGTGCTATCGGTGGCAGTACGGGACATATCGAAAACTCCAATCGAGGACGGAATTATATGGGTGAGGTGCAGCGTCGACCGGCCCGCCGTTCGTTAGAGCGGCGGAACCCATTAGCCTCGGTAGCGGAAATATGCTGCACAGCTGCCCTCGGAACTCACCATGCAGGGGCCGACGGGATGCTCGGGTGTACAAGCTTGGCCGAACAGAGGGCAGTCGCTCGGCGTAATGGCCCCGCGCAGCACGTCGCCGCAGCGGCACCCACGCGGCTCGACCGTCGTCTCAACGGGCACATCAAAGCGAGTGCGGGCATCAAAGCGCGAGAACTCGGGGCGGATGGAAAGGCCCGAGTTGGCAATCGGCCCCAGCCCGCGCCACGTGGTGTCGCATGGCTCAAACACCTGCTCGACCAGCTGGCGCGCCACGGGGTTGCCGTCTGCGTTGACGCCACGGCGGTAGGCGTTGTCGATTGCGGGCTGCCCCTCAACAACCATCTGGACCAGCATGCAGATGCCCTGCAGAATATCGACCGGCTCAAATCCGGTGACTACGCCTGGGGTATTGAACTCGTCGACCAAAAAGTCAAAGGGGGCTAAGCCCGTGATGGTGGCGACGTGGCCCGGCAGGATAAAGCCGTCGATAGTGGTCTCGGGATCGTTGGCGATGGCGCGCAGCGCCGGCGGCGTGGTCTTATGGGCACAGTAGACCGAGAAGTTCTGCAGCCCGCGCGCGTCTGCCTCCAGGATGGCGGCGGCGATGGTAGGCGTCGTGGTCTCAAAGCCGACGCCCATAAAGATGACCGGGCGATCGGGGTTGTGTTCGGCGATATCGAGTGCATCGAGCGGGGAGTACACAATGCGAATATCGCGCCCCGTCGCCTTTTGCGCGGCGAGCGAGGTAGACGACCCGGGCACGCGCATCATGTCGCCAAAGGTGGTGATGATGGCGCCGTCCATCTTGGCGAGCGCGATTGCATGGTCGATATCGCGGTTGGCGGTAACACAGACGGGGCAACCCGGACCGCTCAGCAGTTTGAGCCCGGCAGGCATAATGGAGCGAAAGCCATAGCGACCGATGCTCACGGTGTGCGTGCCGCAGACTTCCATAAGGTTGATGGCGCGGTCACCGACGAGTTCACGGATGCGCTCGATGAGCTCGCGAGCCAGCTTGGGATCGCGGAATGCCGAAAAGCCGATACCGGAGCGAGCCGGCTGTCCGGCCGCCACTAGTAAGCCTCCGCCGGGTTGGTGGCCAGCTGGTCCTCTTTGGCCAGCTCGGTCATGGTGTTGACCAGGTCGAGCGTCTCCTGCGCCTCCTGCTCGTCGACAATCTGAATGCCAAAGCCGGCGTGCACGAGAATATAGTCGCCTACCTGTGCCGTCGGCACGAGGCGCAGCGAAACGGGGCGCTCGATGCCCATCATGTCGACGGTCGCCTTAAGGTCGTCGTCGCGTTTGACCACTTTACCGGGAACGGCAAGGCACATAATGTTCCCCTTTTATACGTTTTGCGCTGGATAGGCGCCTAATTACCCATCAGTTGATGGTAGCGCTCGCGGGAGTCACGAGCAAACGCGTTACACCTGTGAGACGGCGGCGCACAGACTGGCAAAACAGTCTATCGCGATGTTGTCTGCGCAAGACGAGCGTTTGCGACCGCCGCCTGACCGTAGGCGATGCAGCCGTCATTGACGGGTGCGGTGTGGGAGACAAGGACAGTAAGGCCTGTGCTTTTGAGCTCGCGGGTGAGGAACTGAAGCAGGAGTCGGTTCATGAACACGCCGCCCGAAAGCGCGACGGTGTCGATGCCTTCACGGACGCAGATCTCGCTTGCGATGCGGGCCGACGCGCGTGCGATGGTGACATGGAAGTCGAGCGCGAGCTTGCCGGCGGGCACGCCGGTCCTGATTCCCTCCAAAAGCGCCTCAAAAAGCGGTCTGGAGTTCAGAACATGGCAGTCGTCCGGACGGGATGATTCGGTTACGGAAAAGCTGGCCATATTGCCGGTGGGGCAGGCACTTTCACTACTGAGCGCGCGCCAGGCGGCGGCTTCGAATTCTATGGCGGGTTCGCCCTCGTAGGTTGCCTTGTCGCAGATGCCCAGAATTGCTGCCGCGGCATCAAAGAGACGCCCCATGCTGCTGGTACGCGGGCTGTTGATGCCGCGCTCGATCATGGTGGCTGTCACGCTGCGCGTTTGCTCGTCGAGGCTGTCCAAAAGCCGAGCGGCGCCTGGGTGCTCGAGTAGGCCGAGCTCACTGAGCAGGGCAAAGGCGTTGCGGCGGGCGTCGCGCACGGAGGCCGCCCCGCCGGGGAGCGCCCAGGTGCGCAAATGCGCGGCGCGCTCAAAGCCGCCAAGGCTGGCAACAAGAAACTCGCCGCCCCAAATGGTCCCATCGGTGCCGGCGCCGGTGCCGTCAAAGGCGATGCCAAGGACGCGCGCGTCGGTTGTAAGCTGGCCCGCGGCGATAGCCTCGGCCATTACGCTCGCGATATGCGCATGATGGTGCTGCACCTCGACGAG